>CAIRGA010000096.1 GCA_903877935.1 uncultured Hyphomicrobiales bacterium
CGATCTGGTGCATCGCTCGGTGGGTAGACAGGATGGTAGCTTTTCCGCGCATCGCTGGTTTATCGCGACGCGCCTTGCTTTAGGTCTTTCCGGATTGCTTCTGATCGGCGTTGGCGTTGCACTGCCGGGCCTCTTGCCGCGCCATGCGCTGATGGTGGGAACGGGCTTGGGCTTTCAAGCGATGATTGCCATAATGGTTTCGCGCTTTGGCGGGCTTAAAGTGGGCTATGCTGTATCAACCGCTATTCTGTGTGCGCTGCCGGTTGTTGTTGCTGGTGGCATGGGCGCCGGTGTGATGATGCCGCTCATTTTGGAAGCTGCGATTTTGACAGGTAGCGCCGGTGTGGCGATATCGGCTGGTATTGTTGTCATCGCGTTGATGCTTGCGTTTGGCATGAGTGGTTTGAAAAGCGATGTCCTTCTTTTGGTGACGCAAGGTCTGGCGATTGTTGCGATGGCGGGTGGTGCGCTTTATCTCGTCAAACGCGATCGGAAGAGCGAGGCGCGGGCGCGGTTTGCGGATGATCGCTGGCGGGCGCTGACGGGTCTCTCCGAAATCGGTGTTGTTCGGCACGATGCGCAGGGCCATGTGGTTGGCTCGAATGCTGCGTTTTGTCGCGCGATTGGCATTAATCCCATGGAGCTTGAAGACAGCACGGTAATCAAGCGGTTGCATCTTGGCAGTGGGCCTGCATTTTTAAAAGCGCTTTCCGATGTATCGCATGGCGCGCCCATGGCGGAAGCGCGCGTGCGGATTAAATGCGAGCCTCAGGCAGAGGGGCATCAGGGGCCTGATCCCTATCGTGATTTTATCTTGCGCGTATCGGGTGCGGTGACGGATCCGACGACTAATAAACGCGAAATCTTGGCCTATTATCGGCCAGTGACTGAAAACGTAGAACTACCTGTGGCAGAGGCATCGCCGTCGCTTTCAACCGCTCGGCTTGGGCATGAATTGCGCACGCCGCTGACCGCCATTATCGGCTTTGCGGATTGCTTGGGCGATCCGGCGATTATTGCGACGGATGATCCGAAGCGTGGCGATTATGCGCGTATTATCGGAACGTCGGCGCGGCATATGCTTGATGTTGTCAATGATATGACAAGCACGGTGGCGCCTCAGCCTTCGGCGCAGATTATCTCAACCGGATCGGACGCGATTGATTTAGCGGAATTGATCGAGGAAACCGTTGGTATTATGCGGCTCAACGTTGAAGCGCAGCGCGCGAGCTTGCATTGGATTGTGGAAGAAGACGTGCCGGTATTGGTGGGCAGCCGTCACGCCTTCCGGCAGATTTTGATCAATCTGATTTCTAACGCGCTTAAATTTGCACCCGAAGGATCGGTGCTGGTGCGCGCGAGCCGCGATGGGTCTAAGGTTCGGTTGACGGTGGAAGACAATGGCATGGGCGTGGCTGGTGAAGATCTGGCGCGTTTGGGCGAGCCATTCTTCCGGGGTCGATTGGCCGGCGAAAATGGTCCCGACGGACAAGGCTTGGGCTTAGGCATTGTGCGCGACATTGTGCGGGATCATCATGGTGATTTCGATGTTATGAGCCGCCCCGGTGCTGGTACGCGGGTGATCGTGACGTTTGCCATACCGGACGCGATTTCTGCGTTGAAGCCGACGCCGATTGCCGCGCGAATTCCGGAACGCCGTTATGCGTGAGCGAACGCTTCGTCGCGAACCGGTTTTTGAAGACGAGCCGCATCCGGCCTATACGCAGCCGAGCGATGATCATGGCTATCAGCGCGAAACAAAATCG
>CAIRGA010000097.1 GCA_903877935.1 uncultured Hyphomicrobiales bacterium
AACAGCGTTCGATGAGATCACACCACAACGGATCAAACTCGTGCAGGATCGCTTGAATGGCCGACCAAGACGTGTCTTAAACTACCACACACCGAACGAAGCGTTCACCGCTCTCGTTGCATTAGATCCTTGAGACCACCAATGAAAGAATTGCACAATGTCCGTCACCCCTTTCCATTCACCATCGAATGAAAAACCCCTCGATATTTTCTGGTTCATTCCCGTCAGCGGGGATGGCTCTTATCTCGGCACCGACAAAGGGCACCGACCTGCTGAATTTAGCTATCTAAAACAAATCGCCCAAGCCGCTGATCGGTTGGGGTTTAAGGGTGTGCTGATCCCCACCGGTAAATCGTGCGATGATCCATTTATCACGGCCGCAGCGCTTGCGGCGCATACCGAGCGGTTAGTGTTCTTGCCAGCGCTCCGCCCTGGTGTAGCATCCCCCACTTATGTCGCGCGTCAAGCCGCAGCACTCGATCGCATCAGCAACGGCCGGTATCTGGTCAATGTGGTCACCGGCGGCAATCCAACCGAATTGGCAGGCGATGGAATCTTTTTGCCCCATGACGAACGCTACGCCCACACTGCGGAATTCTTGACCATTTATTCGCGTCTCTTGCGCGGTGAGAAGGTCGATTTCGAAGGGAAATATTTAAAAGTAAAAGGCGCGCGGCTTGATTTCCCGCCCGTGCAGCAACCTTCTCCGCCCATTTGGTTCGGCGGCTCATCGGATGCCGCGATTAATGTCGCTGCTGAACATGTCGACACCTATTTGACATGGGGCGAACCGCTGGACGATATACGATTGAAGCTTGATGCCGTGCGCCAGCGTGCTAAGGCGTTTGGCCGCACGGTAAAATTTGGTTTGCGCATTCATCTCATCGTTCGTGATACCAATGAGGAAGCTTGGGCAGCCGCCGATAAACTCATCCGTCATTTGCCCGATGAAGCGATTGATGCGGCCCAAAAGAAATTCGCGGCCGAATCGGATTCGGTCGGCCAGAAGCGGATGAGTGCGCTGCATGGTGGTGGTCGCCGCGACAACCTCACCATCGCTCCTAATTTATGGGCAGGCATCGGCTTGGTGCGTGGCGGCGCAGGCACAGCGCTTGTCGGTGACGCGGATACGGTTGCTGCCCGCTTGCGCGAATATCAAGCGCTTGGCATCGAAACCATCATCGCCTCTGGCTATCCGCATCTCGAAGAAGCCTATCAGACCGCCGAATTGCTGTTCCCGAAACTCGGTATCCAAACCGGATCGGGCATCCGCCACACAACCGCACCGGGCGAATTCGGTGTGAGTGGCACCGGCATCCGCGTCTCGGCGTCGTGAGGATCAAATGAGCGAGCTTTCGCTTTTGGCTGGGCGACATTCTTCTCGGAAGAGAGACACGCTCGTCTCCCTCGTCCGGGTATCGCCAAATGGCTTTGTGCCCTGGCTTTTACCCCTCACTGTTCTAGTTCTTTGGCAGGCATCGGCAAGCTATGGTGCCTTGCCGCCTTCGATTTTGCCAGCACCCTCTGATGTTGCAAAAGCGGCGTGGCGGCTCACGCTATCGGGCGAATTATTGATCAATGCGGCCATAAGCTTCAAACGCGCTTTTTCGGGTCTCCTCGTCGGAGGCACCCTCGCGTTCGCGCTTGGGCTATCGAATGGCCTATCGCGGTTGTCGGAACGCTCAACCGATACAACGATCCAGATGGTACGCAATATTCCAAACCTCGCTTTAATTCCTCTGGTCATCGTGTGGTTCGGAATAGGCGAAGAAGCCAAATTATTTTTGGTTTCGTTCGGTGTGTTTTTCCCCATCTACATCAACACGTTTCATGGCATTCGCACCGTCGATCCGCAATTGGTTGAAATGGCGCGCTCTTA
>CAIRGA010000098.1 GCA_903877935.1 uncultured Hyphomicrobiales bacterium
CCGCGTTCCAGGGACCGCTATTTTCATGGTCGCGCATACGGATGTTGTGCCAATCGCGCTGTTGCACAATCTTAAGCACAACCGGATTCTGCACGAGCGCGTCTTGTTGATGAAGGTGGAGTTCGTCTCAGAACCAACGGTGCCCGATCGTGACCGAATCGAGATCACCCATCTCGACGGTAATTTCCATGTCGTTAAGCTGCGTTACGGCTTCTTCGAAGAGCCAAAGATTCTTCGCGTCCTAGCCCAGCTTCGCATTCAGGAATTCCGCTTCAAGCTTGCCGAAGTGTCTTTCTTCGTTGGCAGCGAAACCCTGACGTCACGCGATCATAGCTTCTGGGATACAATTACGACGAAGCTCTTTATCGCCTTGCATCGCAATATGATGACGGCAACCGACTATTTCCGAATTCCTCCGGGCCACGTCGTCGAGCTTGGGGGTCATCTCGAAATGTAAACCTGTGATTAAGCCGGCAATAACGCCGGCTTAAACGCCGATTTGTGTTCCTACTTCGACGGCCCGGTCCGATGGAATGTGGAAATAGGCCGAGGCGTCATGCGCCCGCCTTGCGAGCCAAATAAACAAGTGATCTTGCCATCCCGGCATATCGGAATGCGCGGCCCGCTTTAACATTCGTCGTGACAAGAAAAACGATGTTTGCATCACATCAAATTTAAGCCCCAATTTTTTGAGCGCCGGTATAGCTTTTGGAATATTGGGCTCATCCATAAAGCCGAATTTTAATTTGACGACGTAGAAGGTCTCGGAAATCTTTTCAACGATCGCGCGATCATGGGCATGAACATAAGGCACATCTGCCGTTTCAATCGACATGATCACATTTTGCGCATGGAGCACTTTATTATGCTTCAAATTATGAAGCAGAGCGCTCGGCACACGCCCGGCATGACCGGTTAGAAAAACGGCTGTGCCAGAGGCGCGATTAGGCGGCCGCTTTTCGAGCATTTCAACGAAGCTCTTCAGCTCGATTTCATCACGGTGGGTACGTTGCGAGAGAATGGCCGAGCCTCGGCGCCAAGTGATCATAATGACCATGAGGCTGAAGCCAACCAGAAGCGGCAACCATCCGCCTTCGAAAATCTTCATTAAATTGGCCGATAAAAACAGCAGATCGATAATCAGAAAAGGCAGGATCATGGCGGCTGCCAACCAAATCGGCATGCGCCATAATTTCCACGCCACGATAAAGGCAAGAATAACGGTGATGACCATCGTTCCCGTCACTGCGATCCCATAGGCCGCCGCCAGGCTCGTTGAGGATCG
The DNA here is from genome assembly GCA_903877935.1 of uncultured Hyphomicrobiales bacterium. Classification (GTDB taxonomy): domain Bacteria; phylum Pseudomonadota; class Alphaproteobacteria; order Rhizobiales; family Beijerinckiaceae; genus CAIUPE01. Next base: position 1,286 of record CAIRGA010000098.1, read on the forward strand.
AAAAAGCTGAACGAGCAAAAGAACCGCGCCCAGCAAGAGCCAGTTGATGCCGGGAATATAAATCTGACCGCGCTCCAATTCGGATGTGGCCCGAATATCAAATCTTGGCAAAAGCCCCAGTTGAACCGCTTGTTGGGTCAAGGAGAACGCACCGGTGATCACCGCTTGGCTGGCAATAATGGTGGCGACCGTGGCTAAAATGACCATCGGCACAAGCGCCCAATCAGGGTAGAGGAGAAAGAACGGATTTTCGAGCGTATCGGGCGAGCCGATGACGAGCGCGCCTTGTCCAAGATAGTTAAGCGCTAGACACGGGAACGCGATGTAAAGCCATGCTGTGCGGATCGGTCCACGCCCAAAATGTCCGAGATCGGCATAAAGCGCCTCGGCACCTGTCACCGCCAAAAAGACGGAACCAAGGGTAAGAAAACTATTCATGCCATGGTGGAGCAGAAATTGTAGCCCAATCGCCGGATTGAGGGCGTACAACACTTCCGGATGCAGCCAAATTTGCATAACGCCGCCAAGGCCTAAGACAACAAACCATAAGATCATGGTCGGGCCAAAAAAGGCGCCAACGCGCGCGGTGCCGCTGGATTGAACAATAAAGAGCCCAATCAGAATGACGAGGCTAATGCCAACCACATAAGGGTCGAAGGCAGGCGTAACGAGGCTTAACCCTTCAACCGCGGATAGCACCGATATTGCGGGCGTGATCACGGCATCACCATAAAACAGTGCGGCACCAATAATACCCAAGATCGGGATCAGAACGCGTTTATGGCCGAGCGCATTTTGCGCAAGCGCCATAAGGCTCAAGGTGCCGCCTTCGCCTTTATTGTCTGCGCGCAGCATGATGACGACATATTTTAGCGTCACGATGATCGTCAGCGCCCAGATTATCAAGGAAACGACGCCGATAATATCGTCGGATTGAATACCGTGTTCGGACGTTGCCGCCTTTGCCGATTCTTTGAAGGCATAGAGGGGGCTCGTTCCGATATCGCCATAAACGACACCGATTGAGCCAATCATAAGGGTTAAATAGCTGGACTTGCGACCGTGCTCATGCCGTTGCTCGGCGTGAATTCTGGTGGTCATTACCCTCGCTCCATGGTGAACTTATGGGAACACGCACCCGTTGCAGCGACCGGATCCCCGTTAGCCGCACAACCGCGCTTGGCCTAGCATAGTGCAGTGCGAAAGAAAATGACGTTGCGTCACTTATTGAAAGCTTTTTTGACGATGTCATTTTAGGCCTGAGCAAACGCGACTTAAGACGCAAAATGCCCGTCTCGAGGGATCGAGACGGGGTTTGACGGGGAGATGATAGGATCGGAGGGCCGGGCTGCTTATCCAATGCTCTTCAAATTATCAGCTGACATTTTCCCGCTCTTGCGGTCGGCTATCAGTTCATAGGAGAGTTTTTGACCTTCTTGCAGGTCACGCAAGCCGGCTCGCTCAACAGCGCTAATATGGACGAATGCATCGGGGCCGCCATTATCGGGCTGGATAAATCCGAAGCCTTTAGTGGAGTTGAACCATTTTACGGTTCCAGTTGCCATTTTTGATATCCTTCCGGGGCTTATGCGAGATACTTGGCCGATCCGAGAGGATCGGCGTTCATACGCGGTACAAGCAGAAATGAGGGTAGACCCGGTTGGAAATATTTCACCACGAGCATTGCACCTAGTCTTCTGTCGCCACGCAGCCTAATCAATAGGCTGGTCAGTCGAATAAAAATATTAGTGCAATACCGTAAAAAGGATCATTGATCCTTAGCCATCAAGTAACTGTCTCTATTGTGAGTGATAGAGGCAAGTTGGAATGCGCTGTTTCATATTGCAGCCTGGTCGATTAACCATATTCTCCTCTGATTATTTGACAAATTTGCTATACGCTTCAATACTGATGCTTGTTGAGTGAGGATAGTTAAAATGCGTACCGGGGCCATGCACTTCTTAGAGCGGATGTTTACCGATGTTACCTATGTCGGTTACCGCAGATTTCAGAACTTCATCGCGGCCTTCATTTTTCTGTCCTGCATAGGCATTGCTGTTGAGACACTTGTGGATTTTGACGAAGTCTATGGCTCGTATATTTCTATATTCGAAAAAATCACGCTGATTGTCTTCTCGGTCGAGTATATCGGAAATCTCTACTTTGCACCTCATCGATTGAAATTTGTTTTCAGTTTCTGGGGCTTGGTTGATCTTCTATCGATCTTGCCGTCTTTGCTTTTGCTCATAAATTCTTCGGCCTTGCGCGGCACGAAAGTGTTGCGCGTGATGCGCGTTCTCCGCGTGCTGCGTGTGTTGAAATTGGCCCGTCAAGCCTTGGAAATGCTGTCCGAGCAAATTGGCAAAAAGCGTAATCCGCTAATCGTCAATCTCAATATTTATTTGATCACCTTATTCGCAGTCGTCATGATTTCGAGCAGCGTGATGTATTACGCTGAAGGTGTTCAATATGCGCCTTCTACCATTTCAGACGGCCAGGCTGCGCTTGATGCAGTGGCGGCCCAAACAGGTGCCACCGCAGAAACCTATGTCCCAAGCGATCCAATCACGGGTACCGCTATTCCGGAAGATAAGCGTTTCTTCGACTCCATTCCTACCTCGATGTGGTGGTGCTTTGTGACGCTCACGACAACCGGTTACGGGGATCTTTATCCGGTCACCTTGCTTGGACGCATTAATGCCATTGTGACGATGTTTGCCGGTTTGATCTTGTTCTCTATTTTGATGAACCTTGTCGGCCGTACCGTCATGATCTTGCTGTTTGGTCAAGCCATCGGGACGGATGAGAAGGCGGAGACAGCGACGGATTCATTGTCGGTGGCGGCACAAATCAGTCCGCTAACGACGGCGCTTGTCTTGCTCGAGCGACAAAACCTTGTAACGCCGGAGCAGGCGGCGCGCATCGCTGTTAAGCCGAGTGCCGAGATCAAAGCGGCCTTGGTTCACCTTGCTGGAGAATAAGCCCGGAGAATGACGCGACGCCTTATTGAGCTGACGAGGCGTCGAACGGAGTGCAATCTTTTACGGGCACGGCCAAGCGCTATGAAGGGCGACCGCTGAGCGAATATCAAACCGCTCCCGGTAGCGTTCTGGGTTTTGTTCCAAAAATTCAACCACGGCTTTTGCGACAATGTGGGGTGATACGGTTTCAGGCACACAAGAGGCCATCATCTTGGGCTGCATTGGTCCCACTTTGACCGCAACGGCCAAAGCATCCCGACATTCGAAGGCTTCGCTCCATTCGCTGTCTTGAACGGGCGCCGGTCGAAGGGCTTCAAATCGGCACCCTTGCAGCAGCTTTTCAACGCTCCTGCGATCTTCGGCCTGCGCATGGGTTGCAACCAAGGCAAGGACGAGCACAACAAACGCCGCCGGTGTTTTAAGCATCTTCGTCCCAATCCGTATCGTGAATGAGCCAGCCGATAGGGGATCATAGGTCGGCTTCTTTGGCAACTCCATCGGAATGACGGATCAAACCTCTCGTTTAAAAGCGGAACTCGCTTTACCGCTTCACTGATGAGATGGCCCCTAAAATATAAAGTATTTCTTGAATAATCCGTTATATGAAGAAGCGCCCAAGGTCTGGGCGCTGTTTGTGTTGTTTGGTTCGGAAGTGTTCTTCATGAAGCGGTTGAGTGCCTTTTTATGTTTCTCGATTGTTTTCGTGGCGATCGCGTCAGGTCAAGCGAGTGCATCGGATGAACCGGTCGTTGCCACCGAACAGCTTCAGAAAATCGACGATCTGATCCGCGAAAACCATTTCAACGAGGCGGTTGGCTTAACCAAAGCCTTGGCTGAGGCCGGAAATGCCGAGGGCCAATTTCGTCTGGCGTTGTTTTACTGGCATGGCGTCGGCGTCGGTCAAAATTACCTTGAAGCTCTCCATTGGTGCACGATAGCGGCCCTTTCCGGGCATGAAAAAGCGATTGCTGCCCGAAAATTGATGCTGCCATCGGTCGATACGCCGAACTGGCCCAAAACCCTCGATTGGGCTCGGCAGAGGCTGCAAAAAACCGCTGAAGCGGGTAAAAATGTCGACCTTGCGGCACTTTCGCGCAGCTATTCCAGCGACTTTGGGTTTGAAAATATTATAGAACAATATTATTGGGGTTCGTTGTCGGTAGCCGTTGGACAAGATATCCTACATAAGCAACGCGATCTCTTGAGTAAAAAAATAGCCGTCACAGACGCCGCTAAGGTTCAAGATCGCGTGGCGGCGTGGTTAGAGAAGTTTCGTAAAGAACAATCTCAATAAGTTAGGTGTGTTGTACAGGGTAAAGCAATGGCAGCGAACAATACGCCTCCACAATATGTTTTTGAAATCGTCGCGATCGAGGCGATCAAGAAGTTTCTCGCCGTCGATGTGCCGCCCGAGGAGGTCGCAAAGTTTTTTGCCGCCCTCATGGCCGAGCAATACGATACCGACGATCTCGCAGCCGATATCTTGGCTTTGCTTGAAAAGATTTTGACATTTATCAATTCGGTTGAAATTTCCGATATCGACCTGCTTTTGGAATCCTATATCTTTTTCATCTGTAATTACGAAAAAATAGGGATGAAGCGGAACAAGAAGCCGATGTTCCGGAGCATATTAAAGGGGCAGGCGCTCGATAAGACCCGCGTATATAAGGCCTCCAAGTCCTTCGTGGCCTATGCCTATGGCATGCGGTCGGAGGTTTCGCCCTTAAAGCCGGACATTTGGACCGTTGCCGATGAAATCGAATTTGCGCCGATTTTCGAAGTAATTCGCCCGCCTGTTAACCCTTAATAGGGTAAATCGCTTAAAATTGACCGTTCTTAAGGTTAAGCTGCCTCATTAATGGGGCGTCTGGCATGAAAATTGTAGGAATGGAGGGGCCTGAGCTGGGCGTGCCTAGATCAGCCGTGATGGCCCGATCCTTGAAATAGGGATTTGCCCTTACAATTTTAAGGCGAAATCGATCGATTGTGCTAATGTTAGTCGTATAGTTTTTTTGAAAGCGATTCAGTTCGTCCGCCTTTTTTTGAAATTGGCGGTAAAACTAATCAAACGGGGCGTGGTATGTTCAGTATTGTTGGTCTTGTCATCGTGATGGGTGCCGTTTTCGGCGTGTTCGTTGCCAGTGGCGGTAATCTTGAGCCTATCATCGAAGCAGCGCCGCACGAATTGGCGGCTATTGGTGGTGCGGCCATCGGCGCTATGTTCGTCGGCAATGGCTTGGACGTTATCAAAGGCGTAGGTGCCGGGCTTGGAAAAGTATTTGCCGGGCCGACCTACAAGAAGCAAGACTACCTCGATACGATTTTTCTCGTGTCCAAGCTCTTGAAGATCCTTCGTGTTGACGGGCCGGTGGCCCTTGAATCCCACGTTGAAAGCCCAGAGGGCAGCGCTATTTTCGGCGAATACCCCAAGCTTCTTAAGGATCATGCGTTGATCCATATGATTACCGATACCATTCGTTTGATGGTTATTTCCTCTGGCTCACTCAACCCTTACGCGGTTGAAGAAGTGCTCGATAATGGCATCAAAGCCCATCACCATGCCGCGTTGAAGCCCGTTGAAGCGCTTGCAGCAACCGCTGGTGCGTGCCCGGCACTCGGCATCGTCGCGTGCGTTCTGGGCGTTGTGAAAACCATGGGCTCGATCGATCAGCCACCGGCCGTTCTGGGTGCTCTTATCGGTAGCGCGCTCGTCGGAACGTTCATGGGCGTGTTGTTGGCTTATGGCGTTATCGAACCAATGGGCGGGCGCCTCAAGCAGATCATCGACGAAGACGGCGAAATCTATATCGTCGTCAAGCAATTGATCGTTGCAACCTTGCACGGCCATCCGCAGCCGCTCGTCATTGAAGCGGCCCGCTCGGGCATTAACCACCATAACCAGCCTGACTTTGGCGAAGTCTTTGACGGTCTGAGAGGCAAGTAAGAAAAATGGCCTCTCCAAAGAAGGAGAAGGAGCCGGAAGCCCCAGCAGAGGCCGAAGAAAAGCCCCTTCCTATTATCATCAAAAAGCATGTTGGCGGACATGGCGGTGGCCATGGTGGCGCGTGGAAAATCGCGCTTGCCGACATGATGACGGCGATGATGGCCTTCTTTCTTTTGATGTGGCTCTTGGGTTCGACCAATTCCGAAGCCCGCAAAGCGATTGCCGACTATTTTAAATCGACCCCACTTCTCAAAATGGGCAGCAATGCCGGATCCAATGGCGTTTTCGGTGGCCGCTCGATGATCAATCCGGAAGGCCTGCCAGATTCTGTCGCACAGACGAGCGTGGCCAATGTGATGCCGCCAACGACAGAGACCGGCGGCAATGATCGTGACGAGGGGCCTCAGGGCCAATTGTCCCCGGATGGCAAGAATAAAGACGGTGAGGGTCGTTCGGGTGAGGCAAAAGGTCCGGCCGAAGGCGGCCAGGTCGATGATGTGGGCGAAGGCTCACAAGCTTCCACCAGCGCCATGCAAGAGGGGCAGGCCAAAAACGGCGACAAGCAAGATCCGAAAAGCGCGGGCGGCAATGGCCAGACCGAAGAAGCCCAAAAGCAAGCCGCAGCCGCAGCCGATCAGAAAAATTTTGACGAGTTGCAAAAGAAGGTAACCGACGCGATTTCAAAAGACGCAAGTCTGTCGAAAATTGCCGATCAAGTGCAATTCGTTAAGGTCAAAGACGGGTTGCGGATCGAAATCGTCGATAAAGCCGATTTTTCGATGTTCTCGGTTGGCACAACGCGGGTTTTGCCGCGCGCTTCCGCCCTCATTAGCCAATTGGCAACCGCCATTTCCGAATTACCCAATCAGGTGGTGATCCGTGGTCACACCGATAGTCTAGCCTATGCACTGGATAGCGAGAGCAATAATTGGATCTTGTCCGCCGAACGTGCCGAAAGCACGCGTCAGGTGTTGATGCGCGCAGGCGTTCCAGAAAGCCAAATGGCGCGCGTTGAGGGTGTCGCCGATACCGAACCTTATAATGGCGCCGATCCGCTTGATGTTCGAAACCGCCGCATCAGCATGACATTGCTGTATCGTGACGGCGATAAGTCGGCACCTGCCTTAAAGGCCCCGCAATGAGCGAAAAGCCTAAAGACGGCGCAGCCGAACCGAAACCCGAGATCATTTTCAAGAAAGTCGCTGGCGGTCATGGCGGCGGCCACGGTGGCGCGTGGAAAATTGCGCTCGCGGACATGATGACCGCGATGATGGCGTTCTTTTTGTTGATGTGGCTTTTGGGCGCGACCAATAAGGATCAGCGCAAGGGGCTTGGCGAATATTTCAGAGCCAAAACCAGCCTACTGACGTTGAGCAATGTTGCCGGTACCGCAGGCTTGATGACGGGTAAAACGATTGGCGAAACCGATGGCTTTCCCGATCCGGCGGTGTCCAACAATATGATGCAGCCGGTTGTTCCGGTTGCCTCGACGGAATCGACCGACCGCAATAAAGCCCCCGAGGGCGTTCAATCGCAAACCGAGCAGAACGACGAAGGCGTTGGTAAATCCGGCTCGAGCGATGGCAAAAAGGCGGGCGGGGACTCGTCCCAATCCGGCACCGGCGCCAAGACGAAGGATCCTGAGGGAAAATCCGGCACGTCGAAGACTGGCGAGGCCGAGGGGCAAGGCAAGGCCGATGCCGGACAGGCAAGCGGCGATCAACCCAAAGCCACGCCTGGTGAGATGACCGAAGAGCAGAAAAAGGCAGCGGCTGCGGCCTCTGACCAAAAGGCTTTTGAAAAGATTGAAAAAGACATCAAGGCCACGCTTGATCAAAATCCGGATCTCAAGAAAATCGCCGGGCAGATGAAATTCGTCCGTGATAAAGAAGGGCTTCGGATTGAAATCATCGATCAGTCGGATTTTGCCATGTTTGCCATTGGCACCACCAACTTCTTGCCAAAAGCGCAAGAAGTGATGGCGGATGTTGCTAAATCTATCAAGGATATCCCGAACAAAGTCGCCATTCGCGGGCATACAGACGGTTTCGCCTATAGCCAGGCGGACAAGATGAACAATTGGCGCTTGTCGGCTCAACGCGCCGACTCAACGCGTCGTTTCCTCAATGCTGAGGGAATAGACGAGAAACGGTTCATGAAGATTGAAGGCGTCGCGGACCGCGAAGCCTTCAATGCGGAAAACCCGCTTGATCCGCGCAATCGGCGGATCAGCATCACCGTTCTCGCCCAATAAAGACCGTGGCGGTCCCGTGTAACGATCAGACGCCTTCAACAATCCGCATATCGCGTACGACGGATCCCTCGCCGAGAGCCCTCACGGCCTCTTGGTACATAGGGCTGTCATAAAGCGCCATCGCGGCTTCTAGTGTTTCAAATTCGACGATGACGGTACGGTCCATAATCCCGTCTTCCATGGCTTTCGAGGCCGTGCCGCGCGCTAAGAATGTTCCTCCCGCCGCCAAAATGGCAGGCCCCGCGAGCTTGGCATAATCGGCAAGTTTTTCGGGATTGGAAATCGAACGGTAGCACGAAATCATATAGCCTTTAGCCATTGGGGTCGTTCCTTATCAAAGATGGGTTTGGGACGATCTCGCCCCTACAGACGATTACTGCATATTGCGGGATCGACGGCAATCACTGCCGGGGCGCGGGCGTCTCAGCCGCACTTAAGCAGCGGTCGTAATAGTCTTGTTTAATTCAAGATATTCCATCGCCGTATCGCGGTGATAGGTCATGATGACCACACGCGTTCCCAGATAAACAACGTAATAGGTCTTGCCGCTTTTCTGGCGACGTTTCTCTGCGACCGTATACATGGCATTACTCAAGGCATTTACTTTCAATGACGTTCGAAAACGTCTTGATGATACTGCGCCTTGTTTACTGATTTGTTAATAGGGTAACTTTGACCTTAAACAAATTTTTAAAATTTTCACAAAAAAAAGCAAGGGAATCTTTAAAATCCCTTGCTTTTCAATAGGTTGTAAAATTTCTAAAAATCAGCCTGTGGTGCCATCCGCACTATTTTGTTGTCCGAGCTTGGCGCTGAGGTCGAGCACCGTATCGGCCACTTCCGTGACCCGTGGCGCGCCTTCCGAGCGGACCAATTCGCGCTGCAATGCACCGCGTTCCTTACGCGCCATTTCGAGTGCGCCTTCGGCTACGGCACGTGCCATACGCTCGGTTTCGAGCGCGGCTGTTAGCTCGTCGACGCGCGATTGATAAGTCGCCCGGTTTGACTCTGCCATGGATTCGAGCTGATCGATGCGGCCCATAAGGACCGGAATACGGTCATCCAGTTTGGCCAATGCCGTGTCGCGCGCTTTAAGGTTTTTGGTCAGCGTATTGGCGCGTTCGATCAGGGTGACGCGGGATTGCTCCAATTCGCGTACCTGACGCTCCAAGCCGTCGATCGTGGCTTTTTGCTTTGAAAGACGCTGCTCGAAACTCGTCACGGCCACGTTGTTTTCGAGGATACGACGCTCAGCCGTCCGCATTTCATCGGTCTTAGCGATCAGCGCATTGCGGGCCTCGGTCAGCAAGCGCTCGCCAAGCGTGACGCGCGACTGCATCGCGTCGACCTTCATGGTCAGCGAGATCTTCTCGGCCTGGAATTGGGCGTTGATTTCGTCGATTTGGTCGGCCAGTGCCTTGCGCTCGTTCTTCGTCTCGTTGAGCAGCGTACGGGTATGGTTGAGGCGATTTCTGGTCGATTCGAGGTCGTTTTCAACCTCGGTAAGGCGGCGCGAGGTGCGGTTGAAGTCGTCAACGCGGCCAGACAATGTTTCGGAGAGATTGGTGTTTTCGCCTTCAAGTAGCGCGATTGTCTCGTTGAGACGGGTAATATCCGCATCAAACTGGGCAATTTGCGTGTCTTTCGTGACGATCATGTCACGGGCGGTCTGCTGATCCTGCTCAAGCGACTTCTGATATTCGGTCGCGTAGAGCAATTGGCGCTCGAATTCGAGCAATTTGCTGCGCGCTTCCGTCAATTCCTGAGCTTGCTCGCTCCGCACGGCGTCAAGACCGGTGATCGTTTCGCGGGAGGCCCGCAAATCTTGGGCGAGGGCCAGCTTCTCATTGTCGAGCTCATCAAGCTTGCGCTCAAAGGCCGCAACATCGTTGCGAAGCAGCGTAATCTTATCGCGCGCCTCGACGAGACCGGACCGCAAACCCGTATTTTCAATTTTCAGGCCTTCGATCGTGCGCAAATTGCGCTCGAGAGGTCCGTTGAGCTGGTCAAAGGCAACTTTAAGCTTTTCGAGCTCATCAATTTTATTTTGTGCGCTGAAAAAAAGCAGGCGGAACGTCTCGTTTTCCTGGCCAAGACGCTGAATCGAATCAAGTCCTGATTCTGGTTCCGCCAGTTCGGGGGCAGCATCGAGAAGGGCGAAGGCAGCTTCCGCAGCGTCGCCAGCCTGTGTTTCCGGGGTATTATTATCCCGTTTCCACAAAATATCGATGATATTGCGCATATTCGTGGCCTTTTGGCGTTGTGCCGCGTTCCAGTGACGAACCAAAATTCAAAGCAATTTTGGACAACTTAAAGTATATGTAATTCTATGCCACTCGTCAAAAGAAACGTTGCTTTTCGTTAATGGATATCAGGAGGTTGTAGGAATTTGTCTAAAGGCCAGTCACGTATTTGGGCGTGTGCGGTGGCGGAGCCAGCGATCAGCGTTGTTTTTACCTGCCGCAGACCAATCGGATATTGATCAAGCTAGTTGTAAATTACAGTCAATTAGCAGCGAAATATTATATTTTTTAATTATTTGTCTGACGCGTGGAGTAAATTGGGTTCGTTCTGCCAAAATCGATTCTTGCGTCTAGTTTATGAAATTTTTCTTATTATTTAGGAATTATTTCTTATATTTCTTATCTTCTCGATTTTTCGTGACGAATGGCGGCCAAGTGCGCCCTCCCGATCCGATTGACTTTGACGCGCGGCAACGCGCCGCGGAGGGGCCGCGGACGGGTGTCCGGGGAGGCGGGTGCCCCAAACAATCCGAGACGCTAAAGGCTTGCCGCAGGATAACCTCAATCAACTTGGCCTGAATTTTGCTGTGACTTGGCGCAAAGAGGTGCGAAGGCGTCAAGGGTTTCGCGTTGCGTGTTTAGCTTGATCGAAAAGTAGGGTCCATGTCAGGTTCGTTCTACCCCCTGTCGTTGTTGAGTGACGCTAATTCATACGTCGCCACGAATGCCGCTGTCTTATCGACAACGCAAATCGCGTCGCTGTCGACGGGTCAGGTGTCCGGCTTGACGTCCCAGGCGGTGTCCGCACTGAGCACGGCCGAATTGTCGGCATTGGGTACGAACCTATCGTTGCTGAGTTCCGGCGCCATTGTTTCGATATCGTCCACCAAGCTCGCGCAGCTCTCGCCCACCCTCTTCGCGTCCCTTCAGTCCAATCAATTGAGCAATTTAACGTCCGCGCAGCTAACCGCCCTGACGACCGCCCAACTTGGGGGATTGAATACCGACCAGGTGAATGCATTCACTGCTACTCAGATTGGAAAATTAAGCGGTACCCAGTTCGCCTCCCTAACGACGGCGCAAATTCACAACCTCAACTCGGCCGATATTTCAGCGCTGTCGACGGCCGAAGTCGGAGCCATGACCACGGGCCAAGTCACGGCCTTCACCGACGCACAAATCGGCGCTCTCACCTCCTCACAGGGTATCGCCATTAGGGCCACGCAGGTCGCGGTACTCACGACGAGCCAAGTTTCACATTTTACGCCGGCGGTGGCGCGCGTTCTGAGTGCGAGCCAGGCATATGGCTTTAGCTTTGCGCAATTTAATGCCCTGTCGACCGATAACGTTCAGGCGCTGTCCCTTGGAGCCGTCTCCGGCCTCGCTTCTTCGGTCATATCTAACTTAACGAGTGCACAACTCGCGCAATTCAACACCTCCCAGATTACCGCCTTAACGACGACGCAATTGGGCGGGATCAGCGCGGGTAATTTATCGACGCTGAACACGTCCGACATTGCGGCCCTCTCCTCGGCCCAGATGGGCGGCCTTTCGACGACGCAGGTTGCGGGTCTGACGACGACGCAATTGGCTGCACTGACGACGGGTGAAGTGAAGGCCCTGTCGGCTGGCCAGCTTGGCGCGATCGGCACGGATAAGATCTCGGCACTCAGTGTTGGGGATATGGCGGCACTTTCGACGACGCAAGTCACGGGCCTTTCGACGGGTCAGGTCAATGC
>CAIRGA010000099.1 GCA_903877935.1 uncultured Hyphomicrobiales bacterium
AGCGCACCGGTAACGCCGCCATTCGCTTACGTGGCCGTGCCTGATGCGGTGGCCGAAGAGCTGAAATCGCTTGAGGAGCGTTGCGCAACGCTTGAAGAAGAGCTGGTGGTGCGGACCCAAAACCTCACGGAAATGACCACGCAACGCGACCAGTGGAAGCAACGGTGCGAGCAACTGGCTGCAACGTTGCGTGCACCTGCGCGGCAGATTGAGCAACGCAAAACCTCCGCCAGCGATGGCCTTGTCGCCTTGTTCGTGAGCGTGGGGGCGATTTGGCTCGCAGTGATGGCGGCGGCGGCAGCGGTTGTTGACAGCAATGAGAACCACGAGGCTCCGATTGCGTTCTCACTGGCGGTGATTGGTGCAGGGAGTTGTATTTATTATCTTTTCCGCAAAAGACAGACGGATAGGGCTGCGCTCACTGACCTTTGAGCTTAAACGCTGCTACAGCATCGCCTGACAAACCATTGAATTAACGTTTTATTAACCATTTAAACGGCTGATATCGCCTTCCTTTTTCACGCTCACCTGCAGAAAGCTACCCGATGGCGATGGAAGATACGGCTCATCGACCGCCCTCTAAGGCTTTTGGCGATGAGGTTCAGGTCAGTCTAGGCTTGGATTTTGGAACAACCAATTCCGTAGCCGCTATGGTGGGGTCCGAAGGACGGGTAGAAACCGCTCGGTTCATCCACGATGGTTTGACCGATTCCGTTTGTCGTTCCGCTTTAAGTTTTTTTAAATCGGATCACGAGACTCAGATAGAGATAGGGCCTTGGGCCGTAGACCGTTATCTCGCCGATCCAATGGATTGCCGCTTCTTGCAATCCTTCAAGACCTTTGCTGCCAGTGGCTCGTTCCGCTCCACCGCTATCTACGGTCGCCCTTGGCGGTACGAGGATTTAATGGCGGCGTTTGTTGAAGGCCTATTGTCGAAGAGCGAGCCTTTCCATTCTCAGCCGTCAGGTAGGCTCGTGATAGGACGGCCGGTTGCCTATGCCGGACATGCGCCCGACGCAGCCTTGGCACAGTCTCGCTATTTAACCGCTCTGGCACGGTGCGGGTTTGAGGATGTGCATTTTGTCTATGAACCGGTTGCCGCCGCGTTCTATTTTGCTCAGCGGTTGGAAAAAGACGCGACAGTTTTGGTCGCTGATTTTGGCGGCGGTACCAGCGATTTCTCTATTGTCCGGTTTTCGTTGAGCGACGAGGGATTGCGCGGCATACCGCTTGCTCGGACCGGCGTGGGGCTTGCCGGCGACCGTTTTGACTACCGCCTTATCGACAATGTGATATCGCCCCGTCTGGGCAAGGGCAGCCAATATAAGAGCTTTGGCAAGTTGCTTGATATTCCTATCCACTATTTCGCCAATTTTGCGGCGTGGCATCAGCTCGCCATTATGAAAGCGGGTCCGACAATTCGTGAGTTACGCCAACTCGCCAATGCGAGCGATTCACCGGAACCATTAGAGATGCTGATCACGATCATCGAGAACGATCTTGGCTATCCGCTCTATAAAGCGGTTTCGGAAACGAAGCTGGCGCTTTCCCATCACGAGCAGGCGCACCTTTCCTTTCATAGTGACGGAATTGATATCGACGCCACGATCGAGCGAGCAGAGTTTGAACGTTGGATTGAACCGGATCTGAAAAAGATTGACCAAGCCGTTGATTTGGCGCTGGAGCAGGCAGCCCTTACCGTCAGCGATATTGATAAAGTATTTTTAACAGGCGGAAGTTCGTTCGTGCCCGCGGTTAAAGCCCGCTTTAACCGGTTTGGTGAGGAGCGCTTGGAAACGGGAGATCAACTTTTATCGATTGCCTCAGGCCTTGCCTTGATTGGCCAAGAAAGTGACATTCACCGATGGACGGTGCGCGAGGCTTAGCGCTTTCTAAATTGCGCACGTTCGATTTGGAATAAGATGATGCGGGCACAAAATGGCGATACTGTGCCCGCAAAGTCAATTGGAAGGGCTTATTTTTATTTTGGAATTTGAACCGTATCAATAGCGTGGATAACGCCATTATCAGCAGCGATATCTGCCATTGTAACCATACCAGTACCAACTTTGACATCCATGCCCTGAGCATCAATCTTGACCATATTACCTTCGACTGTTTTTTCGTCTAGCATCTTGCCTTTTAAATCGGCTGCCATGACTTTTTTGGCCAAGACGTGATAGGTGAGAATCTTTTTCAGTTTCTCCT
>CAIRGA010000100.1 GCA_903877935.1 uncultured Hyphomicrobiales bacterium
CCCGCAATAGGGCATCACAAGCGTAGTTAAAAGCAAACTGGAGGAAGACCAATGATGAAATATCTCGTAAGCTCGGCCGTCGTGGCTGGTGCTCTTATGGCTGGCGTTTCAGGCGCCTCGGCTGATGGCAAGACCTATACCTTCGCTCTTGTTCCTAAGAACATGAACAACCCCTTCTTCGACCAAGGCCTCGCAGGCTGCAAAAAGGCCGAGAAGGAACTCAATGGCGCAGTGAAGTGCCTCTATATCGGCCCTGGCGAACACGGCGGTGGCGATGAAGAAGCGCAGATCGTTGCTGACTTGATCACCAAGGGTGTTGACGGTATCGCGGTTTCGGCAGCTAACGCTGCAGCCATTGCAAACGCGCTTCAGGGTGCAAAGGCAAAGAACATTCCAGTCATCACCTGGGATGCTGACATTCTCGAAAAGGACAAGGGCCTTCGTGCAGCTTATGTTGGCACGCACAACTACGAAATCGGCGTGAACATCGCCAAGCGCGTGATGGAAATCAAGCCAAAGGGCGGCACGATCTGCATTCAGTCGGGCGGCGCAGCAGCTTCGAACCACAATGAGCGTATGCAGGGTATTCGCGATACGCTTGCTGGCAAGGCAAGCGCAGCAGCTCCTGGCGATCGTCTGACCGGCCAAGGCGGCTGGAAGGAAGCAGAAGGTTGCCCACTCTATACGGATGACGATTTCGCTCGTGCTAACCAGCAGATGGAAGACATCCTCGGCAAGATGCCAAACCTCGATGCGTTCACGCCAACCGGTGGCTTCCCGCAGTTCCTGCCAGATGCCTACACGAAGGTTGCCGAGAAGTATAAGGGCAAGATTGCTGATGGCTCGCTCGCTCTCGTTGTTGCCGATACGCTCCCTGTTCAGATCGACCTCATGAAAAAGGGTCTTTCGGCCGGTCAGGTTGGCCAGCGTCCATTCGAAATGGGCTACAAGGCTATGTACATCCTGAAGGACATCAAGGATGGCAAAGGCATGCCTAAGGATCCAACCTACACGGGTCTTGACGTCTGCACACCAAAGACAGCCGACACCTGCATCGGCGGTTAATATCGCTGAGGGTTAGACTTCAGAAGGGCGGGAGCAATCCCGCCCTTTTTCATGAGACGAGATTTTAAAAGCCAACATAAATGGAGCTTTGATCATGGCCTTTACTCCTGACCAACGTATCGCCCTCGGTAAGACAGGTCTTCATGTTTCCCCGATTTGTTTTGGCACATCCGGCATCGGCGATATGCCCGAAACCTACGGCTATTCGGTGAGTGAAGAACGCGCTTATGATACCGTACGCGCCATCTTTGATAGCTCAGTCAATTTTCTCGATTCGTCGCGCAATTACGGCACTGGTCGAAGCGAAGAACGGATTGGCCATGTGATCCGTGAACGTGGTGGCCTACCTGATGGCTTCGTTATTTCAACGAAATTGGATCGTGATTTTAAAACAAATGGCTTTGATGCATCTCGCGCACGCCGTTCGCTTGAGGAAAGCTTGACAGCCCTTGGTGTTGATCACATTCAACTGTTGCATTTGCATGATCCCGAACACGCCAATTCGCTGACTGAAATTACGGCGAAGGGTGGATCGATTGATGAATTGTTCAAAATGAAGGAACAGGGTTTGGCCAAAGCCGTAGGCCTTGCTGCTGGCAATGTGGATGTCATGTTGCCCATTTTGAAAGAGTATCCCTTTGATGCGTTGATTACCCATAATCGGTTCACCGCCGTTAATCACAATGCCGTCGCACTAATCGATTATGCGCATGCCAACGGAATTGCGGTGCTCAATGCCGCTCCCTATGCTGGTGGCGTGTTCGCCAAAGGGACAGCGAATTATCAGCGTTATGCCTATCAGGTGGCAACCGACGCGATGCTTAATCCTGTTCGCCAGGTCGAAGCGATTTGTGCCAAGCATGGCGTCGCCACGGGTCCCGTCGCGCTTCAATACTCGATGCGGGATGCGAGGGTCTCGGCAACCATTTGCGGCGTATCAAAACCCGAGCGCGTGCGTGAGACTCTGGAGTGGGCAAGCACGGCCATTCCCGAGGCGGTTTGGGAGGAGCTTTCGCGCCTCAACGTGACGCAGGATGATCCGGAAGCAACGCGGCAATATGTGTTAGGTTAATCTTTATCGGAAGCGCCCTGTTAACTACTCGAAGCACTGGCCTTATTCACTCCAACCACTGGCCTTATCTGCCTCAAACGCAAGCAATTATACTTAGTCTATACTTGACACCGCATAGGTGGCGCTCTCCAGCCATTCCGGGTTGATTTCAACGCCCCAGCCCGGGGCATCCGGTATTGTCGCCATACCATTTTCAATTTTGTAAGGGTTGCCTAAAAATAGATCGCCTTGCCAAGGATAGTAATCGAGCCCCTCGATCGAGAATTCGAGATATTTTCCTGCATTAGGAATAGCGCCCAGCAAGTGCATCGTGCACATGGTCACCAGTGATAAATTGGCCGCGTGCGGTGTAATCTTATATCCTGCTTTATCAGCCATATCACAAATCTTGAGCGTCCGTGTCAGGCCGCCGATATACATGATGTCGGGCTGAACAATATCTACCGCATGCATATCCATCATCAGCTTGAAGGTTGAATATTCGCAGTCCTGCTCACCACCCGTCACATCAATCGATAAGGCTTCCGCTACTTCGCGGGTTTGCTCATATTCCCAGTAAGGACATGGTTCTTCAAAATGGCTAATACCATGATCAATCAGTAATTTGCCAACTTCGATCGCTTTTTTTGGTGAATAGCAAGAATTGCCGTCCACTAATTTAGTAACATGGTCACCGAGGGCTTTGCTGACGACCGGCACCACAGCATCCGTCCGCCCCGGCCATTCGTCCTGATCGCGTCCGCATTCGCGCCCTACACGCCATTTAAAAGCGTCAAAACCGTAATCATCTCTGAGCTTTAAGAAACGCTTAGCCTCATCCTCCGGTGTGATGTCCCGTTTCATCGAGGAGGCGTAGGCCCGTAATTTTCCTGGCTTCCCACCGATCAATGAGACGACCGGTTTTTCTTCCCTTTTACCTTTGAGGTCCCATAAAGCAGTATCCAAACCTGTCATTGCCCGCCGTAAATACGAGCCGGGGTATTTATGTTCTTTCTCACCTATGAGGTTCAAAGTATCTTCAAAATCTAATGCATCAGTGCCTAAGGCGTGAGGCGCAATTTGACGATGGAATATTGCGCATGTGATGTCGGAATTGTAGGTGGATACTTGACCCCAGCCCGTAAGACCTGACTCTGAAGTGGCTTTTACAAAGCCAACATATTCATTGGTGAAGGTTTCAAGCTTTTTAATCTTATCCATTACCCCGCTCCCCATCTCTCAGAATAAATTCAGCCGCCCGCCACGCCAGCATAATCGTCGGCGCATTGGTATTGGCCGATGTAACATTCGGAAATGACGATGCGTCGACAACGCGCAAGCCTTTGATTCCATGAACTTTTAACTCTGAATCAAGGACGCCGCCATCCGCTTCCGGTGCCATACGACAGGTGCACGATGTATGATAAACCGATCCCGCCCGCTTGCGAAAATCGGCAATAATGGCCTCATCACTTGCCTTGGATGGATCAAAAATCGGCTCGGCACCAATCAGTTCTTGCATCGCTGGGCTATTTTGTAACTTTCCAATAAACCGTGCGCCTGCAATAACATCTTCGCGGTCTTGATTGGTCGAGAGATAGTTAAAATCGATATCTGGCATAGTAAAAGGGTCTGCGGAATTTATTTTTACAGAACCGGTACTTGTTGGTCTGCATGAATTAAAGCTTAAAATAAAGCCGGGCCACGGGTCAGGTTTCGTAAGTCTACGTTTTCCCGCAACTTCGGTCGAATAACTGAGTGGATTGAAATAGATTTGAAGATCTGGACGAGTTAATTCTTTAGATGATCGTATTAGTCCTCCCATTTGGTTGACGCTTAAGGTCAGTGGGCCTTTACGCGTCAATAAGAATTTAATGCCAGCTATTAATTGGCCCAACCGGGTACCGAGCTGGGCATTTAAGGTGGGTTCTGTTGCTCGGTAATAGTAATTGACACCGAGATGATCTTGGAGATGCGCACCAACCCCATCAAGAGCCTTAACAACTTTAATTCCATATTGCTTTAGTAGATCGCGAGGGCCAATACCTGAAATTTGAAGTAGTTGCGGTGACTGTATCGCGCCAGCTGAAAGTATAATTTCTCGCGTTGCTTTTACGGTGCGCGTTTGATTGTTTTGTATGAATTCAACACCAACTGCCTGTGTGCCCTCGAACAAAATTTTTGTTGCATGCGCGTATTTTTCGACATGTAAATTTTTTCGACTTAAAGCCGGACGCAGAAATGCGTCGGCAGATGAACACCGTAAGCCATTGCGAGTATTGATTAAATAAGGACCGAATCCCTCTTCACCCTGTGCCACACCATCGTCAGCTGACGCAAGCTGAAGTTGTTTTACCGCTTTCGTAAAAAAGCGCTTCAGCGGATGATAATCATTCTGCCGATCAGAAACGGTAAGCGGCCCTGAACCCAATTCGGTTCCATCTTTAGTAACCCTTCGTTCGATTGCTTCGAAAGTGGGTTTAACTTCATCCCATCCCCATCCAGGATTTCCCGCATCGCGCCAATCATCAAAATCACTTTTGGCGCCGCGGGCGTAAACCATTGCATTAATTGAACTAGAACCGCCGATTACTTTTCCACGGGGAACATATAGTGTTCTATCTAATAATCCTTTGTCGGGAACTGAATTGAATCTCCAATTTACCTTTTTATCAAAGAAAGTAATTCCATAGCCAATTGGAGTTTTAATCCAAAACTTAGCATCACTGCCGCCTGCTTCGATTAGTAAAACGGAGTATTTTCCGGATTCGCTCAAGCGCCCGGCGAGAACGCACCCTGCCGATCCTGCTCCAATGATGACATAATCGTATGTGATTTTCATAAGGCAGCTCCGTAATCGATACAATTTGAAGCGAATGTATCTCACATTCGGCCGAATTTTTCGCGCAAAGGACGACATGAACTGTCCGACATAAGACCAGCATAAATTTACGAACAGTAATAATAATTTTAGGGGCTGGCCTAGATAGCTGAAAAAGGCTATTTATATCAGATGGTTATCGAAAGGCGAAAAAGTCGACTCCTCCCAAGTATTCAAGTAGAGCTGATTAAGCAATTTGTAGCGGGCGCAACGGCTCGAACGTCGGCCGAATTGGTCGGTGTGAACCGGCATACGGCAACGCTCTATTTTCATAAACTTCGAGAAATGATCGCCGAGCAAATGGCTGCCGAGGCCCCGTTCCTTGCTGGGGAGATTGAGGTTGATGAGAGCTATTTTGGCGGCGTTCGAAAGGGCAAACGAGGACGAGGGGCCGCCGGAAAGGTGCCGGTCTTTGGTCTCCTCAAGCGTGGTGGCAGGGTTTACACAGTCATGATCGAGGATGCTAAGTCTCAGACATTGCTGGGAATTATAAGAGACCGCATTCAACCGGACAGCATCGTCTATACCGACAGCTTCCGCTCCTACGACGTTCTGGATGTCTCGGAATTCCGACATGTTCGCATTAATCATTCGGAGACATTCGTCGAAGAGAAAAGCCACATCAACGGAATTGAGAATTTTTGGAACCAGGCTAAACGGCACCTGAGGCGTTACAACGGCGTGCCTAAACAGCACTTCTATCTATTCCTGAAAGAATGCGAATGGCGGTTCAATCATCGCCCTGCCAGCAACCTCTTGGCTGCACTCCTTAAATGGAATAATCTCACAATACTGTAACCCTATCTAGGCCAGCCCCTAATTTTATTAGCTTACTGCAGTCTGACGTAATCCCAAATAATTTATTGGGAAAAAAATTGGAATCAAGCTGACTTTGCAAGATGTATACGGGCTAATAGTTCTGAGAAAGCCAGAGC
>CAIRGA010000101.1 GCA_903877935.1 uncultured Hyphomicrobiales bacterium
GATCGCCCCTTTTGCGAGCGACGCATAATCTTAGAAGGGCTCATCGCGAGATTACACTCGCCACGTATCGATTTGTCGCCACTCCTGTCATTCGACAGTTGGGAGGGACTTGAGCTCCTTCGGTCTCGCCCGGAAGAAAGTGTTTTGCCCAGCTCAGCAGAAGCAATTGAAGGCTGCATGATCAAGCGGCTTGATAGCCCCTATCTCGCGGGCAGGCCCAAGGGATTATGGTATAAATGGAAGCGCGACCCTTTTATCGTCGATGCTGTACTTATGTATGCCCAACGCGGGCACGGCAAACGATCTTCGTTTTACTCTGATTTTACTTTTGGTGTTTGGAATGGCGACGAGCTTGTACCCGTTGGCAAATCCTATTTTGGGTTTACGGATCAGGAACTTGCCGAGATTGACCGATTTGTACGCAAAAACACCATCAATCGATTTGGGCCGGTCCGCGAAGTCGTCCATGAGCCTAATTTAGGATTGGTTTTTGAGGTCGCATTCGAGGGCATCGGCGCATCTACGCGCCATCGGAGCGGGCTTGCCATGCGATTCCCTCGAATTTCACGGCTCCGATGGGATAAGCCGCCGAGCGAAGCGGACAGACTTGAAACGCTAGAGGCCCTAGCTGTCCAAGGTCGAAAAAAGCATAATATATTGAAAGTTTGACAATTGATGCTTGCGCCAAGCTCCTTGAGGCGAAATGATGGGGTGAAATCGTCGTTGGTTTCAAAAGAATGACTTGGGAGGATAGGTTTGGCCGAGGCAGACATGCGGATCGTGATTGCTGACGATCATCCACTGGTTCGTGGCGCCCTGCGAACTTCGATCACGGCCTTGTTAGGATCGGTTGAGATCATCGAGGCTGGTAGTTTCGAAGAATTGGCGCCGGCATTTTCGGGAGGTGACGTGGATCTGGTCTTACTGGATCTAACGATGCCAGGTGTACAGGGCTTTTCCGGACTGCTTTATTTGCGGGCCTCCCACCCTTCAACGCCTGTTATTGTTGTATCGGGCAACGAAGATCGGACGATAATTCGTCGGTGCATTGAGCTTGGTGCATCCGGCTATATTCCAAAGTCACTCGACGGCGCTGCGATGGGATCAGCCATTCGCGAGGTCCTTGATGGTGGCAGCTGGACCCCGGACGATGTTGATTTAACAGCTGCGCCGGATGCAGCAACAAGCGACATGGTGCGCAGGCTTGCAAGCCTAACGCCGCAACAGGTTCGCGTCTTAATGATGCTGTCTACAGGCCTCCTGAATAAGCAAATCGCCTATGAGCTTTCCGTTTCCGAGGCGACCGTCAAAGCACATGTTTCCGCAATTTTACAAAAGCTAGATGTCGATAGTCGCACACAAGCCGTAATTGCGGCGTCCAAAATTGCCGCCGGACAATGGAACTCGGTTCAGGATACGAGTGCCTAACGCTGTGACCCATCGTCCTGCGAACAAGATGCGGCCCGTTGAGGCGACGCCACGGCGTTTTCTGGCGCTCGCTGTCCCCATTATGCTCGCGCACATTACCGAGCCTCTGTTGGGTCTCGTCGATACGACAGTCATTGGTCGTCTTAACGATGTTCCGATGCTGGGTGCGGTAGCGATTGGTGCCATCTTCTTCGATTTTATATTTTGGGGCCTAGGCGCACTTCGTCCAAGCACGGCAGGTCTTACGGCGCAGGCCGTCGGCGCAGGATCCGATCATGATGTCCAACTGACCCGATACAGGGCCTTAATGGTGGCCGCCCTATTGGGCTCTGTTCTCATCGCGTTACAAGGCCCGATGACTGACCTAGCATTATATTTGCTAGGTCCGAGTTTGGATGTCGAAAAGGCTGCCCGCGTCTACATTCATATCCGGATTTGGGCAGCGCCTTTCGCCCTCGCTAATTATGCGATTCTAGGCTCATTCATCGGTTGTGGGCGAACCGATTTAGGGCTGATCGTCCAAGTTGCCATCAATACCGGCAAAATTATTTTAGCCATCCTTCTGGTCGTCGTGGCGGGATATGGCATTGCTGGCGCGGCTATCGGCACCGTCATTGCCGATGCGATTGGTACATTACTCGGCGTGTTGATCACCGTTCGATTAGGCGGATTTAAAGGCCACGTTGCCTTAAAGGAAGTATTCAACGGCCAAGCGTTAAAGCGGCTCTTGGGTGTGAATGTTGATATTATGATTCGAACGCTAGCGCTTCTAACGGCATTCGGCTTCTTTACCTCTGAAAGCGCACGCCACGGCGATATTACATTGGCTGCTAATCAAGTTCTCATTATGGTCTTTCTTATCGCCGTTTATTTTCTTGATGGATACGCAACAGCGGGCGAACAATTATGCGGACAGGCTCTCGGTGCGCGCGATGAAATCGGTTTTCGAAAAAGCGTTTCGCTGGTTTTACATTTCAGCGTTTGGACGGGCCTAGCGCTAAGCTTAGGCCTGATGGGTCTAGGAAAAGAGCTCATACAAATGATCGCTGCCAATGCTGAAATCAGAGACTATGCCGAGAATTATCTTCTATATGCCGCTCTTACTCCCCTAGCCGGCGCATTGGCGTTTGCGTTTGACGGAATCTTCATTGGGGCAACATGGACGAAGGCCATGCGCAACTTGATGATGCTCTCGCTCGCCCTTTATTTCGCTACCTTCGCGTGGATCGGCGAAATCGGCAATGCCGGGCTTTGGATTTCTATTCTGACGTTTTTAGCCGTTCGTGGCATAGGTCAATGGATTGCATTTCCTACATTGGCCCGGAGGGCCTTTTCGTCTTAACTCATGCCTTCAATTGGCCATTCAAGCCATTCGCGAGCAGAGCGCCCGACAATCGATGCAAGCGACGAAAGATTTTCTTTTTCCATTCGCACAATGAGACCGCGCTTAATATCGCTAATCAACCCGGGTCCATGATAAACGAGGCCCGAGTAAAGTTGTATCAGGCTTGCGCCCGCCTCGATCTTGCTAAAGGCTGCACGCGCTGAGTCAATGCCTCCAACCCCGATCAACGGAAACTGTCCTTCGACCCGCAAATATGTCTCGGCCAGCATGCGGGTTGAGAGCGGGAACAATGGTTTGCCGGACAAGCCACCGCTTTCAAAACGCAGCGTTGCTTCCTGTAAACTGGTGGGCCGGCGGATGGTGGTATTTGAAACAATCAGGCCGTCTACGCCGCGATGACGGGCGACCTTAACAAGATCATCGAGGGCTGCGAGCGTAAGGTCCGGCGCGATTTTTAAAAGGATAGGCTTGCGGCCAAAATTTGGTGCGCATTTATTGCGCTCCTCAATCACGCGGGAAAGTAAATCATCTAATGCCGCTTCGCTTTGTAGATCTCGCAAACCCGGCGTATTGGGCGATGAAACATTAATCGTGAAATAGGAGGCCACGCCGACAAAGGCCTTGATGCCAAGAACATAATCCGCCGCGCGATCGACCGCATCTTTGTTGGCGCCAACATTGACACCGACAATGCCAGAATGCGCCGCGCGCGCCTGCAATCGCTTTAAAGCCGGAGCGTGTCCGTCATTATTAAAGCCAAGCCGATTGATAACCCCCTCGTCTTCGAGAAGACGAAAGATACGGGGCTTTGGATTGCCGGATTGTGGGCGGGGAGTAAGTGTACCGACCTCCGAAAATCCAAAACCTAGTCGCAATGCGGCATCCGGAACCTCAGCGTTTTTATCGAATCCCGCCGCCAGTCCGAGAGGATTAGGAAAGCCTATGCCAAACGCGGAAACGGCTAGCCGCGGATCATCATGTGTTTCAGCCTTCTTTGGCAGCAACTTCATCGCACCGATTGCAAGACCGTGTGCTGTTTCGGTATCGATATTTTTGAAAGCCTTGAACGCAAGACGGTAAAGCGATGTCAATTCAGCAATCCTTCGAAGCGATGGTAACCATCGGTTGCGATCGGCAAGGGGGCAATTTGGGTAACCGCCGAAAGTGCCATCGGTTCGTACAGGTGCGGAAAAAGTTGCCCGCCGCGGGATGGCTCATATCGTAAACTATCCCCGAGTCGGGTTTCGTCGATCGTCGCAAGCAAGAGTTCATCTTGGCCTTTAAAATGCTTGCGCGCAGTTTCTTCGACCTGGGCGGCCGTGGAGAAGTGGATAAAGCCATCCGCAAGATCCACTGGCGCGCCTCTAAAAACCCCGGCCGCCTGAGCCTCTTTCCACTGAATGACCGATAATATCTTATAAATTGCCATAAAATTCGTCCCGTTGTGATGAATTTAGGCGAAGAGTTGGAAGGTCGCAAATGCCGTAGCGGAAATTTTTATTTTTATTAGAAAATTTGCTTGCAAATGCGGGGATTAATTACCTATTATACGAACTATTATTGATTAATATCCTTTTTTGAAAGGTTTCGCCATGTTATCCCATTCCCGCATCTGGAAAGCTATTGATTTGCTTGCTGCACGCAACGGTCTCTCAGCGTCAGGCCTTGCCCGTCGGGCCGGCCTTGACCCAACGACATTCAACAAATCGAAGCGAGCCTCGACGGATGGAAGGCTTCGTTGGCCTTCAACCGAATCAATATCAAAAATCCTCGAAGCCACGACGACGGATCTCGACACCTTTATCACGTTGGTGATGTCGGATCGTTCGCCTGTTCCAAGCCGGGCCATCCCCGTGATCAATCTGCTCGAAGCGTCAGCAGCCTTTGATGAAGAGGGTAAGCCAACCGGAAATAAGTGGGACGAAGTGGCCTTTCCCGATCTGCCCGCCGAGACTGTCTTTGCCGTTGAAATTTCAGCAGAGCGGATGATGCCGATTTATCGTGACGGCGACATCATCATTTGTGCCCAAAATGTCCCGGTCCGTCGCGGCGATCGCGTTCTTGTTAAAACGAAATCCGGCGAGCTCATTGGCGGCACATTAAAGCGCAAAACAATGCATAGCGTTGATGTGGCACCCTTCCGCCACGGGCTGTCCGATGCAACATTCGCCGTGGCCGAAACGCTTTGGATTGCCCGTATCCTTTGGGCCGCTCAATAAAGCGACCCTGCCTTATCCGCGGCTATCGAGAAAGTGCTGATGCTCTGCCATCAGCGAACCGTCCAATCCCTTGCGGATGAGGGCGCAGGTTTCGTTAACACCGTAAAGGGCTGCGAAAGATCCAAATCGCGGCCCTCGATCGGCGCCCAACAGAACCTGATAAAGCGTAGCAAACCACGTTTGCGAAACACCAGGCCGGCCATCCGGGCTTTTTGTCTTACCCGAAAGATCGGGGAAATGGGCACGACCTACTTCATAGACGACGGCTTGCAACGCATTGCCATCGGTTGAGCCTGCATGGTCTGAAAGAGCCTTGGCCAAATCACTGAGTGCGGAATGCTCCTGTTCCGTTGGCGCGCGATACACCTTAGCTGGTCGCACAAAATCACGGTAATAGGCGATGGCGTAACCCACCATTTTAGCAAGGCCCGGGTGGTTTTCAGACGAAACGGTCGAGGAATATCGGCGAATAAACCCCCATAACACTTGCGGGTCTTCCGAATTCGCAACGGCGACCAGATTTAAGAGCATTGCAAAAGTGACCGTCGTCGAATGGTTCTCGGCATCCGAAATCGTCTCGACC
>CAIRGA010000102.1 GCA_903877935.1 uncultured Hyphomicrobiales bacterium
CATTGCGAGCGAATGCGAAGTAACCCAGTTGGTGGTAAAAAATTGGGTGCAACGGCTCGGTGGCGCTTTAGAAAATTCCGTCAGCTGGGTTTCTTCGCTCATCGCTCGCAATGACGATTGGCTGCTGCTCGCAAGGACAAATTTCGTCAACGCTTGCATCATTCCGCCTTTATAAAAATGATCGCCTTCGAAACGCCGCTGCCGATTGATGAAGCTCTCCCTGAGCTTCTCGCAGCCCTAAGCTTGCGCACCAGAGCCGTCCTTGTCGCGCCGCCGGGTGCGGGTAAAACGACGCGGGTTCCCTTGGCGCTGATGGATGAAGCATGGACCAAGGGCGGCAAAATTCTTGTGCTCGAGCCTCGTCGTCTGGCAGCGCGTGGCGCGTCCGCCCGTATGGCGGCAACGCTTCACGAACACGTTGGCGAGCGCGTTGGTTTGCGCGTTCGCATGGGTTCGAAAATCTCGAAAGAAACCCGCATCGAGGTGATCACCGAGGGCGTGTTTACCCGCATGATCGTCGACGACCCCGAATTAAAGGGCGTCGCCGCCGTGTTGTTCGATGAGTTTCATGAACGCTCGCTCGATGCCGATTTAGGCTTGGCACTTGCGCTCGACGCCCAAAGTGCGCTTCGCGATGATTTGCGGATCATCGTGATGTCCGCAACCTTGGATGGCGCACGCGTCGCGAGCCTGCTCGATGATGCGCCCGTGATCACCAGCGAAGGCCGCGCCTTTCCGGTTGAGACGCGCTATGTCGGGCGCGACCCTAACCGCCGTATCGACGATGAGATCGTCGATACGGTCCTCAAAGCGCTGCGGTCCGATCACGGCTCGATGCTGGTCTTTCTGCCCGGGCAAGGCGAAATCCGTCGCATCGAACGACAGCTGATCGAACACATCAAGGACACGACGATTGATATCGCCCCGCTCTATGGCGCGATGGACCAACGCGCCCAAGATTTAGCGGTGCAACCG
This sequence comes from uncultured Hyphomicrobiales bacterium, assembly GCA_903877935.1. GTDB lineage: Bacteria > Pseudomonadota > Alphaproteobacteria > Rhizobiales > Beijerinckiaceae > CAIUPE01. The sequence continues at coordinate 976 of CAIRGA010000102.1, forward strand.
GCCACCCAAGGTCGCCGGAAAATCGTGTTGGCGACGTCGATTGCCGAAACCTCGCTGACGATTGAAGGCGTTCGTATTGTCGTCGATTCCGGCCAATCGCGCGTGCCGCGCTACGAGCCTGGCATCGGGCTGTCACGGCTTGAAACGGTTCGCGTCTCGCGGGCCTCCGCTGACCAGCGCCGGGGTCGCGCGGGCCGTACCGAGCCGGGGATCGCCTATCGGTTATGGGATGAGGCAGCGAGCGGCGCATTGGAGCCGTTCTCGAAGCCTGAAATCCTTTCCGCCGATCTTTCCGGCCTGATGCTCGAATGCGCCGTCTGGGGCGTCACCGACTTGGGGCAATTAGCGTTTCTTGATCCACCGCCCGCACCGGCCCTCAACGAGGCCGCACGGCATTTGCAGGCCATCGGCGCTTTGGATGTAGACGGCCGTATAACCGAGGACGGTAGAGCCATCCGCGCGTTGCCTTTACCGCCGCGCTTGGCTCGCATGGTGATGGAAGCGGGCAAAAGGGGTGAAGCGCTGCGGGCAGCAGAGATCGCGGCACTGCTCACCGAGCGTGGCTTGGGCGGCCCGTCCGTCAACCTTGAGCATCAGCTTGACCAGTTCCGCCGAGATCGCTCGCCCCGGTCTGATGAGATGCGGCGTTTGGTCAAAGGCTGGGTTTCGTCCGTTTCCAATACCGCCATAAGGAGCGAGCTTTCACCCGGTGGCATCTTAGCACTCGCCTATCCGGACCGCGTAGCGAAAGCGCGCGGCACGACAGGCGCGTTCGTTATGGCCAATGGGCGGGCGGCATCGGTTGAAGCCCATGATAGCCTGGCGCGCGAACCCTATCTCGCGATTGCCGAAGTAACAGGGCAAGCGGCTTCCGCGCGCATCCTCTTGGCCGCCCCCTTATCATTGGTCGATCTCGAAACGGAATTTGCCGAGGCCATTTCGGAGACCAACGAGCTGACATTCGACAAAGCGGCCGAAGCGCTTAGGGCGCGGCGGATCAAACGGCTTGGCGCTTTGGTGCTCAACGAGCAGATACGCCCCGTGCCCGCATCGGACGAGGCTGCAGCCGTATTGGCCAAAGGCCTCGCGGGGTTGGGTGTTGCGCGTTGGCCGCTTACGGCCTCGGCCCGGCAATGGCTCGATCGCATCACTTTTCTGCGCCGCGCTGACCCGTCTTGGCCGGATCTTTCCGATGCTGCGCTTGAGGCGGGGGCAGGCGAATGGCTGGCACCATTCCTCCACGGCAAAACAAGCCTGCACGATGTCGGCGCCGACCGGCTTCGCGAAGCTCTGGAATCACGCCTCGATTGGCAAAGTGCCAAGCGGCTCGAGGACGAAGCACCGACGCATTTTCTGGCGCCCACCGGTAACAGGCACCCGATCGATTACGCGGCGGTTGAAGGACCGGTACTTACCATTCGGGTTCAGGAACTGTTCGGGCTTAAAGAGCACCCCGCTCTTGCACGGGGTAAATTGCCGCTGGTACTGCATTTGACCTCGCCGGCGCATCGTCCGATCCAGATCACAAAGGATCTTCCCGGCTTCTGGCGCGGCTCATGGGCCGCGGTGAAATCGGATATGAAGGGCCGCTACCCCAAACACCCTTGGCCGGATGATCCTGCCAACGCGCTGCCTACGGCAAGGGCTAAGCCGCGCGGTACGTGATTGTGATAGAAATGGCTGGGGCGGGAGGATTCGAACCTCCGCATGGTGGAATCAAAATCCACTGCCTTACCGCTTGGCGACGCCCCATCGCGATTCGCTTGCCCATAAGAGCAGCAGGCGATCCTTAATTCGGCTGTCGCGCCGATGCAAGCCAACAGGGCAGCTAAACTTACAATAGCGTATTAAATTCAGCTAGAATTACGCTTGCGAGGCCAAAACTGCGTCATTATATAGCGGCGCATTCGGGAAAGTCGGAGCGTAGCGCTGCCTGGTAGCGCACCTCGTTCGGGACGAGGGGGTCGAAGGTTCAAATCCTTTCGCTCCGACCAGCCTTCAGCTTAGCGGGCCTCTGCCTCGCCGGTGGACGCTATTCGTCCGTTAAATGACGGGAAACAAGATCATCCACCACGTCTGGATCCAAGGGATTGTCAAACTGCAGCTCATAGCCCTCGGACGTCGTCCGCGTGATCACAGCGGGATAATCCACACCCAATAGGCGAAGTCGTACTGAATCGCCTTTACGCTTCAAGATGAAGCGCGTGGCCTCCCGAAACAGAGCACTGTCCAACACCATCCAGCGCACCACGCCATCCAGCACTACATCGTGCTCGTCGAGACCAAGCTCGGCGATGATACAGCAGGGGCGTTTGCTGATGTTCTTTTCTGGCGAATGATTTGGACGATCCAGCATTGGTTTCTCCTAACGATCACAGGTCGACAATTCAGATGATCAGGACGCTGATCGAATGTCTTTTGATTTTTTTCTGAACCGATCCAAGACCGCTTCAACGACGATTTGATTGAGTTCGAATGAATCAGCGATGGCTGCATCGGCGGCATTCGTCTTCGTTGCTGCCTCCACCTCATCGCGAATCTGCCTTGATCGGTCACTCAACACACCTTCAAGCACCTTGGCGATTTCCGCTAAACCATTCGCCACACCCTGCTCAATGTTTTTACCGAAGGCTCGCATCTCTTCGGCGGGCGTGGTTGCGGCATCAACCGCGAGCAGGCGATCGGCCAATTCTGCTTGGGTTTGTCCAAGACGGTCTAATCCTGAAACAAGCCGGTTCAGCGATTCATCGAAGGACGCTGCAACGGCCCCAAAGCCTGCCGCCAAACGCTCGTCGACCGATGCGGCGAGTTGGTCGGAGACGGTTCCGACGTCTAATGGTCGTAATGATGTGCGAATGAGCTTTTCGACTTCACCTTGATGCTCCGCATATATGCGCCCGCGCTCATTACCGGCGGCGGCAATCGTCGACAATTCGAGGGCAATCGCTTCGAAACCACGGTTTTGTTGCAGTTCAAGCACATGACCGAGACGTTCCGTGCCGCGTACTTGTTCGGCAACATTTTGAACGGCATCGAAAAGATCGATTCGACTATTCTCAATGACTTGCGATACCCGTCCGATCCCCTCTGCTAAACGGTTGGATGCCGCCCGATCCCGCAAGATCGCCTCTTCCCGCATGCTGTCAATTGCATCACCGATCAGATCGACACGTTTTAATTGGCTGATCGTCTGCGCCTGCCGAACGGAAAGGTTTTCGACTTGATCAACAAGCTTCGCTAAAACCTCGGTCTGAGTTTCTTGACGCTCGCCTAAGCGTTTCATCACTTCGGCGCTGCGGGTAATCAAACCCTGGGTCGTACGAAACGCACCCAGAAGAGATCCGGCAATCGCGATGGTTGTTCCATCCGACGTCGCTGATCCTTTCGCGCTGCTAACACCTTGCGCCTCAAGATTACTAATCCGCGACAACCAGGATTCAAATTCACGCTTGACGGCATTTGCCGCCGATGTGCCAAACCGTGCAATCAGTCCGAGACTGAGTGAGCCAAATAGACCGAAAAGCGATGCCGAGAAGCCGGTCGCCATACCGGTTAATGGGGCCTGAAGATCATGCAAAACATTTTTAATTGCATCTTCAGAGCCTGTGCCCGCCTCGTTTAACCCGCCAATAATTCCGCCGACAGACGCGACCATTTCCATCAGACCAATAAAGGTACCGATCAGGCCCATGAGAACCAATGTACCGGTGAGGTAGACGACCAGTGATTTTTCTTGCTTAATCGCTTCACTGATCGTCGCAATAAGGGTATTGCGCTGTGAAAGCGATGCATGAAGCGCGCGGGTCTTTAACAGCTCGCCCATAATGTCTTCATAGACGGGTCCAAGAATGGGCGGCAATTTGAAAACCTTTGCCGGTTCCGCCGCACGCATGAGACGACGAACGCCACCATGGTCACCCGATTTTTCCATTTCGTCGAAATCGGCCCAAGTCTCCTTGATGGCCTGTAAGGCGCTATATTCACCAAAGAGGTGGAAATTCGACAAGATCGCCATCGAAACACCGAAGATGAAAACCCCAATGATCGCCAGATTGAGTGCAGGTTGGGCGCGAATACCATTCAGGGCAAATTCGGATTGCCAAATGACCAGCGCCAAAATGGCACTGACCACGACGCATGATTTAATAAGCTCAACCTGAATTGTTCTAAACGAGTCTGATTCTCGATTAATGTTAGATGATTTCATAGCGCACCGGTTCCATAACGATTAAATGGCAAATAGTTGGACGATATCGGATAATTCTTGACTGCTTACATCTTCGACGCCAACTTTGATGTGAGCAGGCGACACACCGGCATCGACCAAAAATTGACGAATGCCCATCGCTCTATAGTAGCTATATCGACGTGCTTCGGTGACGTTCCCATTTTGAACATTTGCGAAGGCGCGTACCTGAATAATACGATCGATAAATTCGGCCTTTCGATTAGAAATCAGTTCGGTCAATTTAGCCACGCTTGGATCGTCAACTCGAACAGCGCGCGGCTGGAATTCGATGGTGACGAGTGCCTTGTTCGTTTTCACGTCGGTTGCACCGCCAAATGGGCGCAGGTCCGCCGGTTGGCGAGACACAATTCTTCTATTGTCTGCATTGAGTTGCGGCGATGCGAAATAATATTTGCCTGCCTCCGGATCCAATTCAGCTGTTTGCGAACTCTTCGGCGGATTATTAGCCTCGACCGTCGAATCGCCTATATTTGCTTCCGTACCACTCGTGGAAGAACGGCCATTCGAAATGAGCGAATCGTTCGCCCCTTCCGAAGCAATTTTTTGCCCGGGCTCGATTGAAAAATTCTTGTCTTCTTTGATTCTCGTCAGCGTACTGGGCTCGGCAAGAATAGTCTCTTGCTGAGGCTGCGATTCTGTTACCGGCAAATTCGCGTTGGGTGGGTCACTTTTCCGCGACAGCGCTTCGAGAATTTGTGCGGTGAGCTTATCGATCGAAATCGGTGCGCCCGAGCTTTCGACCTTGGCGGCTTTAGCAATCGCCATAATCTGACTTTTAGAGGCCGTTTGCGAGATGCTGACGACGACCAAACTCAAGATCATCATCAAAAAGATAAGCATCATCGTCATCGTCGACAATGCATCAACGAATCCTGGCCAATAGTTGATTTCTTCCCCGTCCGATGCGCCGGCCATTTGATCACTACAGTCGTTAAAATAATAACCAAGATGACTTTATATGACGTTACGTCAATTTACAATTCAATTTGAGCGTGGCTTTAGAGCGGTTTATTTTACCCGGCCTTAAGGTTGCGAAGCACCTGGTCTTTGGGACCATCGGCGACAATCCGACCGTCCTGCATCAAAATGACCCGATCAACCAAATCGAGGAGCGCTGCGCGATGGGTCGCCACAATCAGCGTTTTTCCATTAAGCCAAGGCGCAATACCATTGATGATCTGACGCTCAATCGTATTATCCATCGCGGCTGTAGGCTCATCTAAAAGTAGCATTTTTGGATCACCTATCATGGCGCGTGCAAGGCCGACCGCCTGTCGCTCGCCGCCCGACAGGCGCTCACCGCGCGGGCCGACGCGAAAGCCGAAACCTTCGGCATTTTTTGACGCAAATTGCGCAACCCCCGAGATTGCCAAAGCATGATCCACCAGTCTTTGGTCGGGTTGATCAAGTCCAAAAAAGAGATTGGCCCGCAGGGTATCGTCGAACAAACTTGAGTCTTGCCGCATATAGGCAATCTGGCGACGAATATCTCTCGGAGCGTATTGTCGGATATCGCGGTCATCCAGTTGGATCGCACCTTCATTTGTTTCTAATAGCCGGACAATCAAACGTAAAAGCGTGCTTTTTCCAGAACCAACGCGGCCAATAATTCCAATTCTCTCGCCCGGACGGATCGATAAAGTAATGGCGTTCAGGCTAGGCGATGGGCTGCCAGGATAGGTGAAACCGACATTGATAAAATCGAGTTTTCCAAGAATTGCCCTAGTGCCTGCAAAGCCACTATCGCCTGCCCGCTCCATTGGAGCATTAAGAACTGTGCGTATCGGCTCGAGCGTCTTGCGCGCCTGAATAACCCTTTGTGACTGCGTTACAAATTGGGTGATGGGACCAATCAAGCGCCCGACGAGCATCGTGGCGGCCGATAGCGCGCCAACGCTCATGGCGTTCTGACTGATTTCATACACGCCTAAAACGAGAGTTGCGACCGTCATCGCCTGACTGATGGACATCGTCCATTGCTGAGCAAATGCATGGGCTAGTCGCGACATATGGCTCCCATAGGCGGTTGCATCGGCCAGACGTTCCCATTTGTTCAGCAGCTTTGATTCAGCCGTTGTTGTTTTAACCGTCTCAAGGCCTTCGATCGTTTCAATGACAGAATTGGATTGAAGCCGCATCAGCACAAGAAACGGCGCCAGTCGCGCGCGGCTCGCAAAATGCGCGACAACAAATACAGCGCCGACGATGATAGCGCCCGCTAAAGGAACGAGAGCCACCGTACCTGCAACGGCCGCAAGGATGATGGAGGTCACAAAAATGAAAGGGACATCGACAAACAGCGAGAGAAAGGCCATCGGAATGAGTTGGCTATAGCTCTCTAAGTCCCGGATCGTTTGCGCCAATGCGCCACCTGTTCGCGGCATGGCGGCCATTCGCCCGTGAACCAGTCGGCGATAAAACCGCACCTGAACCACATGGCTGATATCGGCGGCAATTGAATCAATAAGCCGTATTTTGACATGCCGTATGGCCAGATCAGCCGCCAATGCGATCACAATACCAATGGTCAGTGCCCAAAGCGTTTCATAAGCAAGATGGGGTATCACGCGATCATAAACAGCCATCGAGAAGATCGGCACAAGAACGAGTAAGAAATTACTAAGGGCACCTGCAACCGAGAGTTGAACAAGCGCACCGGGCCTTTTACGCAGCATGGTCGAGATTAAAAAACCGATCACGGATTCAACAGGACGATCATCAAGATGGTCCGCGTCCTCATCCACACTTCCATGCGGCGCGTGCGCGACGAATTCCTCAATCGGACGAACTAAAAAAACGGATCCTGAATAGGTTGAATCCAAATGCTTCCGATCAACCGGAACATCCCTATCCGCCGTGCGGCACAGAAAAGCCCAGCGATTAATTCGACGAACAAGGACACGGCATTGGCCTTCTTGGTCAATAGCTAGACATGGAAATTCCGTGTCGTGAAGTTGGACCAGTCGCGTTTGACGTGCGGTGAGTTCCAAGCCGAGCTCGGATGCATAGGCAATCGCCGTTTCTGGAGAAAGCGGTTCAATGCTCGTATCCGGCCGCGTGAGATCGATCGGCTGACCGAACCATTGAGCCGCCAAATACTCAAGCGCCCGCATGATCGACATTTTACCGGGTGCTTCATTGCTCAAGGGCGATGTTTCATCGGACGCCGGTTGAGAACGTTCCCCGTTTTGATCATCTGTAGCCGGTTTGTCGGCATTCACCTGTTGCCCATCGTCGGTAGGAGCGAGCCTTAACATCCGCGATGGCGGCGTGGGGATATTGATGACGGAC
>CAIRGA010000103.1 GCA_903877935.1 uncultured Hyphomicrobiales bacterium
AGACAATAGGCCTGCGAAACCGATTAGTGCGCCTAAACCTAATTTTGCGACCTCCCCGGACATCTTCGCAATGCCGACGGGACCGGATAATTGATCCGACGAAGCCCGACCAGACACGAGGCCAACCAAAAAATTACCGCTGCTCTCAATAACACTCCAAGATTGGCGGAAACCAAAGGCGATAGCTCCGAGAGCCGTCTCCTGTTTGACCATCAGTGTGCTCGAATCTCTCGCGGCGGCGATCCCGAGAACACCCATACGCCGTGTGCCTACCATCGATTCTTTTAATTGCATTTTAGGCGTGGCAACCAACGTCTGAAGGGCGTCGTCCCGTTTCACCAAAAATTTAAGCGGAACGCCGGCATACATCCCTACAATACGCTGAACGTCGACAAAGCTTTCCACATCAGCGCCATCGACCGATACAATGATATCACCAATTTGAAAGCCTGCTTCAGCTGCAGCGCTTTCAGGAACCACGCTTGCTACCTTAGGGATTAGTACGACCCTGCCATTTAGATACGCATTTGTTGAAAAAATAACCACGCCAAGCAGGATGCTTGCTACGGGACCAGCCAAAACAATTAAAAACCGTTTCCAAACCGGCTGAAAAATAAAGCTTACTGCGCGCTCCTCGGGAGAAAATTCTGCAACTCCTGCGTAATCGGGCGTACTGGCCGCATCTGAATCGCCAAAAAAGCGAACAAAACCACCAAGAGGTAGCAAAGCAATACGCCAGCGGGTACCGCTGCGGTCATTCCAGCCAATCAACTCAGGCCCAAAACCTATTGAAAATGTTGATACGCGGACGCCACACCACCGTCCGACGAGATAATGCCCAAGTTCATGAAAAAAAACGATAATCGTAAGTACGAACAGAAATGGCGTGATGGTGTTAAGCAGTCCATCCACCCAATAATTCAATAATCCGTTCAAATTCATGATATTCACCAAAAATACCTCTTTTAACGCGCTAAATCATAAATCAGGCCAGGTTGTGGCAATTAAAGCCGCGATCCTTAAATTTGACCTTTAAACGGCTAGAAACCCTGTCATGACCACGAGATAAAAGGCCGCCGCCGTATAGGAATCCAGACGATCCATAAGTCCGCCATGGCCTGGAATCAGCGTCCCGGTATCTTTTACGCCAAAGCGACGCTTCATCGCCGATTCAAAGAGATCACCACATTCCGCCACCAACGCTGTCGTAATCGTCAGGAAAACAAGGAGCCATCCGTCGATCCAATCAACCGAAAGCCAAATTTTTGCGCAATAAACGGTAGCTACCGGTACAATCGTTCCAAAAACTAGGCCGCCTAAGAAGCCAGACCAGGTCTTTTTGGGGCTAACCGACGGCCATAATTTAGGACCACCGAGCTGCCGACCAACAAAAAAAGCACCTATATCTGCAACCCAAACAACAAAAAATAGCCAGACAATGATCAAAAGCCCCTCGGAGCCACGTGCCCGAAGCGCTAATGGCCCAACGATAATCGATGCCGCGTATATGGGGCCTGAAATGATCCAAACCGGCGACAATCCAGGTCGCTTTACGATTAAAGCAGCCAGAATGCCAGCAAGAAAGGCGGGAAGAAATGCCAAAGTCGGCGCAATACTGGTAAATGAAACGACCACAATAGATGCAATAATTCCAACGGATCCTACAGATAAACATGTCCATAACGAATTTTGCGTGAAGCCAATAACAGAATTCCATTCCCGCAAAACCGCTACCGCGGCCACGCCCCATACAATCGCAAAAGCAACACCGCCATACCAAGCGCTGCTCAGTGCAAGGCCTGCTAATATAAGGGCTGATAATACGCGCTTTTGCAGCTCCGATGTGCGCTTTGAGCCACCCGTATTTAGATCAGATGTTTCAACTGGAGCGATCAACGCGATCCGCCGATCGCTGCAGACAATCCTCCGAAGCGACGATCTCGGACGCGATAAGCATCAATGGCCGCCATCAAGGCATCTTGTCCAAAGTCCGGCCATAAGACCGGGCTAAACACCAACTCAGAATAGGACGACTGCCATAAAAGGAAGTTGGAAAGACGTTGTTCACCTGAGGTCCTGACGACAAGATCGGGATCAGGGATATCAACTGTGTTCAAACGGCTGGCAATCAATTCCTCTGTGATGTCCGCCGGAGCGAGGCTACCATCGGCAATCTCACAAGCGATAGACCGAAAAGCGTCGGCAATTTCGCGGCGTGAGCCATAATTAAACGCAACGACGAAGGTTAAACCCGTATTGGCGCTCGTTAGCTTTTCGGCTTCATCGAGCAACGCGATGATATCGGCGGAGAGCCCATCATTCACGCCTATGACACGAATACGAACATTCCTCGCATGCAAATCAGCAAGATCATTCCGAATAAAACGGCGAAGCAGGCCCATTAATTCGGCAATTTCGGTCACGGGCCTGCGCCAATTCTCCGACGAAAAACTGTAGACGGTGAGAAACCGAATACCTAAATCCTCGGCCGCCGTAATGGTACGCCGAAGCGCTTCCACGCCACGGCGATGCCCCTCGAACCTAGGAAGTCCACGTTGCGACGCCCAACGACCATTGCCGTCCATAATAATGGCAACATGTTCTGGAATGTATGAACGTTGATCGGTCATCGAGGGGGACAAGGGCGTTTACCAAAAATCTAGTGACGTAACGTTTGAAATCAACAAAAGGTTACAAGGTATTAGACCTGCATAATTTCTTTTTCTTTGGCACCTAGGATCTGGTCTATTCCTACGATCGATTGATCCGTCGCCTTTTGAACTTGGTCTGACTGCCTTGAGACGTCATCCTCGCTCATTTTGCCGTCTTTCTCAAGTTTCTTGAGCAAATCAAGGCCATCGCGACGGACATGGCGGACGGCAACACGCGCTTCCTCGGAATATTTGTGCGCGACTTTGACCATCTCTTTACGGCGCTGTTCGTTTAATTCGGGGATACGAACGCGGATGATTTGGCCTTCCATTTGGGGGTTAAGGCCAAGATTAGCCTCACGAATAGCTTTATCCACGGCGGCAGCCATCGAACGATCCCAAACCTGAACCGACAACATCCGAGGTTCAGGTACGGTAACGGTAGCCACCTGATTGAGCGGCATCGCCGTGCCATACGCGTCAACCTGGATCGGATCGAGCATGGATGAAGAAGCCCGGCCTGTCCGCAATCCACCCAGATCATGCTTGTAAGAGGCAATTGTCGCCTGCATACGGCGTTTCAAATCGGCAAGATCAAAGGTTGCGCTCATGGTTCAATAGGCTCCTACACCAAAACAAATGTGACTCTTTAATTACGACGTAGGCCTACCCCTTTCAAGGCGTAACCAGGGTCGATTTTGCCTCTCCCCGCAAGATCGCGGTGATCGCACCCTCGCCATGTGCCGAGCCGACTAAAATATTAAGTCGATTTTCACGCGCAAGCGCGAATGCCGCCGTATCCATAATCTTCAGATCACGCGCGATGGCATCATCGTGGGTTAATCGATCATAGCGGGTCGCGGTCTTATCCTTATTGGGATCGGCCGAATAAACACCGTCAACCTGTGTTGCCTTTAATACGGCATCGCATTTAAGCTCAACGGCACGAAGAACCGCCGCCGTATCGGTTGTGAAAAACGGACTTCCCGTACCACCGGCCAACACAACGATACGGCCCTTTTGCATATGATGCGAGGCCAATTGCCGTGCATAGGTTTCACATATCGTTGGAACGGCAACCGCTGATAGCGTGCGCGCCGAAGTACCATGCGCCTCAATCGCCCCCTCAAGCGCGATGGAGTTCATGATAGTGGCCAACATGCCCATCGAGTCCGCGGTTGCGCGGTCAATCCACCCTGCGGCTCCAACCTTTGCGCCCCGGATGATGTTACCGCCCCCGATAACCACGGCAATTTCATAACCGGCGCGCGACGCAGCGGCCAGATCGGCTGCCAATCGAGACAGTGTTGCAGGTGCCAACCAATATCCGTCCGACGCAATCAGGGCTTCACCCGATAATTTTACAAGGACACGCTTGATATCAGCCATGGAAGCCTCCGTTTATTCTTCTATCGTCAAAAAAAAGGCGGTGCCAAGCACCGCCTTTTGAACTCTTGCATCAGGCTTTGACGCCAGATGCTGCCGCGACTTCCGCCGCGAAATCGCTTTCTTGTTTCTCGATTCCTTCGCCTAAGGCGTAGCGAACGAAACCTTTGAGTTCCACCGCACCACCGACGCGTCCAGCTGCCTCTTTAACCGCTTGAGCGACACTTTTCGACGGATCATGAATGTAAGACTGCTCCATCAAGCAGACTTCTTTATAATAGGTCTTAATACCGCTTTCGACGATCTTTTCGATCACATTGGCTGGCTTGCCTGCATTCTTTTCGGCCAAAACTGCCTTTTCCCGAGCAATCGTACCGGCATCCAAGCCAGAGGCATCAAGTGCCTGAGGATTTGCTGCAGCAACATGCATGGCAATTTGGCGGCCAAGAGCGAGCAATTCGTCCGAATGACCCGTCGATTCAAGCGCCACAATAACGCCGATCTTACCTAGACCATCCGCAATAGAAGAATGGATATAGGAGCCGATAACGCCCTCATGCACCGTGAGCTCAGCCGCGCGACGAAGCGTCATGTTTTCGCCGATGGTCGCAATCGCGTTCTGGATCGCTTCCTGAACCGTGCCGCCGCCTGGATAATGCGTGCCACTAAGAGCATCGACATGAGCCGACTTTTCAAGGGCAACATTCGCAATCGTTGTTACGAGCGATTGGAATTCCTCGTTGCGGGCTACGAAATCCGTTTCCGAATTGACTTCAACAACAACGCCCTTCTTGCCCGAAATACGCAAGCCGATGAGGCCTTCAGCCGCTACGCGACCAGACTTCTTCGCAGCCTTAGCGAGACCTTTTGTGCGCAACCAATCGATCGCGGCTTCAATATCGCCGTTATTCTGATCAAGTGCTGTTTTGCAATCCATCATACCAGCGCCGGTCTTCTCACGAAGGTCCTTCACCATTCCCGCGGTAACAGTTGCCATGGGATAATCCTTTCATCCGTTCATAAGAATGACGGCGACCCGAAAGCCGCCGTCTCGTTTATCACAAGGACCGATTCGCGTGACAGATTTGCGGATCGGGAGTGTTTTAATCAACCGGCTTCAACAAGACCACGCGCTGACGCAACCCAGCCGTCACGTCCCGCGCGGCCATTCAGCTTCAATTCTTGATCCAAGGTTGAGACATCCGCGTCGGACATCGCCGCAACCTGCCAATAATGGTAAACGCCGGCCTCATTGAGCTTCTGCTCGAGCTGCGGACCAATACCGGTCAATTTCTTCAAATCGTCAGGCGCACCGCGGGGAACGGAAAGACGCTCAAATGCTTCACCAACATATGGCGCCGCATCAACCGGAAGCACTTCCGCCATTGGCGCAACAGACGAACCAATATCCATACCCGAAGAGCCCTGGCTCCGCGAGATACCGTCGAGAGCTGCACGGGCAATGAGATCGCAATAAAGAGCAATCGCACGTCCAGCGTCATCGTTTCCGGGAATTGGGAATGTAATGCCGTCAGGATCGCAATTCGTGTCGATGATGGCGGCGACTGGAATACCAAGCCGCTGCGCTTCTTGAATAGCAAGCTGTTCTTTGTTCGTGTCGATCACGAAGATCATGTCTGGCGTGCCGCCCATTTCGCGGATGCCGCCGAGCGCCTTGTCGAGCTTTTCCTTTTCGCGGGAAAGCATCAAACGCTCTTTCTTAGTCAAACCCTGCGCGCCACCAGCGAGCAACTCATCGACCTTCTTAAGGCGCTGGATCGAACCGGAAATCGTCTTCCAGTTCGTCAACATGCCGCCGAGCCAACGGGAGTTAACATAATACTGAGCCGAACGCTTCGCTGCGTCCGAAATCAAATCAGCAGCCTGACGCTTCGTGCCAACGAACAGGATACGGCCGCCATTGGCTACCGTGTCCGACACGGCCTGCAGCGCGCGGTGCAACATCGGAACCGACTGGGCAAGATCGATAATGTGGATGTTATTGCGCGTTCCGAAAATGAACTGCTGCATTTTTGGATTCCAGCGATGCGACTGGTGACCAAAATGGGCGCCCGCTTCGAGCAATTGACGCATAGAAAAATCTGGCAAAGCCATTGTTGTATTCTCCGGTTATGTCCTCTGCGGGGGATGTGAACCGACCGGAATAGTCGGTCACCGGAAAGGACGCGCACGCCCAGTCCCCGCATGTGTGATGTGCCGTTCTATACGCGCGAGCCCTCTCCTTGGCAAGGCCAGAAGGCCTATAAAGGCGTCAAAATCGTTGTTATTTGAGAAAATTGATCGGCAATTTATCAAGCCTTTGGTCGCAAGGCCGGCCTCAATTCGCTCTAAACGCGTGTTGACAAGTCATTCAAAATCGAATTACGAATGATGAAATTCAAAATTCGTCACAAATCAGCATTGGTTGAAATGATCGATATCACCTTAAAGCAGTCCGAAGACACCACCCAGGAAATGAAGGAGCGGATTTTAACGGAAGCCGACCGGCTCTTTCGCCACTACGGCTACAGCAAGACGACTGTTGCCGATATTGCGCGCGAATTGGGCATGTCGCCGGCTAATATATATCGATTTTTTCCCTCAAAGGCCGCGATTAATGAAGCTATGGCCGAACGTATGCTTTTCCATCGCGTGGCTGAGACATCGAGGATTGCGCAAGGGGCAGGCTCTCCGGTTGAGCGTCTGAAAGGTGTTTTATTAGCCAATCATGCCATGACAATTGGCGTGCTTAACGAAGAGCGAAAAGTTCACGAAATGGTTGCCGTCGCGATGAGCGAACAGTGGGATGTTGTTAAGGCTCACATTGCCATGATTGTTGCTATCATGGCTGAGCTGATCGCCGAGGGCGTTGAAAAAGGCCAATTTAGACCGCAAGACCCGCAGCTTTCCGCGCGCTGTATCCACCAGTCGTTCATTGCCTTTGTTCATCCGACCGTCGTCGCCGAATGTATTAATGACAAGGACCGCACATCGGCCGAACAAATGGTCGATTTTTTATTAGTCGGAATGACAGCAAACAATATCAGCACCACTGAGGCGCCGCTCATTGCCTCGAAGCCTACGAATTAAGTCTCTAGCGTTTAAACAGGCCACAAACGGGCCTTCGTATTGAGTCAAAGCCATTTCAAAAATATTCCAATTGGAGAACCCCAATGTCGTATCGAATTGTTACCACGCTATCGACTATCGCTCTGTTGGGACTAGCCGCCTGCCAAAAACAGGCTGAAGTGACACCCGATCCGCCAAGACCCGTTAAAGTGGCTGTCGTCTCCCTGCCCTCCGATACAAGGGAGATTGTCCTTTCTGGCTCCGTTAAAGCCCGCGTCGAATCCAATCTTGGATTTCGTGTAGCGGGTAAAATCGTTGAACGTAAGGTTGATATCGGACAACGGGTAAAGCCGGGTGAGGTACTGGCCCGCATCGATACGATTGACCTTAAGCTCGGGCTTCAAACGGCCAATGCAAGTGTCGATGGAGCAAAAGCCCGTCTCCGTGTGGCGCAAGATGAGTTGGCTCGAAATCAAACCCTGTTCGGTCGCGGCTATGTTGCCCAATCAGCGCTTGATCGTGCAAGCTTAGAAGTTGACCAAGCCAATGCAGCTTTAAATCAGGCAATGGCGGCACGAGAGCAATCCATAAACCAAACCAATTATGCCGAATTAACGGCTGATACGGTCGGCATTATCACGGCGATCAATGCGGATATTGGACAAGTTGTAACAGCGGGTTCGCCGGTCATCACCCTTTCGCGCGAAGACGAGAAGGAAGTTGCCGTTTCCGTTCCCGAGCAGGATATTCGCTCGTTCCAAAACAATATGGCGGTTAATGTTTCCTATTGGGCCGACCCTAGCATCGCCACGCAAGGCAAAGTCCGCGAGATTGCAGGTGCAGCGGACCCCGCTTCAAGAACCTTTGCTGTCCGCGTCTCGATCGGCAATGAGCAGCGGATCTTGTTAGGGCAGACAGCTTCGATTTCCGTCAACGTCCCGCTTGTGAGATCAGCTCCGGTCGTGCCCTTAAGCGCGTTGGGAAAGCGCGGCGATCAACCCATTGTTTGGATTGTGAATCCCGACGACGAAACAGTCAACTCGCGTATCGTCGAAATAGGCCTCCCCTCACCCGACGGACTTAGGATTGAAAAAGGTATTGCGCCTGGTGAGATCATTGTCATCGCCGGGATACAATTTTTAACCGAAGGCCAAAAGATAAAGCTACCCGCTTCAAAATTGGCTGCCCTAAATGATCTTTCGGGCGCTCAACATTAATTTACTCATTTATTCAGCCCTCTCTTAATTTTCTTGGAAACACGGCAATGTCCACGATGAGCAATTCGTCCTTTAATATATCACGGTGGGCCATTAAACATGTTGGCCTAACACGTTTTCTTTTCGCTCTCCTGATTTGTGCTGGCGCATTCGCCGTCACCCATATGGGTCAAAAAGAAGATCCTGATTTTACATTTCGTACAATGCTGGTGCAGGCCGTGTGGCCTGGTGCTTCGTTGCAAGAAATGCAAGATCAAGTGGTCGATAAAATCGAACGCAAATTACAAGAGACGCCTCATCTCGATTATGTCAAATCCTTCACGCGGGCCGGTAGCACAGTTATCACCGTCAATATTAAAGGGAGCGCTGTCGGTCGGGATGTAACCGACGCATTTTATCAAGTTCGTAAAAAAGTTGGCGATATCGCAGGCGACCTTCCTCAAGGTTTAATGGGGCCATATTTTAACGATGAATTTGGCGACACCTATATTGCGCTCTATGCACTGACGGGCGATGGTTTCAGCTCACCGGAACTGGAAACATTTGCCAAGCGTGCGCGGGACGTGGCGCTACGTGTTCCCGGCATTGAGAAAATTCAAATCCTTGGTGCGCAGGACGAAAAAATATTTGTCGACCTATCGACCCAAACCATTGCCGAGCGTCGTCTAACAATCGCTGATATTGCTAATGCGTTGGCTAGCCAGTCCGGCATCGAACCATCAGGCCGCATTGAAACCGCCGAACGATCCGTAAGGCTAGCAGTAGACGGTGCCATCAAATCAACGAGCGATATTGCTGCACTTCGACTGCATGTCGGTGGATCCACCATTCAACTCGGTGACATAGCGACGGTTACGCGAGGAACGATCGACCCGCCTGACCGTGTCCATCGTTACAACGGTAAAGACGCCGTTATTCTAGGCATGGTAATGGCCAAAGGATTTAACGTCACCAATGTTGGCGACGAGCTTCACCACACGATGAAAGAAGTCCAAGCGAGCCTACCGATCGGCGTCGAAATTGGTCAGATCTCGGATCAACCAGAAATCGTCAAACATTCAATCTCAGAATTTGTTGAAGCCCTTGGTGAGGCACTCGGTATTGTGCTTATCGTTTCCTTCATTTCAATTGGCTGGCGGGCTGGGCTCGTCGTTGCTTTCACCATTCCTTTGGTTCTCACCGCAACATTTGCCGTCATGTACACAATGGGCATCGACCTTCAAAGAATATCTTTGGGCGCCCTGATAATTGCGCTTGGCCTCCTCGTCGATGATGCCATGATCGCCGTTGAGATGATGGAACGCAAGTTAGAGGAAGGCTTACCAAAACTTGACGCCGCAGGCTTCGCCTACACGTCAACCGCTTTTCCCATGTTGACCGGAACCTTAATTACCACCGCCGGCTTTATTCCTGTCGGATTTGCCGCCTCAACAGCAGGCGAATATGTCAGCTCGATGTTTTGGGTCGTTGGCTTAGCGCTGGTTTTGTCATGGTTTGCTGCCGTATATTTTACACCTTGGCTCGGCAGTATTTTGTTGCGCGAGAGAAATCACAAAGGTGAGCACCACGATATTTATAACACGCGCTTTTATCGCGGACTTTGGAATGTCATCGCGTTTGCCGTCAAGAACCGGATATTGGTAATCCTTTTGACGTTAGGTGCCTTTGGTACAGCCGGATATTCTATGAAATTTATCCCGAAAAGCTTTTTTCCCGCATCAACACGGTTAGAAGTATTGGTTGATTTATGGCTCCCAGAAGGAACGAGCATCAAAGAAACATTGGCGCAGACAAAGGCTCTTGAACAGAGAGTCTTAGCCGACACCGACCAAGCCTTCGTCGCCAGTTTTGTCGGCGAGGGTGCGCCCCGATTTTATCTGCCACTTGATCAACAACAACGTAATCCGAATTTTTCGCAACTCCTTATTGTTGCAAAAAATATTGAGGCGCGTGATCGAATAATGGAAAAAACACGGCAATGGCTATCGCAAGACTTTCCATCGGTCCGTTATAAAGTAGATCGCTTGTTCAACGGCCCGCCTGTTGGATGGCCCGTACAAATTCGATTCGGTGGCCCGGACCGAATTGAAGTCCGACGCATCGCTGACGAAATTAAGACGCAATTTGCGAGCGATAAACGTATCTCTTCAATTAACGATGATTGGGCGGAACCAGTATCAAGTCTGCAACTCGTGATCGATCAAGATCGTGCCCGCGCGTTAGGGGTTTCTTCGCAACGCATTCGGCAGACCTTACAAGCGGCGCTCTCGGGTTATCCGATCGGTACATTCCGCGAGGGTGAACAAACGATTGCCATTGTTTTGCGAGAACAGGAAAAAAATAGGTCACTGCTTAGCGCGGTTGCGAATACCTATGTCACAACAGACACGGGTGCGAATATTCCTGTTTCACAAATTGCCAAGTTGGTTCCCGTAATTGAATCCGGCATTGAATGGCGCCGAAACCGTCTATCAACCATCACGGTCAGAGGAATCATTCCAACCGGCATTGAACCCAATGATGTGACACTGGATATGGTTACTAAACTGGAAAAGCTAAAGGCCAGCCTGCCGTTAGGCTATACGATCGAGCCCCAGGGTGGCGTCGAAGAGGCAGCTACAAGCCAGAATTCAATTGCTGCCAAAGCGCCCTTGATGATCATCATCATGCTAGTTCTTCTCATGCTCCAATTGCAGCATTTCGGCAAAGCGATGCTGGTGTTTGTAACGGCACCCTTAGGTTTAATTGGAGCTGCAGCAGCCCTATTGATCACGAATTCAGCCTTCGGCTTTGTCGCAATTCTAGGTGTGATTGCTTTGGCCGGAATCATCATGCGCAATTCCATTATCCTAATTGACCAAATCGATCAGGATAAAGAAGCCGGCCATACGCCTTGGGAAGCGACCGTTGGTTCCGCCGTGCGCAGGTTCCGTCCTATTATGCTAACGGCGGCTGCGGCGGTGTTAGCCCTCATCCCAATCGCGCAATCAGCCTTTTGGGGGCCTATGGCCTATGCCATGATGGGCGGCATCCTTGCGGCCACCGTACTCACGCTGCTTTTCTTGCCAGCCGCTTATGGGTTGTTCTTCCGTGTCAAAGTACCAGAAGCCGGTAAACGGGGAATGCCAACGACAAGCCCCATCGGCCAATCAAATCTGATCGACCTTCATAACGCGCTAAACGCAGCTGAATAACAGCAAATATACGTTAGCCGTGTTCTACTGAAACGACGCCCGGAATAGTTCGGATGGCACCAGCGATCTGCGGGGTAGCGCGGAAGCCACCCGGCAGCTTCATTTCAACTTCTTTGATCCCACCATCGATCGGCAAAATAATGAGGATTTCACCATCTCCCCTCTCTTTGAGTGCACCTGAAAGCGCAGGCATAGGCGACGCATCCGATAAGGTTATTCGCAGCGAGCTTGGCAATCGGGACGCGGCCTTTTCCAAAGGTTCAGCGGATTGGATACGGATCCTAACGTCTTCGCCTTCCACTTGTGCTTGAACAATCAGGACGACCGCCTGCCCCGGTTCCAACACATCACGGAACTGGTTGAGACCCTCTTGAAAGATAATCGATTCAAAATGGCCTGATCGGTCCGATAGAGCAAAGATTCCCATCTTGCTACCTGATTTCGTACGCCTTTCGCTGCGATCAAGCACCGTAGCCGCAAGCTTGCCAACCGTTGCACCACCGCGTGCATCGCGTGCAAAATCCATATAGCTTTGCACTTTTAGCCGCTTCAAAATGCCCGCATAATCATCCAGTGGATGACCGGATAGGAAAAAGCCAATCGCGTCATATTCGCGCTGCAACCGTTCTGACGCTTGCCAAGGAGAATGCGGCGGCACCCGCAACGCTTCGGGCTCGCCCAGACCACCAAAGATATCACCCTGCCCTGCTATTGCTTCCTCTTGTGACCGGTTGGCCATGGCCATAATCCCGTCAACGGCTGCAAAGCATTTCGCGCGGTCTTTCTCTATTTCATCGAGTGCACCCGCCGCGATTAAACTTTCCAATGTCTTCTTATTGAATAAACGTGGATTAAGACGACGCGCCAAATCGCCCAACTCTTTGAAAGGCTTATCACCACGCGCCGCAATGAGGCTCTCCACGGCCTGGGCGCCGACGCCTTTAATCGCCGCCAACGCATAACGAATGGATAATTGACCATCATTATCTTGGTGAACCTCAAACGTTACACCCGAACGATTGATCGACGGTGGATCCACGCGGAAACCAAGTCGCTGTGCCTCACGTCTAAATTCAGAAAGCTTGTCGGTGTTTGAAAGATCGAGCGTCATCGAGGCGGCGATAAATTCGACCGGAAAATTAGCTTTCAAATATGCCGTTTGATAAGCCACTAAGGCATAGGCTGCCGCGTGGCTTTTGTTGAAGCCATAATCGGCAAATTTTGCCAATAGGTCGAAGATGGTATCCGCAGTTTTTGTATCAAGACCCCGTTCAACGGCGCCCGATACAAAGCGCTCACGCTGCGCATCCATCTCCGCTTTGATCTTTTTACCCATCGCACGGCGTAGAAGATCGGCTTCACCGAGTGAGTAACCGGACAGGATCTGGGCGATCTGCATCACCTGTTCCTGATAAATAATAACGCCGTATGTCTCTTTCAGTGAAACTTCAAGTTTTGGATGAATATAATCGGGAACTTCATGGCCGTTTTTGCGCGCGTTATAGACCGGAATATTGGCCATAGGACCCGGACGATAAAGCGCTACCAGAGCAATAATATCTTCGAACCGGTCGGCCCGCATTTCGGCCAAAGCTTTACGCATGCCGGCACTTTCCAATTGGAATACACCAACCGTTTCGCCTCGCCCGAGCATGTCAAAGGTACGTGTATCGTCAAGCGGGATGGTATCGAGATCGACGGTGATACCCCGCACACGGATCAGTTCGACAGCCTTTTGAAGTACTGTCAACGTTTTAAGACCCAAGAAGTCGAATTTAACGAGCCCCGCAGGCTCAACCCATTTCATGTTGAATTGGGTGACGAGCATATCGGACTTAGGATCGCGATACAGCGGGACCAATTGCTCCAATGGACGGTCACCAATAACCACACCCGCCGCATGCGTCGACGCGTGGCGATGAAGGCCTTCAAGAACGAGCGCTATATCGAGCAACCGCCGGACTGTCGGATCTTCATCGGCAGCCTGCCTCAGTCTAATTTCCGTCGAGATAGCCTGTTCTAAAGTAACTGGATTAGCCGGATTTTGTGGAACGAGCTTCGTTAATTTATCGACTTGTCCGTAGGGTAACTCCAACACCCGACCAACATCCCGCAATACGCCCCGCGCCTGCAGCGTTCCGAACGTGATAATCTGCGCCACACGATCCGCGCCATATTTATGTTGGACGTAGCGGATCACTTCATCACGCCGGTCTTGGCAAAAATCGATATCAAAGTCAGGCATCGATACGCGATCTGGATTGAGAAAGCGTTCGAACAACAACCCGAACCGTAATGGATCAAGATCCGTGATCGTCGTCGTATAAGCGACAAGCGAACCCGCGCCCGATCCGCGACCAGGCCCAACGGGAATCCCCTGCGCTTTGGCCCATTGTATAAAATCGGCAACGATTAAGAAGTAACCCGGATATTGCATCCGCTCGATGACCGTTAATTCAAAATCGAGCCTTGCTTCATAGTCTCCAACCGTCAAGCCCGGCGCCAAACCATGCGTTTTGAGCCGTGCCTTTAATCCCTCGACCGCGAGGTGCCGCAACGCCGTGGCTTCATCAAGCGGTGAGTTTGAATCCCCGACCGTAAAACTTGGTAAAATCGGCTTACGGGTTTTGGGACGGAAGGAACAGCGTAGAGCTATTTCTGTCGTATTTGATAAAGCTTCAGGCAAATCTGAAAATAATTTTCTCATTGCCGCGCGCGATTTGAAATCATGTTCGGCAGTGACACGACGCCGTTCGGTATCCGACACCAGCCGACCTTCAGCGATCGCTAACAGCGCATCATGTGCCGCGTAAGACGACGGCTTCGCAAAATAGGCTTCATTGGTCGCAACCAGCGGTAATTCCAACCGATAGGCCAGATTGATCAGATCCGCTTCAACGGCCATTTCATCCGATAAGCCATGGCGTTGAATTTCGACATAGAGGCGATCCCCAAAAACCGCTTGGAATCGCTTAAGCCGCATCTCCGCCAACTCGCCCTGCCCTGACATTAAGGCGCGATCAACGGGCCCTTTAGTCCCTCCAGACAGCACAATCACGCCTTCCGAGGAAGCGACCAAAGTCTGGAAAGTCACATGCGGAGCCTCGCCGATCTGCGGTGACAGATAGGCAAGCGATGATAGTTTCATTAAGTTTTCATACCCAAGCTCGGTGGCTGCTAATAAGACCACCGATGGATAGACCGCGTGAACAGCACCCATCCGACTGGGCGTAATGTCGCCCATATCAAGCGCCAATTCGATCCCGATAATGGGCTGAATTCCGGCGCCTGAAAGCTTCTCGGAAAACTCTAACGCACCAAAAAGATTATTCGTATCCGTTAAAGCAAGGGCCGGCATCCGGTCCTTGGTTGCGAGCTTTTTAAGCTCATCAATTTTTAACGCGCCCTCAAGCAACGAAAAGGAGGAATGCACGTGGAGGTGAACAAAACCAACTTCCTCCAATATCCGACTCATCAGTACCCCCTCATCATCCATCGGCTAGTCTTGCCCCGCTGATGGGGTGGCAATCAAGCACGAAGCGAATGAGTGGGTAAAAATCTTCAGATAAAAACGCTCGACCAAGCGTAAATCGTTGCGAGAAAGGCGGAAAGCGCTGCGAGTTCGGTAACGTCTTCAACGAGAGAAAGAAGCATTGGAACCTCCATTCGATTACGATGAATGATCATATGTTCACGTTTTGTTCTTTAGCAAGTCGAAACTACACGTGAGCCCTGCAACCCTAGCAAGATGATGAATGAAATCTTAATTTAGCTCGACAACTAGTCCGTCTCGGATCGTCACACGGCGATCCATCCGTGACGCCAATTCAAGATTATGCGTGGCAATCAGGGCAGCGAGACCCGTCACCTTAACAAGCGATAAAAGGGTTTCGAAAACCCGCTCTGAGGTCGCCGGGTCAAGGTTTCCAGTTGGCTCATCCGCCAGTAAAACTTTTGGACGATTGGCAACGGCCCGGGCGATGGCGACCCGCTGCTGTTCACCGCCAGATAATTCAGCAGGCCGATGCGACAACCGCTCACCGAGGCCTAAATATTTTAAAAGATCAGCAGAGCGTTGCCGCGCCTCAGCCTTGTCTAGCCCAGCAATCATTTGCGGCAGCATCACATTTTCTAAAGCTGTAAACTCAGGCAGTAAATGATGGGCTTGATACACAAAGCCGAGATCACTGCGCCTGATCGATGTTCGTTCAGAATCAGGCAACGCCATCGTCGGACGCGAACCAATATAAATCTCACCCGCATCCGGCCGCTCAAGTAGTCCTGCAAGCTGGAGTAGCGTGGACTTACCCGTGCCAGATGGTGCGATGAGTGCGACCGACTGCCCAGGCCATACCGCTAAATCAGCACCTTTGATGATATCAAGCGTATGCTCTGCATCAACAAAACGCCGCTCAACCTTCCATAGAAATAAAACGGGATCTGTTCCCTTTTTTGGCTCAGCGTCGGTCATTCGTATCGCAATGCCTCCACAGGATCGAGGCGCGCGGCGCGCCACGCCGGGTAAAGCGTCGCGATGAGAGAAAGGATCAACGCCATTCCGACAACAACGGCGACTTCTCGTGGATCAACATCAGCAGGCAGATGGCTCAAGAAATAAAATTCAGCAGGAAATAAATTCGTTTGCGTCAATCTGGAGACAAAAGCCCGAAGATTTTCAACATTTAGAGCAATCACCGTACCCAATGCAAAACCGGCGAAGGTACCGACAAACCCAATGGCTGCACCGGTAATCAGGAAAATACGCATAATCGCGCCACGCGTAGCCCCCATCGTGCGCAAAATCGCAATATCTGCACTTTTATCTTTAACAAGCATAATAAGGCCCGAAACAATATTGAGGGCCGCGACCAAGACAATCAGCGTTAAAATCAAAAACATGACATTGCGTTCAACCTCCAAAACGCCAAAGAACGTTTTGTTGCGCTGGCGCCAGTCGGTCAGAAACAGCGGTCGTTCGATCCGGGTCGAAATCGCGGCTTTCGCTTCATCGACACGATCAGGATTAGCGAGAAAAAGTTCAATCGCACTCACATCGCCGTCGCGATTGAAATACGCTTGCGCCTCTTCAAGCGGCAAATAGACGAAGGCCGAGTCAAACTCCGACATGCCGATTTCGTAAACGGCTGCAACGGGATAGGTTTTGATCCGCGGTGCCGTACCGAAGGCCGTTTGGGCCCCTTTTGGTGCCGTCAAAGTGATATTGTCGCCCGGACGCAAGAATAATTGCTCGGCCAACCGTTTGCCAATGACAACGCCGGAATTACCGCTAAACCCGTCAAGCGTTCCCATTTTGATATTATTCGCAATTGCAGGAATACGCTTAATATCGCCTTCGCGAACACCGCGAACCAACACCCCTCCGGCGCCTGCTTGCGACGACGCCAAAGCCTGACCTTCGACGAGAGGAAGCGCGAGCAAAACCGCCGGAATTCGTTCAAGCGCTTTCGATAAATCCGCATAATCGGTCAGTGGCTTATCAATTGCACCAACAAAAACGTGGCCATTAATGCCGACAATCTTATCTAATAGCTCTTTGCGAAACCCGTTCATGACCGAGAGCACGATGATCAGTGTCGCCACGCCCAGCATGATCCCCACGAAGGAAAACCCGGCAATCACTGAGATAAAACCTTCGCGGCGCCGAGCCCGAAGATAGCGCAGGGCAATAAGCCATTCGAAGGCCGCGAACGCCTTCGATTGTCTTTCTTTCACCTGACTTTGGGCTGGCTCAGAGGTCATGGATGGTTCAAACGGCCAACCGCGCGATAGCGTCTTCGATCGACAGCAATTCGCGCTCGCCACTCTTCCGGCGTTTCAGTTCAATTTTTCCTTCCGCAAGGCCCTTTGGACCGACCAGAATTTGCCAAGGCGACCCGATCAAGTCAGCTGTTGCGAACTTCGTACCCGGACGCTCGTCACGATCGTCATACAACACATCCATCCCCCTCGATGTCAGCGCTTTATAAAGCGTAGAACAGGCTTCGTCCGTTGCCGCATCTCCAATCTTGAGATTGAGCAATGAAACGTCAAACGGAGCAACTGCATCTGGCCAAATGATCCCCGCCTCATCATGCGACGCCTCGATTAAGGCTGCCACGAGACGTGATGGCCCGATTCCATAGGAGCCCATATGCACAAACGTTTCGCGGCCATCCGGTCCCGTAACCGTCGCCTTCATCGGTTCGGAATATTTCGTGCCAAAATAGAAAATATGCCCAACTTCGATACCGCGCGCTGAAATCTGTCGTTCTGCTGGGATCGCCTGATAGGCTGCCTCATCATGCATCTCAGACGTTGCCGCGTAAGGCGCTGTCCATGCCTTAAAGATGGCATCAAGCGCCTCGCGGCTATCGAAATCCGTATCGACCGCGGGTGTCGGCTGATCCAGCACCGCCTTATCGGCAAACACTTCACTTTCGCCCGTTGATGCCAGAATAATAAATTCATGGCTTAAATCACCACCGATTGGGCCCGTATCCGCGCGCATCGGGATCGCCGTTAAACCAAGGCGAGCAAAGGTTCGCAGATAAGCAACAAACATCTTATTGTAAGAATGCCGGGCGCCCGCTTGATCAAGGTCAAACGAATAGGCATCCTTCATTAAGAATTCGCGGCTGCGCATCACACCAAAGCGGGGACGTACTTCGTCACGGAATTTCCACTGAATATGATAAAGATTGAGCGGCAAATCCTTATATGAACGAACAGAACCGCGGAATATTTCCGTTATCATTTCCTCATTGGTTGGGCCAAACAACATCTCGCGTTCATGCCTATCCTTGATGCGAAGCATTTCCTTACCATACGCATCGTACCGACCTGATTCCCGCCAAAGATCAGCCGATTGGATTACCGGCATCAGCAATTCAACGGCGCCAGAACGATTTTGTTCTTCCCTAATAATTGCGTTGATTTTGTTGAGAACTTTGAGACCCATGGGCAGCCATGCATAAATGCCCGCTGATTCTTGACGGATAAGCCCTGCCCGCAGCATCAAACGATGCGAGACAATCTCTGCTTCTTTCGGTGTTTCACGGAGAATCGGTAAGAAATATCGCGACAGTCGCATGACAAGATCTCTTCTTAAGGGCAACGCGCTCGTCAAAGCGCAACAATAACACGTGTTTGAACCCCATCATGCCACAAAAGACAAGCGATAGACGCCATACAAACGGTTAGGAAAATCATGTTGAGCCGCATTTATAGGCGTTCGTACTTTTTTGCGGCAATTTCGTGTCAGGAGGGATGACAGGTCTAAAAAAGTAGGCTAGCCTCCTCGCGCATTGGAGATAAAAGAGGTCGCGCCCATGTGGAAGACGGCACAAGTTCCAAGTCTAGGGAGGAACAGTTACTAAGGGTTGAAGAGACTTCAAGTCCAGCCGTTCTCACATCGGCTTTGCCTTAGAAACGTGATGAAATTAGCAATCAAGGCAGGGGTAATTGCCTGCCTTTTTTAATTTAAAATCAAATGTTTAGAGACCTTATTCAACAAATTGAATGAAAAGCGCTAAAGCAACCGAAACCGGCAATGCAACCAGTGTCGTAATCAACACTTTGCGCCACAAGCGGGGAACACCAGGAGCCCCCGCCTCGGTCCCCGGCGTGACATCGCCCAGCTCCAACTGGCTTTTAATTCCGAGTGGCAAAATGGCAAATAAAGTCAGCCACCAAGAAATGCCATAAACCGCTAAAAACGTCGCAATCGACATGGTCGGAGTGCCCTAAATTTGCTCAAGCTCAATGAGCGTGCCGTTAAAATCTTTTGGGTGAAGAAACAATACAGGTTTCCCGTGAGCCCCGATTTTGGGCTCGCCATCGCCGAGTACCCGGGCCCCCTCACCCCGAAGCCTCTCGCGTGCCGCCAAAATATCTTCCACTTCATAGCAGATATGGTGAATACCGCCGTCGGGATTACGTTCTAGGAACTTTGTAATAGGGCTTGTCTCGCCAAGCGGTTCGAGCAATTCGATCTTGGTGTTTGGCAACTGAATAAAGACAACCGTCACGCCGTGATCAGGCTGCGGCAACGGAGGCGACACTTCAGCACCTAGCGTCTGCTGGTAGAGTAGAACAGCACTCGCCAAATTTGGAACCGCTATTGCGACGTGGTTAAGGCGCCCAATCATCCTTCGCTCCTAGATCATAACAACCTGGACATGGCATACTGGCTTTTTACCCCAACTATGATTCACTGCCGATCGGACCGCCTTTTCGATGGCCGTCTCTACGAGGTCCGGATCCCGACGTTTGCTCTTCGGAAGCGTATCCAGCACAGAGAATACCGCTTCTTCAATCAAATCCTCGAAAGAACGCCCTGCCCGATCAAGCTGAGGAATGCCCGACACGGCAAAGGCCGGATCGCCCACGAGTTCGCCCTTAGCGTCCAAAGCAACGGCCACCGAAACGACACCCGCAAAGGCCAATTTCCGCCGCTCAGGGATCGCGGGATCTGCAGCGGGTGCAAGCACCTCGCCATCTTTAAATAATTTGCCATGCGGCGCTTCATCAATGATCGCCGGTTCGCCTGGGGCTAAGCGGACAATGTCGCCATTTGACGCCATCACGACATCGGAAATTCCAGATGCCAATCCAAATTTGCGATGTTCATCGAGATGTAACGGCTCGCCATGAGCAGGAATAAGGGTTTTCGGCCTCACCCACTCATACATCTTTTTAAGTTCACCCCGCCGCGGATGACCCGACACATGCACCAAAGCCGTGCGGTCGGTTACAACATTCACGCCTTGCCCGACGAGACCATTGATAATCCGCCCAACCGCCTTTTCATTCCCCGGAATGGTACGCGAAGAAAAGATCACGGTATCGCCGGGTGCAAGTGTAACGTCTGGATGCTGATCCTCGGCGACGCGGGCCAACGCAGCGCGTGGCTCGCCTTGGCTTCCGGTGAGCAACGCTACCACCTTGTCCCGTGGAAGATAACCATAGGTTTCAGGCGAGCGAAATTCTTGAACGCCTTCAAGATAACCACATTCCGTTGCAACCTGAATTGCACGATCCATCGCGCGCCCAACCGCTATTACCTCGCGCCCTACTGCTTTGGCCGCCAACGCGACAGACCGGATACGGGCAACATTTGAGGCAAAGGTCGTAACCGCGACGCGGCCATTGGCTTTGCCAATCACTTCAATCAAGCCATTAGCAACATCTGTCTCACTCAACGACTCGCCTTCGCGCATTACATTGGTGGAGTCGCAAATAAGCGCCAAAACACCTTCGTCACCAATTTCAGTGAGGCGTTTGGAATCAGTCGACCAACCCGCCACCGGCTGAGCATCAATTTTCCAATCGCCCGTATGAACAACGGTGCCTAAAGCCGTACGGATGGCAAGGGCTGTCGATTCCGGAATGGAATGCGCGACCGGCACAATCTCAACATCGAACGGACCGAGCTGGAGACGATCGCCCGGTTTCATCGTCGTTATTTGGATTTTTTTGCCACTATGTTCATTTTGACGACGAATATCAAAAAGACCTGCCGCAAAGGGCGTCGCATAAACCGGCGGCGTGCCAAGTCGCGGATAAAGGTCAATTAATGCGCCGATATGATCTTCATGCGCATGCGTAATGATAATGGCTTTTAGCCTATTCTTTTGACCTTCAAGAAACTTCAAAT
This sequence comes from uncultured Hyphomicrobiales bacterium, assembly GCA_903877935.1. Lineage (GTDB taxonomy): Bacteria > Pseudomonadota > Alphaproteobacteria > Rhizobiales > Beijerinckiaceae > CAIUPE01. The sequence continues at coordinate 21,173 of CAIRGA010000103.1, forward strand.
CAGGTAAAATAAGATCAACGCCAGGCAAATCGTCGCCGGCAAAGCTGACGCCGCAATCAACCAATATCCATTCCCGCTTTGCGGGTGGACCAAATCCATAAAGCGCGGCATTCATCCCGATTTCACCGAGACCACCTAATGCGCAAAAAACAAAATCATCCTTGGGCCCAACCATGGAGCCTTCCTTTCAATCTAAAATGTCAAAGCGGAGCCGAACGGCCCGCCTTTTATTAGAATTCACTTTCAATAGAATACGTCACCTGCAATGATCGCGGTCACTTTTCCATCATGCGCTAACAATAATTTTCCTTGGTCATCTAGACCTTGAAAGGTCCCTTCGATCACATCGTTCGCCTGTCGAACCGATATCGGACCACCAATGCCACGCGCACGTTCAATCCATTGCTTACGGATATAGCCGAAACCTTTACCATTGTCGAAATAATCTAAATTCGAGCGGAAAGCCTGAGCCAAAGCAGCGAAACACTGCTCTGTTGTGGCTATAATCCCCGACTGAGCAAGATCAGTTGCCGGATACGGCGTATTCGTTGGATGAAGCGTGACGTTAATCCCACAACCGATAACCGCACCAAAACCACCATCTGCCAAAACGCCGCCTTCAATCAAAATCCCCGAAAGTTTGGCGCCTGCCAACAACACATCATTCGGCCATTTAAGGGACAGATCATTTCTAGCAACGGCTAGACTAAGCACTGCCTCATAAATCGCAAGGGCGGCAACAAATCCAAGCTGATATCCAAGCGCGATCGGGCATGGGTCTCTAAGAGCAAGCGATGCGTAGAGGTTACCTTTTGGCGACGACCACTGCCGTCCAAGCCGACCACGGCCGCCGGTTTGTTCGTCCGCTACAAACCAGTGATCACCGATGCCCGAGGCACACAAGTGGCCCATAGCGGCATCGTTTGTCGAGCCAATACTTTCAAAATGTGTGACGTCAAAACGCTGTTCCGCAGCTAAGGCGATAAGGCTCACGTTAGAACAAAGACCGCGCCGCAGCATTGGCCGCATTAACGAGCGGCGCTGGCGCTAATGCGAAAGCGAACACCAAAATAGCAGCGAGCGATGCAATCAGGCGAACAGGCGCCGAAGCCGGAGCGAAGGCTTCCTTTGGCTCATCAAAATAGATGATTTTGACAATGCGTAGATAATAATACGCTCCAACAACGCTTGCCACCACACCAATCACCGCCAAAGCGTAAAGGCCTGAATTAACTGCCGCTGCAAACACATACCACTTTGCAAAAAAGCCAGCCAGCGGCGGAATGCCCGCGAGAGAAAACATGATCATGGCGAGCGCAAACGCAAGCGCTGGGTTCGTCTTCGACAAACCAGCGAGATCATCGATATCTTCGTAGTAATGACCGTCGCGTTGCATGGATAAGACGCATGCAAAAGCGCCAAGCGTCGTCACAAGATAGATCACCATGTAGATCGCAACGCCAGCGACCCCGTCGACGGTTCCAGACGATAAGCCGACCAGCACATAGCCGATATGGCCAATCGACGAATAGGCGAGCAATCGCTTTATATTTTTTTGTCCAATCGCAGCAAACGCGCCAAGAACCATCGACGAAATTGCCACAAAAACGATGATCTGCTGCCACTGCCCGCTAATGGACGGGAAGGCCTGCTCAACCACCCGAACCAACAACGCAACAGCCGCCGTCTTAGGAGCCACAGCAAAGAATGCCGTAACAGGCGTCGGCGAACCCTCATACACGTCCGGCGTCCACATATGGAAAGGAACAGCGGAAATCTTGAACGAAAGACCAGCTAGAACAAACGCCAGACCAAAGATCACACCAATGCCTGCGCCGCTCTTTAACGCTACTGCAATGCCGGAGAAGGAAACTGAACCTGTCATCCCATAAATCAAAGAAGCGCCATAGAGCAGCATGCCCGACGATAAAGCCCCAAGCACGAAATACTTTAGACCAGCCTCCGTTGATTTGACGGAGTCACGATCAAACGATGCAACCACATAAAGGGAAAGCGAAGACAATTCGAGGCCGAGATAAAGCGCAATAAGGTCATGGGCTGAAATCATCAGCATCATGCCAAGCGTTGAGATCAGCACCAATAATGGAAATTCAAAGGCCCGCCGCTTGGTGGATAGTAAATAGGCATCCGACAGTAAAAGAGCGGCCGCTGAACCAACCAAGGTTGCAATCTTCATAAATTGCGCAAAGCCATCGGAGATAAACGAACCGCCAAAGGCTTCAACCGTCTGCCCGCCGCCCAACACCACCAACGCGCCCGCTACAACCAAAACAAATAAGGTCAAGCCACGCACCAAGCTGTAAGACTTTTCACCCAAAACGGCACCCATAAGAACGAGCAATAGCACGCTGGCCCCCATGAACATTTCAGGGAGCGCGGGAGCCATAATGGGAAGAGCTGTAATCGTTGATGACATCGTTTCTTCTAACCTTATGGCAGGGTGTTGGCAGCTGTCTTAACGGCACCAACGGCATCGTGGATGGCGGCCAGTAAAGGCTCTGTCGGTACAGCAAAAATATCGAGAATAGCGTTGGCGTGGAAACCAAAATAAATCGTCAGGAAGGCAAGAGGTGCCAATAAAGCAAACTCACGAACGCTTAAATCTTGAATGTTCAACAAAGCAGGCTTCTCAAGCTTGCCAAGCACCACACGCGCATACATCCAAAGAGCATAGGCCGCGGACAAAATGACGCCCGTCGTCGCAAATACGGCGACCCAAGAATTAGCAATCCGCGAGCCGAGAAGCGTCAAGAATTCACCAATAAACCCGCAAGTTCCTGGAAGCCCGACATTGGCCATCGTAAACACCATAAGAGCAGCAGCATAAAGCGGCATACGGTTCACAAGCCCACCATACGCAGAAATCTCACGCGTATGCATGCGGTCATAAATAACACCAACGCTCAAAAACAACGCCGCCGAAACGATGCCGTGGCTGACCATCTGGAACATAGCGCCTTCAATGCCCTGCGGCGTCAAAGTGAAAATGCCAAGCGTGACATAACCCATATGCGCGACAGACGAATAAGCGATGAGCTTCTTCACATCTTCCTGCACGAGCGCCACCAGCGAGGTATAGACAATCGCGCCAAGCGACAGGCTGAACATGAACGGCGCAAAATATGCCGATGCATTCGGAAACATAGGAAGTGAGAATCGGATAAAGCCGTAGCCACCCATCTTCAGCAAAATGGCCGCCAAAATAACAGAACCTGCCGTAGGCGCCTCGACGTGCGCGTCGGGCAACCAAGTGTGCAGAGGCCACATCGGCATCTTCACCGCAAACGATGCAAAGAAACCAATCCAGAGCCAAGTCTGCATTTGGACAGGGAATTTAAACGTCAATAAGGTTGGAATATCAGTCGTTTTCGCCGTCCAATACATCGCCATAATGGCAACCAACATCAAGACCGAGCCAAACAGCGTGTAGAGGAAGAATTTGAAACTTGCATAGATGCGACGTTTGCCGCCCCAAATGCCGATGATCAAGAACATCGGGATCAGGCCCGCCTCAAAGAACAGATAGAACAACACGAGATCAAGCGCCGAGAATACGCCTATCATCAATGCTTCAAGCACAAGAAACGCGATCATATATTCGCGTACCCGCTTTTCTACCGATACCCACGAAGCAACAATGCAGAATGGCATCAAGAAAGTAGACAGAAGAATGAAAGGGATCGAATAGCCGTCGACACCCAACTTGAAACGGATAGCGTCAGAAATCCAAGCACCTTCTTCGACAAGTTGAAACGCAGGGCTTGAAACATCAAATCGGTGCCAAGCAACGAGCGAAAGTGCAAAAGTAATCAGCGTCGTTCCGAGCGAAATCCAACGAATATTGTTTCGCGAAGCTTCGCTGTCGCCGGATACAAAGAGAAGCGACAATGCACCAAATAGGGGCAGAAGAATGAGGCCAGAAAGAAGATGTGACATCAGTGCGCTCCGCCGAACATGTACCAGGTCATAAAGCCCGCGAGCCCGATCAGCATGGCGAAGGCGTAGTGATAAAGATAACCGGTCTGCATCCGAACGGCCCAATCGGTCACGTTCAACACGCGTGCCGATACGCCATCAGGGCCAAGACCATCAATCACGCGACCATCACCCTGCTTCCACAAGAAGCGGCCAACGCGCTTTGCCGTGCGAACGAACACAACGTCATACAGTTCGTCGAAATACCATTTGTTGAGCAAGAATTTGTAAAGAAGCGGCTGGCTCGCAGCCAGTTGTCCGGGCCATTCAGGCTTGGCGATATAAAAGATGAAGGCCAAGGCAAAGCCGCCTACCATCATCACGAATGGCGACTGCTTTACCCACTCGGGCACTTCATGCATCGCATGTAAAATATGGTTGTGTTCGGATGTGAACAATGCACCCTTCCAGAACTCGCTATAGCCCTCGCCGATAAAGGCAGGCGCAAATACAACACCGGCGAACAACGCGCCTGCGCCGAGAAGGATGAGCGGAATAGTCATCACCAAAGGCGATTCATGCGGCTCATGCGAATGGCCATGATCGTGGTCGTGGTCGCCATGCGCATGCGCGTGGTGATCATCGGTATGGCCATGCGCGTCATGTCCCCAACGGGGCTTACCGAGGAACGTCAAGAAGAACAAACGCCATGAGTAAAAACTCGTCATGCCTGCCGCTAAAACGAGCAAAATAAACGCATAGCTCTGGGCGACCGAATGCGAGGCAAAAGCAGCTTCAATAATCGCATCTTTTGAGAAGAAGCCTGCTGTCATTGGAAAGCCCGTCAAAGCAAGCGTACCAACCGCCATCATCGTTCCGGTAAGCGGAATCTTTTTAAACAAGCCACCCATATTGCGGATGTCTTGCTCATGATGCATCGCGTGAATAACGGATCCCGCACCTAAGAAGAGCAATGCTTTAAAGAAGGCGTGGGTGAAAAGATGGAACACCCCTGCGCCATAAGCACCCGAGCCAAGCGCAACAAACATATAACCAAGCTGAGAACAGGTTGAATAAGCAATCACCCGCTTAATATCATTTTGAACGAGACCAATTGTCGCTGCGAAAAATGCTGTCGTAGCGCCGACAAACATCACTACCGTCATGGCGGAAGGCGACGCTTCAAACAAGGGCGAGAGGCGTGCAACCATAAACACACCTGCGGTCACCATCGTTGCCGCATGGATCAAGGCGGAAACAGGCGTCGGGCCTTCCATTGCATCAGGCAACCAGGTGTGCAGTAAAAACTGCGCCGATTTGCCCATAGCGCCGACAAACAGCAGAAGGCAAATAATCGTCATGGCATCCCAGTCAACTCCAAGGAAATCGACCTTTAAATTTGCCAAGTCGCCAATGCGCGCAAACACGGCATCATAGCTGACGGAGCCCGTCAAAACGAACACAACGAAAATACCGAAGGCGAAACCGAAATCACCAACGCGATTGACAATGAACGCCTTCATTGCGGCGGCAACGGCCGTAGGCTTTTCGTACCAGAAACCAATCAGAAGATAAGAAGCAAGGCCAACCCCTTCCCAACCGAAGAACATCTGCACCAGATTATCGGATGTAACCAACATCAACATCGCAAAGGTAAACAGCGACAGATAGGCGAAAAAGCGCGGGCGCGATGGATCTTCGTGCATGTAGCCGATGGAATAAAGATGCACGAGCGCCGATACCGAATTCACAACAACCAACATGACGGCCGTAAGCGTATCAACCCGAAACGCCCAATCGACGGAAAGATTGCCAGACGTAAACCAGTTTCCGAGCACCAATGTTTTGCCGCCCTCACCATACCCCGTCTTGATAAACACGATCCACGACATAACCGCGGATGCCATCAACAAACCAGTTGTCACGATTTCACTGGCACGTGCGCCAATGACGCGGCCAAAGAGGCCGGCGATAAGGAAGCCAAGAAGTGGGAAAAGGACGATTGCCTGGATCATGGAATATCTCGCGGGGGAATAAGCCCGCTCAGCCCTTCATCATGTTGATGTCTTCAACCGCGATGGATCCGCGATTGCGATAATAAACGACAAGAATAGCAAGCCCGATGGCAGCCTCAGCAGCAGCAACCGTCAAAATCAGCAATGCAAACACTTGCCCGATCAACGTGCCGCCAAAGGTTGAAAAGGCGACAAGATTGATATTCACGGAAAGCAAGATCAACTCAACCGACATCAAGATAACGATAACGTTTTTCCGGTTGATGAAGATGCCCAACACGCCAAGCGTAAACAGGATGGCGGCGACCGTGAGATATTGCGAAAGACCAATCATTTCCCTCACTCCCCTCCAAGGCCATGGCCAGGCGCGACTTTGCGTACTTCCATTGCCGTTTCCTTGGTCCGAGCAACCTGATCAGCAATGTTCTGACGCTTAACACCAACCTTATGCTGCAGAGCCAATACAATCGCGCCAATCATAGCAACGAGCAGGATAAAACCCGATACTTCGAAATAGTAAACATAATCGGTGTAAAGGACCCGACCTAAGGCTTCCGTATTCGAGATACCGCTATCCATCGTTTTCGTCGCTGTATCGCCTACAGTCGGAGCCATAAAATAACTCAGAACAAGCGAGAACAATTCACCAAACACCAAGAGGCCCAACAGCACACCAAGCGGCAAATGTTTCGCAAAACCTTGGCGCAATTCCGCAAAATCTACGTCCAGCATCATAACGACAAAGAGGAATAGAACCGCGACCGCACCAACATAGACAACAACCAAGATCATGGCCAAGAATTCAGCCCCCATCAGCAGAAAAAGACCTGCCGCATTCACGAAGGCTAAAATCAAAAAGAGCACCGAATGCACAGGATTGCGCGAGGTGATCACCATAAAGGCCGACCCGACCAGAACGGCCGAGAAGAGATAAAAAAAGGCCTGAGCAGCGCTCATGTTTTCAAGTCCCCAACGCGATCCGGCGAAACCGGAACATTCCAAAATCTCAAACGCCAATTAACGGTACGGCGCATCCTGCTTGATATTGCGGGCAATTTCGCGCTCCCAACGCGCGCCATTCTCCAAAAGCCGTTCCTTATCGTAGAACAACTCCTCGCGCGTCTCGGTCGCAAATTCGAAATTCGGTCCCTCGACGATCGCGTCCACCGGGCAGGCTTCTTGGCAGAAACCGCAATAGATGCATTTCGTCATGTCGATATCATAACGTGTTGTACGCCGCGTCCCGTCATTGCGGCGTGGACCCGCTTCAATCGTAATGGCTTGCGCCGGGCAAATCGCTTCACAAAGCTTGCAGGCAATGCACCGTTCTTCGCCATTGGGATAGCGCCGCAAGACATGCTCTCCGCGAAACCGCGGGCTCACCGGGTTTTTCTCAAACGGATAATTGATCGTTGCCTTAGGCTTGAAGAAATAGCGCATCGACAGCGCAAACGCCGAGATGAACTCCCGCAACAATAAGGATTTGGCGGCCTGATCTAGTCTCATGGTCGTAATCCTCTCAATGCCCCGGTGCCCAGCCCGTATATTGCAGCACACCGGCTACAACAACGACCATGAACAACGAGATGGGCAAAAACACTTTCCAACCAAGACGCATCAGCTGGTCGTAGCGATAACGCGGCACAAAAGCCTTCACCATGGCGAACATAAAGAATACCGCGCAAACCTTGAGGATGAACCACACGGCACCCGGAACCCAAGTGAACGGAATAACATCAAAAGGTGGCAACCATCCGCCCAAGAACAGGATTGTGGTCAGCGCGCACATCGTGACAATCGCCACATATTCGCCCAGCATAAACATCATGTAAGGCGTCGAGCCATACTCAACCATAAAGCCTGCAACAAGCTCTGATTCCGCTTCGGGTAAATCAAAAGGGGGACGGTTCGTTTCGGCCAAGGCTGAGATGAAAAAGATAATGAACATGGGGAAAAGCGGCAACCAGAACCAACTGAAGAGGCCATATTTGCCATGTTGAGCATTCACAACATCTGCCAAATTCAGTGAACCGACGCACAGCAGGACGGTGATGATCACAAACCCAATCGAGACTTCATAAGAAACCATCTGCGCAGCCGAGCGCAAGGCACCCAAAAATGCATATTTTGAGTTCGAAGCCCAACCACCCATGATGACGCCGTAAACGCCCAAAGAGGAAATGGCGAAGATGTAGAGAATACCGACATTGATATTCGCAATCGCCCAGCCATCCATCACCGGCACCACAGCCCATGCGGAAAGTGCCAGAGTAGTCGTCACAAGAGGTGCCAACAAAAACACACCCTTATTGGCGCCGGCCGGAATAGTAGGTTCCTTCAACATGAACTTCAGTAAGTCGGCGAAGCTTTGAAACAAGCCAAAAGGGCCAACCACATTCGGCCCGCGACGCAACTGCACCGCAGCCCAAATCTTACGATCAGCAAGCAGAATAAAGGCCACAAAAATCAATAGAGCAACGACCAGCACAACGCTCTTTAAAAGCGTCAGTCCCATGGCCAATGCCCAACCGTAAGAAGCGATGTCGGTTCCCAACGTCTTCTCCCTATTCCGCTGCTATCGCGTGACGCGACGAGGCCAATGCCGAGCAATCAGCCATGATTTTTGAAGCGCGCGCCACCGCATTCGTCAGATGGAAATCTTTAACTGGCGAATGGAACGCGTCCTTGTTGAGCGTACCAGCCAATTGCGCGAGCGAACCAATCGACGCTGCTTCGCCTGCTGAAATCCCACCAAGAACAGCAAAATGAGGATGCGCCTCATAAAGCGCCTTGCGAAGTGCAGTAAGCGAGTCAAAGAGCAGTGCCTTACCTAGAACAGCAGATAGTGCCCGCAAAATCGACCAATCCTCGCGGGCTTCACCCGGAGCAAAAATCGCGCGATTGGCCAATTGCACACGACCTTCCGTATTCACATAGAGCCCGGACTTTTCGCTAAACGCCGCACCCGGCAAAATCACATCCGCGCGATGCGCACCCTTGTCGCCATGGGTTCCCTGATAGACAACGAACGCATCGTCCGGCACATCAATTTCATCGACGCCCAACAAGAACAATATATCCAGCGCGCCCGCCTTTGTCATTTGAGCGGTATCTAACCCACCCTCGCCCGGCACGAAGCCGATATCGAGTGCGCCAACCAAAGAGGCTTCGGTATGGAGAATATTGAAACCATTCCATCCGTCTTTAACGACGCCAGCATCGTTAGCAATTTTTGCCAACGCGGCCAAAACAGCAGCGCCATCAGCGCGGTTAAGCGCGCCCTGGCCAATGATTAGCATCGGCTTTTCTTTACTCGCGAAAATCTTCGCAGCGGCTTCCGCAATGCTTTCAGGGCCTGCACCAAGATAGGTGTAGGGATAAGTCAAATCGATATTCTCGCCCACTACACCAATAGCCACGCCGCCTTTCAGATACCGTTTGCGAATACGCGCGTTCAAAACAGCAGCTTCGCGACGGGGATTAGAGCCCACAATCAAAATCGCATCGGCATCTTCAATACCGGCAATGCCGGAATTGAACAGATAGCTGCCCCGTCCATGTTTCGGATGCAGCGGTGAGCCCGGATAGCGCGCATCAATATTCTTTGAGCCAAGCGAGCCCATCAGCGCTTTCAGCGCAAACATATCCTCTACACTTGCCAATTGGCCGGCCAAAGCGCCGATCCTTTCAGGCGCAACGCCCTTCATCTTTTGAGCAATCGACGCAAAAGCTTCCTGCCAGCTCGCCGGCGTCAGCTTACCATTCGCCCGCAGATAAGGCCGATCAAGCCGCTGCGTTTTAAGCCCGTCAAAAATGAAACGCGCTTTGTCCGAGATCCATTCCTCGTTCACGGCCTCGTTGAGACGCGGCATCACGCGCATCACTTCATTGCCGCGACTATCGACACGGGTCGCAGAGCCAACCGCATCCATCACGTCAATCGATTCCGTCTTGGTCAATTCCCAAGGCCGCGCCTTGAACTCGTAAGGCTTCGAGGTCAGCGCACCTACCGGGCAGAGATCAATAATATTACCCTGCAATTCGCTGGTCATCGCCGCTTCGAGATAGGACGTAATTTCGACATCCTCGCCGCGACCGATCAAGCCGAGATCGGTAACGCCCGCGACTTCGGTCGTGAACCGAACGCAACGCGTGCACTGAATGCAACGCGTCATCGTCGTTTTCACCAGAGGACCAATATGCTTGTCTTCCACCGCGCGCTTGTTTTCCTGATAACGCGATGTATCGATGCCATAGGCCATCGACTGATCCTGCAAATCGCACTCGCCGCCCTGATCGCAGATCGGGCAATCGAGCGGATGGTTGATCAGCAAAAACTCCATCACGCCTTCGCGCGCTTTTTTCACCATCGGCGAGGTGGTCAACACCACAGGCGGCTCACCATTCGGGCCGGGACGCAGATCGCGCACATTCATCGCGCAAGAAGCCGTTGGCTTGGGCGGGCCACCCTTCACTTCCACAAGACACATGCGGCAGTTACCGGCAATCGAAAGCCGCTCGTGGAAGCAGAAACGTGGCACCTCAGCGCCTGCCGCCTCGCACGCCTGCAACAGCGTGTAATCGGCTGGGACGTCAATCTCTGTTCCGTCGATGATAATCTTGCTCATCGCTTCGTCCTCAATGTGCTGCATCGACGAGATCGAGCCGACGCTCAATCCGTTCAACGCGAACCTCTAGACGATCCAGCCGACGATGGACACCAACCAACGCCTCCTCAACCGCCGTCATCCGAACCTTCAAATCCTGAACATCGTCAATCACGCGATCAAGTTTGGCATCCATCCGCCGAAGGAGCGCCAAAATTACGTTTTCCTGTTCGTCTACCATCTTCTCCCCCCTACTCCGCTGCCATCATGCGAACGGGATCAGCATGCGGATTGGCCGAATATTGATCAATCCGCTCTTCAATCTCATGCCGGAAATGCGCAATCAGGCCTTGAATAGGCCAAGCCGCCGCATCGCCAAGCGCGCAAATCGTGTGGCCCTCAACCTGCTTGGTGACTTCCAAAAGCATATCGATTTCGCGCTTCTGCGCGCGGCCTTCCGCCATGCGCATCATCACGCGCCACATCCAGCCCGTGCCTTCGCGACACGGTGTGCACTGGCCGCAGCTCTCATGCTTGTAGAAGGCCGAGAGACGGGCAATGGCGCGGATAATGTCCGTCGATTTATCCATCACGATAACGGCCGCGGTCCCAAGACCTGAGCGCAACTTCGAAAGGCTATCGAAATCCATCGGCGTATCGATGATCTGCTCAGCCGGCACCATACGCACCGACGAGCCGCCCGGAATGACCGCTTTTAGATTATCCCACCCGCCACGAACACCGCCGCAATGGCGATTAATCAGCTCGCGGAAGGTAATCCCCATCACCTCTTCGACATTGCACGGCGTATTCACATGGCCGGAAATGCAGAAGAGTTTCGTGCCCACATTGTTCGGATTACCAAGCGAGGAGAACCAACCCGCACCACGGCGCAAAATCGTGCCCGCCACGGCAATCGACTCGACATTGTTAACAGTCGTCGGATTGCCATAAAGGCCCATATTGGCCGGAAAAGGCGGCTTCAAGCGTGGCTGGCCTTTTTTGCCCTCTAAGCTTTCGAGCAATGCGGTCTCTTCACCGCAAATATAGGCGCCCGCGCCATGATGCACGTAAAGATCAAACGGCCAGCCATGCACGTTATCCTTGCCGATCAATTTGGCCGCATAAGCCTCGTCAACCGCCTTTTGCAACGCAACACGCTCGGCGATATATTCGCCGCGCACATAAATGTAGCAGGCATTCGCGCCCATCGCGAAAGATGCCAACAGACAACCTTCGACCAGCAGATGCGGGTCATGCCGGATGATTTCGCGGTCTTTGCAGGTGCCCGGCTCCGATTCATCGGCATTCACGACGAGGTAATGCGGCCTGCCATCCGAAACCTTCGGCATAAACGACCATTTGAGACCCGTCGGAAAGCCCGCGCCACCACGCCCGCGGAGGCCGGAAGCCTTCATCTCGTTGACGATCCAATCGCGGCCTTTGTCGATGAAAATCTTAGTACCATCCCAATTGCCGCGCATCTGTGCCGACTTCAGGTCAGCGCCGTGAAAGCCGTAAAGATTGGAGAAGATACGATCTTTATCCGCAAGCATCGGTCTTATCCTTTCGCCGCTTCAGCGGCAGCCGCTTTTGCTGCCTCGGCTGCTTTGGCAGCTTCCGCTGCAGCAATGGCTTTCTTGGCTTCGTCAGCCTCGAACCGTGCCTTCCAAGAACCCACGACAGATCCATCATAAAGCGAGGCATCGGTGAGTGTTTTTGCCCCACCCAACGGCTCCGAGCCCTTACGGCTATTTTGTGGGCCGACTTTCACCGGACGACCGGCTGCCATATCATCCAGCAGCTTGCCGAAGTTTTCAGGCGTCAAATCTTCATAATAATCATTGTTGATCTGGGCCATCGGCGCATTGCAGCACGAACCCAAACATTCCACTTCCAGCCAAGCGAAATTGCCATCGGCCGACACATGCCGTTGCTCGCCAATCCGCTCTTCGCAAACCTTGATGATCTTTTCAGCCCCATTCAACCGGCAAGGTGTCGTGCCGCAGACTTGAATGAAATGTTTGCCGACCGGCTCGA
>CAIRGA010000104.1 GCA_903877935.1 uncultured Hyphomicrobiales bacterium
GAAAGCTGGCTCTCGCGTTACCCTGATGCCGAGTCCGTGCATCTTGAAACCTTCCCCATCATTCCATCCGATTGGCAGGACGAGGCACTCGCCGCCCGCTGGTCCACCATCCGCAAAGTCCGCCGCGTGGTCACGGGCGCTCTCGAAATCGAACGCGCCCAAAAGCGCATTGGCTCCTCGCTGGAGGCCGCGCCCAAGGTTTACATCGCGGACGCCGACCTCGCCCAACTCATCGAGAGCGTCGATTTTGCCGATATCTGCATCACCTCCGCGATCACGATCGTCGAAGGCGAAGCGCCGGCAGATGCGTTCCGTCTCGATGATGTCCATGGCGTGGCAGTGACGAGCGAAAAAGCCTCGGGCATCAAATGTGCCCGCTCATGGCGCTATTTTGATCCTAAAACCGCCGATCCGGAATTCCCCGACATCACCCCGCGCGACGCGCAGGCGATGCGGGAATTGGAAAAGCGGCATGGCTAGCACGAAGGCTCGCTCCCTAGGTCTCAACGCAGCGCTGGCCGTCCTTATCGTTGATCAATCGACAAAGTTTTACGTGCTCAACACGCTTGACCTTGAGCATTCGGAGCCGCTCGCCCTTTCGCCGATGATTGATCTTGTTTTGGTTTGGAATCGCGGCATTTCCTACGGGCTCTTCCAGCAACACGCCGATTTAGGCCGCTATATTCTGATTATCTTAGCCTTGGGCGCTAGTCTTGGCTTCGGGGTTTGGCTTTGGCGCAGCGTGCGCCTTCTCCCCGCTTTTGCGATTGGCTTGATCACGGGCGGCGCCATCGGCAACGGAATTGACCGGATTTTCCGCGGTGCTGTCGTCGATTTCATTCTCCTTCATTGGCAAGAATGGCGCTGGTACGTGTTTAATATTGCCGACGCCGCCATCGTATTAGGCGTTGCCTTGCTTTTGTACGATTCATGGTTAGGTAATGGCCAAGAGCTTGTATCCCCCACCTCAAAGGATCAGTCGTTATGAGACAAATGAACCCATTCGCCTCGACGCTTCCCCGTTTTGCCCTGGCTGCCGTGTTGCTTTCTGGCGTTTTAGCCAGCATTCCCGCGCGGGCGGATGGCATCACCGAAGGGGTCTTTAATTTCTTGGGCTTGGGACCTGATGAAAGCACCAATAAATATCCCGAACGCGCGCCTCTTGTCGTGCCCCCTTCAACCAAACTGCCAAAGCCAAAAAAGACATCCGAGCTTGGTGATCCGAATTGGGTAAAGGATCCTGATCTTGCGAAGAAGAAGGCCAAGGAAGAAGAAGAATATGTCCCTGGATCGGCATTCGCCGGCCTCATCAATCAAAACCTCGCCCCTAAAGATCCGAAACACGGATTAACGGAGCCGCCTGCCGCCATGAAGCAAAAGGCCAAGATTACACCAGAAATCGAAGCGGCAACCAAAGCTGCAACGGGCAACGACAAGCCTTGGTACGAGTTCTGGAAATAATCGTCGATCGCGTCTTAATTTTTCCATCCGTAGGTAAACAAGCATGACCACCGAGCCGCACTCGCACAAAGGGCCTGATATCGCCCATGTTACGCTCCATAACGGGCTTGATGTCGTTGTCATCCCCGATCACCGTACGCCGGTTGTCACGCATATGGTGTGGTATCGCAACGGCTCGGCAGATGATCCTGTCGGCAAATCCGGCATTGCGCATTTTCTTGAGCATTTGATGTTCAAGGGCACCGATAAACATCCGCAAGGTGAATTTTCCGATGTGGTCACCGCCTTGGGTGGCCAAGAAAACGCATTCACCTCTTATGATTATACGGCCTATTTCCAACGCGTGTCGCGCGAACACCTCAAAACCATGATGGAGTTTGAGGCCGACCGGATGACAGGCCTCGTGCTCTCCGATGATGTCGTCGACCCCGAACGCGATGTGGTGATCGAAGAACGCCGCATGCGCACGGATACGGATCCTTCCGCACAGCTTGGCGAGTCGCTTGCCTCAACGCTTTTCACGCATCATCCCTACGGCAAGCCGATCATCGGTTTCATGCATGAAATCGAAGGCTTGAACCGCGAAGATGCGCTTAGCTACTATCGCCGCTTCTATACGCCTGAAAATGCTATTCTTGTCGTGGCTGGCGATGTAACCGAGGCAGAAGTTA
>CAIRGA010000105.1 GCA_903877935.1 uncultured Hyphomicrobiales bacterium
ATGCTATATTAAGGCCTTCCGAAACCATCCGCCGGCCTTGAACCGGCTGTGAGGGCACCATGTTTATCCAGACCGAAGCTACCCCTAATCCCGCTACCTTGAAATTTTTACCAGGCCGCAGCCTGATGCAAAGCGGTACACTCGAAATTCGTGACACCCATGCCGCCGAGCGCTCACCGCTTGCGAAACGCCTTTTTGCCATTGACGGTGTTACCGGTGTTTTCTTTGGCTATGATTTCGTTTCCGTCACCAAAGGCGACGGCGAATGGCAGCATTTAAAGCCGGCTATTCTTGGCGCCATCATGGAACATTTTATGAGTGGCGATCCGCTGCTGCTTGATAAAACACCAGAGCAACACGGCGATGAGTCGGAGGGCGAATTTTTTGAGCCCAGCGATCAGCCCACTGTTGATACGATTAAAGAATTGCTCGAGACCCGCATCCGTCCTGCGGTCGCCGGTGACGGCGGAGATATTGTCTTCCGTGGGTTCCGTGATGGTGTGGTATATCTCGCCATGAAAGGCTCGTGCTCGGGCTGCCCGTCCTCAACGGCGACGTTGAAAAACGGCGTACAAAATCTTCTGCGCCATTTCCTGCCGGATGTCCGCGAAGTGCAGTCGATATAAGCCGGGTTGAATAGCAAAAACCCGAGAGAGGTATGGATCCCTTGCGCATCTTGGCCATCGATACCGCTCTCGGTTTATGCTCAGCCTGCGTGTTTGATCAGGATAGCGACACCGCTATTTCATCCGAAAGCATCCCGATGGACCGCGGCCACGCCGAGGCGCTGATGCCCTTGATCGAGCGCGTTATCCATCGCATCGAGGGCGGATTTGCGTCGCTCGATCGTGTTGCTGCATCGGTTGGTCCGGGAAGCTTCACGGGGCTTCGAGTCGGATTAGCGGCCGGTCGGGCGATTGGCATGGCGGCCGAAATACCAGTCGTCGGCGTTAATACTTTGTCGGCCTTCGCAGCTCCCCTTTTAGGCCAACCAGGCGATACGATGATCGTGAGTGTGATCGACGCCCGCCATAGCCATGTTTATCTTCAATTGATGAGCTCAGAGGGAAAACTGGTTATCGCCCCTCAAATTATTTCAATGACCGATGCGGTAGCAGCGATTGGCCATCAACCGGTGCGTATTGTTGGCTCAGCAGCCTCGCTTCTTGCGGCCGCCTTGCAAGAACAAGGGCGGTCTTCCCACGCCGAAGCCGATCTAGCCGGGGCCGATATTGATTGGATTGCGCGGCTAGGCGCCATTGCTCATCCAGAATTTTCGCCACCATCGCCCCTCTATCTGCGTCCGCCTGATGCGACCCCGCAGACCAATGGCCGAATAGCGTTGATGTGAACGAATCCGATGGGGTGGCCGTTTTTCTCAAGCATTGAAATATCCATTCGTTCGGCTAAGGCATCTGACTCACACGAAATCGCCATGCTTCACTCAGAAGGGGGCTTCTCCCATCCATGGAGTGTCGAGGAAATTGAAGGTCTTATGACCGATCAGGCGGTGCTAACCGACATTGCTTGCGACAGCCGGAAAAGTGACCGACTCTTCGGGTTTGTCATGAGCCGATGCGCAGCCGATGAGGCCGAGATTTTAACCATTGCCGTTCGGCAAAAAACCCGCGGCAAAGGGTATGGCCGCCGGTTAATCGAAGCGCATTTGCCTAAATTAACTCAAAAGGGCGTAAAAATTCTTTATTTGGAAGTCGAAGAGGACAATAAACCAGCCCGCGCCCTTTACGACAAAATCGGCTTTGTCACAGCCGGCATTCGGAAAGGGTATTACCGTAAACCCGATGGTCGCCTCGCCAATGCGCTCATTATGAAGCTTAGTTTGGATAGCCTGTGAGTAAAATGGCGAAACGTCTTTTTCCTGTCATACAGATCAGAAAGAGATCAGCGATGATTTTGATGAGTCAACGGGTTTGACCATGCTCGCACGTCTCCGCATCGGCATATTTTTATGTCTTGTTACGCCGTTCACGCTAATTCTCATTCCGGCACAATGGTTGGCGATTAAAACAGGCTCGCCTGTCGCTCGGCATTTACCGGTCTTTTACCATCGTACTGTTTGCGCCTTGCTTCGATTAAAAGTGACCGTCATCGGCAACCGCGCCAGCGATCGCCCGCTTTTGTTGCTTTCCAACCATTCATCATGGCTCGACATCATCGCGCTGAGCAGCGTTATGCCCGTATCGTTCATCGCTAAATCAGAAGTCGCTACCTGGCCAATTTTTGGTCTGTTTGCGCGGTTGCAGCGCTCCATCTTTATTGATCGCTCGCGCCGTATGGCAACGCGTGATGCCCACCAAGCGGTTTCGGAACGCCTTAAATCGGGTGATGCGATGGTGCTTTTTGCCGAGGGTACAACAAGCGATGGCCATCGCGTTCTCTCCTTTCGCTCATCCCTCGTCGGTGCAGCGGGTGATCTCGTCGACGGCGAAAAATCGCGCATTCAACCCATCGCGATCACCTATACGCGCCGGATGGGGCTGCCCATTCCAAGGGCCGAACGCCCCTGTATCGCTTGGTATGGTGATATGGATCTGGTTCCGCATTTCAAAGGCATTCTTTTAGGCGGGCCGATCGACGTGACGATCTCGTTTTGCGATCCGTTGACGGGTGAGCTTGCTCAAAATCGCAAATTGGCGGCGCAAGCGGCCGAACAAGCCATCCGGTTGAGGGCTTCGGAAATTATGCGCGGCCGAGTTGCGGCATGAATTTGCCACGAAAGAGCGAATTCCTGTTCTCTTGTTGACCACTAACCGCTTATACTGGGTGTTATCTGATGGTCAGCGTGATTCTCTTTCTTTAACGCTCGACTTTTTAAGGCCCGACCACTGGCGAGACGGATGACCATAGCTTCGGCAAAACGTGTTTTCGTAAAATCTTACGGTTGCCAAATGAATGTCTACGATGCCGAGCGCATGGGGGACATTCTGGAACGCGAAGGGTATGCGGGCACCGAAAACATCGAAGATGCCGATCTCGTTGTTTTAAACACCTGCCATATCCGTGAAAAAGCCGCTGAAAAGGTTTATTCAGAGCTTGGTCGTATCCGCGAAATGAAGCGGGACCGTAAGCTGCGCGGGCTTGAGACCCGGATTGTTGTTGCAGGATGTGTCGCGCAGGCGGAAGGCGCCGAGATTTTGCGTCGAGCGCCTGCCGTCGATCTCGTCGTCGGGCCACAAAACTATCAAAATCTTCCGGCCCTTTTGCAGCAATCGCTCAAAAAGCCCGTCGTCGAAACTGAATTTCCAGCCGAGGACAAGTTTGCTACCTTGCCTTCGCCGACGCCGAAAACCATCCGCGCGCGCGGTGTTTCGTCGTTTGTCACGGTGCAGGAAGGCTGCGATAAATTCTGCACCTTTTGCGTTGTGCCTTACACGCGGGGCGCCGAGTTCTCCCGTTCTGTCCCTGAAATCTTGACGGAAATTGAACGCTTTACGGCCTCGGGTGTCCGCGAAATCACGCTTTTAGGGCAAAATGTGAACGCCTATCATGGCCTCGACGAGCAAGGGCAACCGGTCACCCTCTCGCAGCTTTTGGATCGTGTTGCCGCGATGCTTGGCATTGCACGCCTGCGTTACACGACCAGCCACCCGCTCGATATGGACGAGACATTGGCGCAGGCCCATCGCGACAACCCCGCTTTGATGCCCTATTTGCATTTGCCGGTTCAGTCGGGGTCCGATCGCATTCTCGATCTCATGAATCGGCGCCATACGGTGGATGATTTTAGAACTGCGATTGCGCGCGTTAAACACTATCGCCCCGACATTGCGTTTTCATCCGATTTTATCGTTGGCTTTCCCGGCGAGTCGGATGCTGATTTTGCCGCGACAATGCAACTTGTCGAAGAGGTTGGTTTTTCGAGCGCTTACACGTTCAAATACAGCCCGAGGCCAGGCACTCCCGCTGCCGATATGGCGGATCAGGTCCCGGAAAATGTAAAAGACGCGCGCCTGCAAGCGCTTCAAGCCTTGGTCACGAAACAACAGCGCGCCTATCAAGAATCCATGGTCGGTCGGAAGCTGGACGTCTTGGTGGAGCGGCTTGGTCGTAAACCAGGACAAGTGTCTGGCAAATCGCCACACCTCCTTGCGGTCGCGTTCGAAGGTGGCGCCGATCTTATTGGTCAGATTGTATCGGTCGATATTCTAGAAAGCGTAACCAATAGCCTGGTCGGTCAGGTCTCGAACCGCGAATATGCGGTCGCTTAAAGAGGAGAAGGTCTTGAGAGCCAATGAAGGCGCGCCGCGTTTTCCAAATGCCCCTCGCAAACAGGGGATCGTTGAATCAGCAGATCTTCGTTTATCCTTTGCTGACAACCGTGTGGCCGGGCTGATTTTCGGCCATTTTGATCAAAATCTCGCCCATATCGAACGCCGCCTCGGCATCCAAACCGTGGCGAATGGCAATCAGGTGACGCTAAAGGGTAGCCCAGAGCAGACCGAAAATGCCCGCTTTGTGCTCGAACGGCTCAATGAGCGCGTTCTTGAAGGACTGGCTATCGCCAAAGGCGATATTGATGGCGCAATCGAGGAAGCTGCAATGCAGGGCTCGCTCTTTCCCGCCGCCGCGGAAGGCGCATCGGATCGATTGAGTTTTGATGAAATCAATACGCGTAAAAAGCGCATCAAGGCGCGCAATGCTGCGCAACATTCGTACCTCAAAGCGCTAAAAGACAATGAGCTCGTTTTTGCCGAGGGTCCTGCGGGCACGGGTAAAACATGGCTTGCCGTCGGATATGCGGTGCAATTGATCGAACAGGGCGTTGTTGAGCGGCTGATTTTATCTCGGCCGGCGGTCGAAGCAGGTGAGCGTCTCGGCTTTTTGCCAGGTGATATGCGCGAAAAGGTCGACCCTTATCTTCGCCCCATTTATGATGCGCTCTATGATTTTATGGAGGCCCGTCACGTGGAGCGCGGACTGCAAACCGGTATGATCGAGATTGCGCCGCTCGCCTTTATGCGCGGTCGTACGCTGACCAATGCCGTGGTCTTGCTGGATGAAGCGCAAAACACCACATCCATGCAGATGAAAATGGTGCTTACCCGTTTGGGTGAAGGGTCGAGAATGATTGTCACCGGCGATCCATCGCAGATCGATTTGCCCCCCGGACAAAAATCCGGATTGGTAGAGGCCGCACGCGTGTTACAGGGCGTTGAGGGTATTGCCCGCATCCGCTTTGCCGAAGCCGATGTTGTGCGTCACGAGCTCGTAAAGCGCATTGTTACGGCGTATAATCGGGACGACCGCGCGAAAATAGGCACCCCGAATCCATGACCACCATTTGTCCGGATATCGAGCAAGACAGCGCGTTATGGGATGCGCTGATTGATGCGGAAGCGATTGCCGAGCGGGCGCTTGAGGCGGCCGCAGAAAGGGCCGGAATTTCGCTTCTTGATGGCGCGGAACTCGGCCTGCTTTTGTCGGATGATGATCACGTTCAAAGCGTCAATCAGGAATGGCGCGGCATTGATAAGCCAACAAATGTGTTATCGTTTCCTGCGGTCGAACCCGCCAAACTGGCGCGCGCTCCCTTTTTAGGAGATATCATCATCGCCTATGAAACCGTGGATCGCGAGGCCCGCGAAGAGGGTAAAGCCTTTGCCGATCATTATGCCCATCTCGTCGTGCACGGCTTTTTACATCTCTTGGGTTTTGATCATATAAACGAAGCAGATGCTGAGCGCATGGAGGCGTTAGAGATATCCATTCTCGCAAGCCTCGACATCCCGGACCCTTATGCTGACCGTCTCGTGACAGCACAAAGTTGAGTATGATGAACGACGATACCTCATCAACCATACCATCCAAACCAAGTGACCTTGGATCTGCAAGCTCGTTTGAGCGGCTGCTTATTTGGCTCGGCATCCGGCACGCGCCATCGATCCGCGAGGATATCGAGGATGCCTTGGCTGAGGCCGATATCGGTGCCGAATTTTCGCAACGTGAACGCGATATGCTTAAAAATGTTTTGGGCCTTCGAACCAACCGCATTCAAAATGTAATGGTGCCACGAGCCGATGTTGTGGCCGTTGGCGCGGAGACCTCATTGGGTGAATTATTGCGGGTGTTTCGTACGGCCGGACATTCGCGCTTGCCTGTCTATGGCGAAACGCTCGATGACCCGCGCGGTATGGTGCATATACGCGATTTTGTTGATTACATTGCCGAACGTGCCGAGCGAAAGCCAGGTTCGCGTCGTCGCAAGACGGCGGCCGATCTTCCCGATTTAGGTTCTCTCGATTTATCCGTTCCGCTGTCAGCCGCCAAAATTCTGCGCCCCGTTTTGTTTGTTCCGCCTTCGATGCTGGCTTTGGATCTGCTCGTCAAAATGCAGACGACACGAACCCATATGGCATTGGTCATCGATGAATATGGTGGCACTGACGGGCTGGTTTCGATCGAGGATCTCGTTGAAATTGTTGTCGGTGAAATCGAAGACGAGCATGATCTTGAAGAAACACCGATGATCGTATCTTCGGCAGATGGCACGCATGTGGTTGATGCCCGAGCAGATTTGAAAGAAGTGAGCGCCGTAGTGGGGGTAGACCTTTCGCAAGGGGAAGATGCGGAAGAAATTGAAACCATTGGCGGCTTGGTCGGCATGTTGGCCGGACGCGTCCCGGTTCGCGGGCAGATTATTCCTGGCCCCGGCACGCTTGAATTTGAGGTATTGGATGCTGACCCGAGACGCGTGAAACGGGTTCGGATCCAACAAAAAGCCATCGATGAAAAAGAACACCCCGTCGCTAAACGTCGGCGGAAAGCGCATGTCAATGAAACGCCTCCCGATAATCCGTCTGAAACGGGGACGGCGTGAACGGGTCGATGGACCACTTTAGGCTTTCAAATCCTGTCTTTCAATCGATCGCTGTGCAACGCTACGGGCTTGCATTTTGTGCCGGTGCGATTGGTGCGTTGGCCATGGCCCCGTTTGACTTTTTACCTGCCATGATGGTCACGCTAAGCGTCGGGATCGTGCTGCTTGATCGCGCGGATACCTATAAATCCGCCGCCCTATCGGGCTGGTGGTTGGGCTTTGGATATTTTGTCGCCGGTCTTTGGTGGTTGGGTGCCGCCTTTTTTGTTGATGCCACGTTTATTTGGGCCGCGCCTTTCGGAATTTTTGGCTTACCCGCCTTCTTAGCGGTATTTTTTGCGGGAGGCTTTACGGCCTCCTTTTATCTATGGCGTCCGGGGCCATCTCGACTGGTCGTTTTTGCAGTTTGTCTGGGTCTTGCCGAGTGGTTACGTGGGACGATTTTAACTGGTTTTCCATGGAATAGCTTGGGCATGGCCTTAGGCGATCATCTCGCCTTTGCTCAAATAGCTTCTTTCATTGGCTTGAACGGTCTAACTTTCATCGTCGCCCTTCTTTTTTCATCACCCATTCTGCTTTTTGAAAAGAAGCGCTCGCTTGTCCCTTATACCGTAGTGGGAGCGTCCCTGGCCGGCCTCGCACTATTTTATGCGTTTGGTGAATGGCGCTTAGCCAACTCTAAGACGGATTTTGTGCCGGGTGTTCAGCTTCGCTTAATGCAGCCTGATATGCCGCTTGATGATCGGTTTAGCCGACAGCACGCCGCAGACATTATGCATCGCTATTTTGATCTGAGTACAAAAGGCAGTTATCCATCTGCCAGCGGCTTAAAGGGTATTTCTCATCTGATCTGGCCTGAAACATCCTTTCCATTTCTATTGGATTCCGAGCCTGCGGCGCGGGCAGAAATTTCACATATTTTGAAGGGTGGAACATTTTTATTGGCCGGCGCTGTTCGCGCTGAAGGTGACGGCGCAGGCGAAGAACGTCGATATTTTAATGCCATCCAAGCCGTTGATCCGAACGGCCTCATCATTGCCACGGCCGATAAAGCGCATCTCGTGCCGTTCGGCGAATATCTGCCTTTGAGCGGCTTGCTCACGACCCTTGGATTGCGCCAATTTGTTCAGGCGCCCGGTGGATTTACACCGGCATCAAGGCGACAAATGTTGCGCGTTCCGGGACTGCCACCCATTGCACCTCTGATCTGTTACGAAGCAATTTTCTCTTCCGAAACATTGCCCGATGACACAGAGCGCCCGGGTTTGATTCTTAACGTTACGAATGATGCCTGGTTCGGTATGACACCCGGACCAGCGCAGCATTTTGCACAGGCGCGTCTTCGTGCCATCGAACAAGGATTGCCCCTTGTGCGGTCTGCCAATAATGGCATTTCGGCTATTCTAGACGGCTTGGGCAGAGAAGTGGCGCTGCTGCCCTTAGGCGCTTCGGGTGTAATTGATGGTCCTTTGCCGAGTGCCATTTCGCCAACGGCTTTCGCCCGGTTGCCGAAGCTCCCATGGGCAGCCGCGTTTTATAGCCTAGCTTTTGTGGGTTTTTTATTGACCAAACGTCAATTGACACATACCCGCAATTAACGTATTTATACAACCTGTAATCGTTAACTGAAGTGTATTCGATTTAATTTTTATTCAGTTGCGAAGTTTATTATAGTTTTCGATGTTTTGTTGATTGTATTTTTTCAAGTAAATTAGATTTTGTCTTTAATAATAATAATTATTAATCCGATCTTTGCTCAAAATTATTTTTTAAAAGGCCATCTTAATGGAAAATTCCGAAAAATTAGTTTTCAAGAAGACACCTAACCCCGTTGACCGGCACGTTGGCAGTCGGGTGCGCATGCGTCGTGTCTTGGTTGGATTGAGCCAAGAAAGGCTTGGCGAATCGCTGGGACTCACGTTCCAGCAGGTCCAGAAATATGAGAAAGGCACCAATCGCATCGGGGCCAGCCGACTGCAGCAGATTTCGCGAATTCTTGGCGTTCCGGTGGAATATTTTTTCGAAGGAGCGCCCCAAACCATCGAGCGTTCTTTGGCGAGTGGCTTTGAAGACAATGGCGATACGGCCTATGTCGCCGATTTTTTGGCAACGAATGAAGGCATTCAATTGAATAGGGCCTTTGTACGCATCAAGGACCCTAAGTTACGCCGCCGCGTGGTCGAATTGGTGAGCGCCATTGCGGGCGAAGACGCAGCGGCATGATATAACAATCAGATTTGTTTGTTATATCGAACGCGTTCGTTATTTCAGCTTGACTTGTGTTATTTCCCCTGTCACGGAGGGGCAAATCGGTAGCGTGACCTCTGATTAGAGGCATGGTTTCGCTGCCACTTGATGACACATTCAGTAAGCCGGAGTTCGACCGTGGCCCGTTCCGATTATTTGTTTACCAGTGAATCCGTTTCCGAAGGACATCCTGATAAGGTTTGCGACCGTATTTCGGATGAAATCGTGGATTTATTTTTCCGTGAAGGCCCCAAAGCCGGAATCGATCCTTGGGATATTCGGGCCGCATGCGAAACGCTTGCAACAACCAATAAGGTTGTGATTGCCGGCGAAACCCGCGGCCCTTCGACGGTGACAAAGGATTGGATCGCGCATACGGCGCGCATGGCGATCCGCGATATCGGTTATGAGCAGGATGGTTTCCATTGGGACACCTGCGATATCGATGTTTTGCTTCATGGCCAGTCCGCCGATATCGCCCAGGGCGTTGATGCGCGCCAGCCAACCAATCAAGAAGAAGGCGCTGGCGATCAGGGTATTATGTTTGGATACGCTTGCCGCGAGACCGACGAATTGATGCCGGCGCCAATCTATTACGCACACAAGATCCTTCGTCTTATTTCTGAAGCCCGTCATGCGGAAACGGAAAAAGTCTTGGGACCCGATTCCAAGAGCCAGGTGACGATTCGTTATGCGAATGGAAAGCCCGTTGGTGTGACCCAAATCGTTGTTTCGCATCAGCATTTGATCGAAAACATGACGTCACATCAGGTCCGTGAATTGGTCGAACCTTATGTCCGCCGCGCGCTTCCAGACGGCTGGATTTCGAAAGAGACCGTTTGGCACATCAACCCAACCGGAAAATTTTTCATCGGTGGACCAGATGGTGATTCAGGCCTAACCGGCCGCAAAATCATCGTCGACACCTACGGCGGTGCGGCTCCTCATGGGGGTGGCGCTTTCTCAGGCAAAGATCCGACCAAGGTTGATCGTTCGGCCGCCTATGCCGCCCGTTACCTCGCTAAAAACGTTGTTGCAGCAGGCGTTGCCGATCGCTGCACCATTCAGCTTTCTTATGCGATTGGCGTGGCTCGGCCTTTGTCAATTTATGCCGATTTCCACGGCACCGGTAACGTTGATGAAAGCTCCGTCGAAAAGCTTTTCGAACGCAGCGACATCATGGACTTGACCCCACGTGGTATTCGTCGGCATCTCGACCTGAACAAGCCGATTTATGCCCGCACCTCGGCCTATGGTCATTTTGGTCGCGCGCCTGACGCAGAGGGCGGCTTCTCTTGGGAGAAGACGGATCTCGCCGATAAGATCAAAGCCGGCCTTTGATCAAATCTTCGGCGGTCGAGTTTGATGACGCACGCGGCGGCGCCTTTTTTGGCCGCCGCAAGGGCAAGAAATTGCGCGTTAACCAGGCCGATCTGTTTGAAAGTCTACTTCCATCCTTGCGCATCAATCTAGCGGACGATGTATCGCCCGCTTCTTTGTTCGAAACGTCACCTACCGAAATCTGGCTGGAAATCGGCTTTGGCGGCGGCGAGCATTTGCTGCTTCAGTCGCAAGCCAATTCGGCTGTCGGATTTATCGGCTGCGAACCTTTCGTCAATGGCATGGCTAAGATGCTGTCGGCAATCGCCAAAGACGGCATTAAAAATATTCGGCTATATGATTCGGATGCCCTCGATCTGCTCAAAAAACTGCCTGATGCATCTATAAATAGGCTTTATCTGCTTTATCCCGATCCTTGGCCAAAGCGGCGGCAAAACAAGCGTCGGTTCATTTCCGATGAAACTCTAAAACTCATGGCACGCGTGTTGAAACCGGGTGGCCAGTTCCGGTTTGCCAGTGACATTGATCATTACGTCGGCTGGACCTTGAGCCATGTCATGCGGTCGGGTAATTTTCGCTGGTTAGCGAATAGGCCGGATGATTGGCGGGTTCCATGGTCGGGCTGGGAATCGACACGCTACGAATTAAAAGCCATCAAAGAAGGCCGCCAATCAGCCTATCTGACGTTTGAGCGGGTTTGACTCAACCCGCCATTAGCCGCCTTTCCCAATCGCGACGCGATAAACCGCATCACACGCTCGGCCGTCGATTTTGACAGCGCGTGGAAGCTGGCATGCGCGCGATCATAAAGATCATTCGACAGCTCACCGCCTTCTCGGGCTTTTAAAAG
This sequence comes from uncultured Hyphomicrobiales bacterium, assembly GCA_903877935.1. GTDB lineage: Bacteria > Pseudomonadota > Alphaproteobacteria > Rhizobiales > Beijerinckiaceae > CAIUPE01. The sequence goes on from CAIRGA010000105.1 coordinate 11,277, forward strand.
GGATACGAAAATGTGCCAATCCATGCCAATGGCGCGGGCCATGAAAAGGATCGAATCAAAGTGCGGCGACGTGAAGGCATTCTCAACCGATTCGCGTGAGATTTCCGCCAAATAGGCCATACCAGCCAAAGCCTCAGCGATATCGCCGCGCTCGATTTGGCCTGCAATCCGTCGCATATCGGTCGGCCAAACGGGCCACACAATCGTTGCCTTGGCACTGGCGCTCTCGTGTTCTTTAAGGTCAAGAACGTCGGGATTGATGAAAATGGACGCTGCACCAACGTCAAGCGCACGCTCTAATATATCCGGCTGATCCGGCAAATCGGACATTTCACTCTTGGCGCGCTGCTTGGCGGCCTCCAAAATAGCGCCAACGTGCCGGAGCGCCAAATCTGGGCGCCCCCGCAATAAGCGATACAGCCGGTGATCGCCGGTTGCCTTTTGTGCCAAGAGGCGAAGGCCGAAATCAGACAAGGCTTGCCTGTTGTTTTCGGCGACCCTTTGAACGATATCGGCGCTACCGCGATCGAGCAGGATATCGGTTACCGTGCTCGGCAAGCTCACCCGCTTTGACAAAGAGGCAAGGAATTCGACAGATTTTTCTTGGGCGATGCGAGCTAGGTCATCCTCAGAGATGCATGGGCTACGTTCAATCACCGGTCTCGCGACATCAATTTCATCATCATGGGCGAGATTTTGGATCGTCCGGCGTGGACCGCGCGGTAAATCGGCCAATTTTTCGGAGAGTTCTATCCGGGCTGCTATTTCAATTTCGATGGCCAGACACAAAATCACTTCGTCAAAAACGGAAATATGTTCTTCGTTCAAATCCGGGACTTGATCGATAAAAAGTCCTGTAATTCGACGCAAAAGCGCATGCCGACGCTCGCCCGCATCTTCGCTAAGCGCGCTTTCGATGTCCGCAACCAAGGACGAAATGGAATTCATACAGGCACTCCGCAACGGTATCCCATAACCCGCTAAGAGTGACCAAATCGTATAAATCGGAGGCTAAATCTTTATGGCTTGAAAATTTTGTCCTTTGCTGTATAACCACTTTTGTCTTTAAGACATCTCATAGCGGTTTGTATGAACCGATTGTTTGAGAGTGGGCCCCGCCGGACCCGCTCTTTTTTATTGCCTGATGGAATTTTCGAACTTGGTTACAAACGAACCTAGGTTGATTATCGAAAACGGTGTCGCTGCTGCGGTCGCTCATATTGTTGAGCCCGTCATTGGCGATCTCGGCTATCGCCTTGTCCGCGTTAAAGTAACGGCAGAAAACGGCTGCACGGTTCAGATCATGGCCGAGCGTCCCGATGGTTCGATGAGTGTCGAAGATTGTGAAGCGGTTAGCCGCGGTATTTCGCCTGCACTCGATCTCGATGACCCGGTCGGCAAAGCCTATCACCTTGAAATTTCCTCGCCCGGCATTGACCGCCCGCTCGTCCGCAAAGGCGATTTTGAGCGTTGGGAAGGCTATGAGGCCAAGATTGAAATGAAGATTGTCACCGAAGGCCGCAAGCGCTTTCGGGGTATTTTGCGCGGCATCGAGGGTGGCGCGGCTGTTGTTGAGCGGGTCGATGCGCCACCACACGAAGCCGTTCGAGTGCTCTTGCCACTGATCGATCTCAGCGACGCCCGCCTCGTTTTGACCGATGAGCTCATCCGAGAATCGCTTCGGCGCGGTAAAGCGCTCCTCAAACAGGCCGCAAGTGAAACCGAAGATACCGACGAGACGGAGGCCAATGGGGCTGACGTCGAAAAACCTAAACCATCTGCTAAGAACCGCAAAACGCGGTCTTGATCTTATCGAAGGAGTAATCCGCCATGGCTATCAGCGCTAACCGACTAGAGCTGCTTCAGATCGCCGACGCCGTCGCCCGCGAAAAACTGATCGATCGTCAGATCGTCTTGGCGTCGATGGAAGAAGCCTATGCCAAAGCAGCACGTTCGCGCTACGGCATGGAAACCAATGTTAAAGCTGAAATTGACCCGAAGACCGGCGAATTGCGGCTTTGGAGACATTTGCAAGTCGTTGAACTTGTAGAAAATTCAGCGACCGAGATTTCATTAGAAGATGCCAAGCGCTCTAATCCCGCAGCTCAAGTGGGTGATGTCATTGCCGACAAGCTCCCACCCTTCGATCTTGGCCGAATTGCCGCCCAGTCGGCAAAACAAGTCATCGTTCAAAAGGTCCGCGACGCTGAGCGGGATCGTCAATATGACGAATATAAAGACCGCATCGGTGAGGTCATCAATGGCCTCGTCAAGCGCGCTGAATATGGCAATGTGATCGTCGATTTGGGCCGCAGTGAAGGCATTATTCGCCGCGATGAGCTTATTCCTCGCGAAACCTTCCGCCCGGGCGATCGCGTTCGCGCCTATGTGTTCGATGTTCGTCGTGAGCCTCGCGGTCCGCAGATTTTCCTGTCCCGCACGCATCCACAATTCATGGCGAAACTTTTCACGCAAGAAGTGCCGGAAATCTATGATGGCATCATTACGGTGAAGGCCGTTGCCCGTGATCCGGGTTCGCGCGCCAAGATTGCCGTTATTTCGCGGGATAGTTCGATTGATCCGGTCGGCGCCTGCGTCGGTATGCGCGGCTCGCGCGTTCAGGCCGTTGTTGGCGAATTGCAGGGTGAAAAGATCGATATCATTCCTTGGTCGCCTGATGTTGCGACCTTCATCGTCAACGCCTTGCAGCCAGCCGAAGTCGCCAAGGTCGTTTTGGATGAAGAATCCGAGCGCATTGAAGTTGTCGTGCCGGATGATCAGCTCTCGCTGGCCATTGGCCGTCGGGGCCAGAATGTTCGTTTGGCCTCGCAGCTCACCGGATGGGATATCGACATCCTGACCGAGGCAGAAGAATCCGAGCGTCGCCAAAAGGAATTCGTCGAACGTACCGGCGTGTTCATGGAAGCGTTGGACGTTGACGAGGTCGTTGGCCAGCTGCTCGCTTCCGAAGGTTTCCGCTCGGTGGAAGAGCTGACCTATGTCGATCTGTCCGAATTGGCTTCGATCGAAGGCTTTGATGAAGAAACGGCGACCGAAATTCAAAACCGCGCGGCTAATTTCCTCGCGGCTCGTGAAGCTGAGCTCGACAACCGTCGCGTCGAATTGGGCGTTGCCGACGAACTTAAATCCGTTGCCGGCGTGACGCTTGCGATGCTTGTTAAGCTTGGTGAGAACGACGTTAAAACAATTGATGATTTAGCAGGCTGCGCGACGGACGACCTTTTGGGTTGGACCGAGCGTAAAGGCACAGAGACGATTCGCAATGCGGGTTATCTCGAAGGCTTTGACCTCTCGCGTGACGATGCAGAAGCCATTATCATGGATGCGCGCGTCAAGGCGGGTTGGATCGAGGCACCTGCCAGTGCTGATGAGACAGCGGAAGCCTAAGAGGCCTAGAGATCGAGAAAATAATGACCGCGATCATTGAGGATGATGAAACAGGTTCCGAGCGAACCTGCATCGTTACCCGCAAGCGGTCATCGCCTGAAACCATGTTACGCTTTGTCCGCTCGCCGGATGGGGCGGTCGTGCCGGATCTGAAACGAAAATTGCCGGGTCGGGGTGTTTGGCTCACGCCCAACCGGTCAATTGTCGAGGCAGCCGTCAAAAAGAAGGCCTTTGCAAGGGCGTTTAAAACGGAAGTTAAGCCCTCTGCCGATCTAGCAGAGCTCGTTGATGGGCTTCTCGAACGGTCAGCACGCGAGTCGTTTAGCCTTGCCAATAAAGCAGGGCAGATCGTTGCGGGGTTCGGGAAAGTGGAAGAGGCCTTGGGGCATGGCGGCGTTTTAGCCATTCTTCATGCTTCCGACGCGGCCCCAGACGGCATAAGAAAGGTCGGCCAACTGGTCCGACGTGCCCAAGAATCGGGTTCGAAGGAAATAAAAGTTATCGCCGCGATGTCATCCGATGATTTGGGTTTGGCATTAGGGCGGTCACATGTGATACATGCAGCGCTTCTGAGCGGGTCAGCATCGCTGGCTTGCCTTCAGAAATTGGAATTTCTAAGGGCTTATCGGACGGATGAAAATGCCGTTCAAAGCTCGGACGAGCAGGTTAACCAACCGAAGTGAAGCGGTTTTACCGCAGGATATGGACTGAATGAACGACAAGAACTCATCGGGCGACAAGACGCTTCATATGTCACAGACCAAGACGCTTAGCCTTAAGCGCCCGGTCGAACAGGGCGTGGTGCGTCAAAGTTTTTCGCATGGCCGCACCAAGGCTGTCGTCGTTGAAAAGGTAAAGCGTCGTATCGTTGGACCCGGTGAAGCTCCGGCGCCCGTAACAGAGGCAGCACCCGTCGCGCCTAAGCCAGTTGTTCAGGCTCCTGTCGCCGCTGCAGCGCCTTCGCCCGCCGTTCCGCCCAAGGCGGCCCCTTCGCGTTCGGCGCCTCCCTCCAAGTCGACATCTCCTTCAGGCGTTGTTCTTCGTACGCTGACGGAAGACGAGCGCGACGCGCGCTCCTTGGCTCTGATCGAAGCACGCAAGCGCGAAGAGATCGAGCGCAAGCAGGCTGAGATTGATGCGAAAGTCCGCAGCGAGCGTGAAGCCATTGAGAAGGTAGAACGTGACGCGGCCGAGGCACGTAAAGCTGAAGAAGAGGATCGTCGCCGCTTTGATGACGAAGTTAAAAAGAAATCCGAAAGCGAAGCCCGCCGTCGCCTTGGCGAAGGCGAGGCCGAAAAAGCACCCGCTCCAGAACGTCTGGTCATTCCGCCGCGCCGCACAGGTGCAGCGATGCTTGAGGCCGATGAAGAAGAGCGCAAGTCCATTCGTCGTCCAGGCGGCGGCGTAGCCGCTCGCGCCCCTGTTCCACCAAAACCGGCACCCCGCGCCGATGATCGTCGTCGTGGTCGTTTGACGGTGACCAGCGTAACGGGAGGCGAAGACGAAGAGCGCGTCCGTTCGCTTGCAGCCTTTAAGCGCCGTGTTCAGCGCCTCAAAGGCAACCAACAGGCTGAGGCGAAAGAAAAAATCGCCCGTGAAGTCGTGGTTCCAGAGGCCATTGCGATTCAGGAACTCGCCAATCGTATGGCCGAGCGTGCCGTCGATGTTATTCGCTTCCTGATGAAGCAGGGCCAGATGGTTAAGATCACCGACGTGATCGACGCCGATACCGCCCAGCTTGTGGCCGAAGAATTCGGCCATACCGTGAAGCGCGTCGCCGAGTCGGACGTTGAAGAAGGACTCTTCGATACCCCCGATACCGATAGCCATCTCGTTTCGCGTCCGCCCGTTGTTACCATTATGGGTCACGTCGACCATGGTAAGACATCTTTGCTTGATGCGATCCGTAAAGCGAATGTGGCAGGCGGCGAAGCCGGCGGCATTACGCAACATATCGGTGCCTATCAGGTTGTTGCACCCAATGGCGCCAAGATCACCTTTATCGATACTCCAGGCCACGCCGCCTTTACGCAAATGCGTGCTCGTGGTGCGAAGGTCACGGATATCGTCGTGCTTGTTGTTGCAGCCGACGACGGCGTCATGCCGCAGACCATCGAGGCGATCAACCATGCCAAGGCCGCCAAAGTGCCGATGATTGTGGCGATCAATAAGATCGACAAGCCAGACGCTAAGCCGGATCGCGTTAAAACGGAATTGCTACAATATTCGGTTCAGGTTGAATCGATGGGCGGCGAAACCCTCGAAGTCGAAGTTTCGGCCACCAAGCGCACGAACCTCGACAAACTCCTTGAAGCCATCGCGCTGCAATCCGAATTGCTCGATTTGAAGGCCAATCCAGAGCGCGAAGCCGAAGGTACCGTCATCGAAGCCAAGCTCGACCGTGGCCGCGGTCCCGTCGCAACCGTTCTCGTTCAACGCGGTACGTTGCGCACAGGCGATATTGTGGTGGCCGGCTCAGAATATGGCCGCGTTCGCGCTCTGATTTCGGATTTGGGCGAGCAGATCAAAGAAGCCGGTCCTTCGGTTCCGGTTGAGGTCCTTGGTTTCAATGGCGCACCAGAAGCGGGCGACCGCTTGGCGGTTGTCGAATCCGAAGCCCGTGCGCGTGAAATTACCGAATACCGTCAGCGTCAAAAGCGCGAGCGGAGTGCGGTACGCGCAGGTGTGGCGCGCGGCTCGCTCACCGATATGATGAGCCAGCTGAAAGCATCGGGCCGCAAGGAATTCCCGCTGCTCATCAAGGGCGACGTGCAAGGTTCAGTCGAAGCCATTATCAACTCGCTTGAAAAGCTTGGCACCGAAGAGGTCGGCGCACGGATTATCCATTCGGGTGTCGGTGGCATCAATGAGTCGGATGTCACGCTTGCAGAAGCGTCTGGCACGGCAATCATTGGCTTTAACGTGCGTGCAAACAAAGAAGCACGCGACGCGGCCGAGCGTTCGGGTACTGAAATTCGCTACTACAACATCATCTATGATCTCGTTGACGATATCAAAAAGGCAATGTCCGGATTGCTCGCCCCAACGCTCCGCGAAGAGCGTCTCGGCGAAGCCCGCATCCTGCAGGTCTTTGGCGTATCGAAGGTCGGCAAGGTTGCAGGCTGCTTGGTGCAAGACGGCCGCGTCGAGCGTGGCGCGAATGTTCGCTTGATCCGCGACAACGTCGTGATCCACGAAGGCAAGCTCTCAACGCTCAAGCGCTTCAAGGATGAGGTCAAGGATGTTGGTTCGGGTCAAGAATGCGGTATGGCATTCGAGAACTACCAAGATATGCGCGAAGGCGACATCATCGAATGTTACCGCGTCGAAGAGATCCGTCGTTCGCTTTAATCGCTCAACGGCCCGGTTCAAGCCGGGCCGCAGCCTTTTCCCATTAACCCCTTTATCCGGTCCCAGCCCGGAATGGCGGTCAAGCTATGAAACACAAACAAGACGCACCCCGCGGCCCTTCGCAACGCCAATTGCGCGTTGGTGAGCTTGTACGTCACGCGATTGCCGAACTCTTGCGGCGCGGTGAAATCATTGATCCCGTGATTGAAAAAGCGATCATCACCGTCCCTGAAGTCCGCCTCTCACCGGATCTAAAAATAGCGACTGCCTACATCTCCCTGCATGACGAGACGCAAGAAGCAGCTGTGATCAAGGCATTGGGCAAATATAGCGGGCTGTTTCGCACCGAGATTGCCCGCAAGGTGAATTTGAAATACGCGCCTAATGTTCGTTTTCGTCCCGACGAGACGCTGGAAGCAGCCGCCAAAATCGATGCGTTGCTGCGTCGTCCCGAGGTACAACGCGATCTTTCCAGCGCATACGATATCGACGAGTCGGACGAGGACTAATCAGCCGTGAACGCCCCGAAAAAACACCGCGCCGACATGCATGGCTGGATCGTGCTTGATAAGCCGCTAGGCATGACCTCCACCCACGCGGTCGCCGTGGTTCGCCGCATGCTGAACGCCAAAAAAGCTGGCCATGCGGGAACACTCGATCCGCTCGCCTCGGGCCTATTGCCGCTGGCTTTTGGTGAGGCAACCAAAACGGTTCCCTATGTGGTGGATGGCGAAAAGGCCTATGCCTTCACCGTAACCTTTGGCACCGAAACCGATACCGATGACGCGGAAGGCCGCATCGTAGGCACCAGTGAAAAGCGCCCCAGCGAGGCCGAGCTTTTGGCCGCCTTGCCGTATTTTATTGGGGCGATTACCCAAGTCCCGCCACGCTATTCGGCCATTAAAGTCGATGGCGAGCGCGCTTATGATTTGGCCCGCGGCGGCGAAACGGTCGAACTGCAGCCCCGCACGGTTGAAATCCACGCGCTTCGCCTCATGTCTTACGACGGCCAAGCCGCAGTGCTCGAAGCCGAATGTGGCAAAGGCACCTATGTCCGCGCCATTGCGCGTGACCTTGGCCGGATGCTCGGCTGTTTAGGCTATGTTTCCGCGCTGCGCCGCACGCGCGTTGGTCCCTTCACCGAGGCTAATTCCGTGACGATGGCCGAGTTAGAGGCTGATCCTCAGGCGGTTTTTCAAGCCTTGCGCAGCGTCGATACCGGACTATTGGAATTGCCTTGCGTGCGCGTCACCTCGGACGGGGCGCTTCGCCTGAAACGTGGTCAGTCGGTTATTGTGCGCGGGTCGGACGCACCCGAGGAGGGCGCAACCGCCTATGCCACCCAAAATGGTACCGTTGTCGCCATTGGCGTCATCGAGCAGGGCTCGCTGGTGCCGAACCGGGTGTTTAATTTGTAGGCGATAATTTACATTGTAATTTCGGACCTAATCAGGCTCATTATTGCCATGAAAACAGCCTCTGTATCAAGTTTACGACGCTGCCTCGCTTCCACATTGGATCGCGTTGTCGAGGATCACGAACCTGTGATCGTTACGCGGGAGGGCGGCAAGCCGTCGGTTGTTATTCTCTCGCTTGAGGATTTTGCCTCATTCGAGGAAACGAATTATCTCTTGAAAAGCCCCGCCAATGCGGAACGCCTATTGGCGGCGGTAGAAAGCCTAATATCAGGTGGCGGTTCAGAGCGGCCCTTGGCCTAAGTGAAGCTCGTTTTTGCCGACCAGGCTTGGCGTGATTTCCTTTATCGGCCGTCCACCGACCGCGCTTTGCTTTCCCGGGTCAATGAACTCATCAAAGAATGCACGCGAACGCCCTTTTCCGGGCGTGGCAAGCCCGAACCTTTACGCGGTTCACTCTCCGGCTGGTGGTCGCGCCGCATCACACAGGAACATCGGCTGGTCTATGGGGTAGAGAGAGACAGCCTTTTTATTGCACAATGCCAGTATCATTATTGAATGACATCTACCGCAGACCAATCCCTCTTCTCTTTTCCCCTCGCATTCTCCCAAAATTCGTGTATATGTCCCCCCATCGCGCCGGGGTTTCGCCCGGCCGTTTCCGTTTGCGCGGACCGTGCTGGACGACATCCCGGCCCGGCCCTGTGACGGAGGATATGGCTCCGAAGCCATTGTTTTCTAACCGATAAGGAACATCCGATGTCGATTACGCCAGAGCGCAAGCAAGAGCTTGTCAAGCAATATGCTACCGTTGCCGGTGATACCGGTTCGCCAGAAGTTCAGATCGCGATCCTCACCGAGCGCATCTCTAACCTCACCGGTCATTTCAAGAGCCATGCGAAGGACAATCACTCGCGTCGCGGCTTGTTAAAGATGGTTTCGCAGCGCCGTTCGCTGCTCGATTACGTCAAAGGCAAGGATGAAGCCCGGTATCGTTCGATCATCGAGCGTTTGGGCATCCGCCGCTAAGGCTGCGGTCAAGCTTGACGGCCCCTCTTCACCGAGGGGTCGTTTTCTAAGGGGTCGCTGGCGAGGTCGCCGGCCATCCACCTACTGTGATGAGAGGCGAGGCGTCTCTCATCTTAAACCCTGCTTCCTTTCGAGGATCATGGCAGGATTGCCAGATGCTGGATTTCATTTGTCGCGCCAGCCTCTCGTCGTCTTGCTCGTGGTCTCCTAAGAGGCTTTTTTGAGAAGTGACAAGACACACATGTTCGATATTCAAAAAGTAGAACTCACCTGGGCTGGCCGCAAGCTGACCTTGGAGACCGGACGCATTGCGCGTCAGGCGGACGCTGCCGTTCTCGCCACCTATGGCGAAACCACCGTGCTCGCCACCGTCGTCTCCGCTAAAGATGCCAAGCCTGGCATCGACTTCTTCCCGCTCACCGTCAATTATCAGGAAAAGGCGTTTGCCGCTGGCCGCATTCCCGGTGGCTATTTCAAGCGCGAAGGTCGCCCATCGGAAAAGGAAACATTGGTTTCCCGCCTGATCGACCGTCCTATCCGTCCGCTGTTTGTCGAAGGCTACCGCAACGAGACGCAAGTCGTTGTCACCGTTCTGGCTCATGACCTTGAAAACGATCCCGATGTTGTGGCGATGGTTGCCGCTTCTGCGGCCTTGACGCTTTCAGGCGTTCCTTTCATGGGTCCGGTTGGTGCAGCACGCGTTGGCTACATCAACGGCCAGTTCCGCCTCAACCCAACACTCGCTGAAATGGCCGACTCGGTGCTCGACCTCGTCGTCGCGGGCACCACCGATGCCGTGTTGATGGTTGAATCGGAAGCCAAAGAACTGTCCGAAGAAATCATGCTCGGCGCTGTGATGCATGGCCATACCGGCTTCCAGCCGGTGATCGATGCGATCATCAAGCTCGCTGAAGTCGCCGCCAAAGAGCCACGCGATTTCACGACGCCGGATCACTCCGTGCTTGAAGGCAAGATCTTGAAGCTGGTTGAAGCCGAGCTTCGTGATGCCTTCACCACGCCAACCAAGATGGAACGCCAAGCCAAGGTATCGGCCGCGAAAACCAAGGTTATGGCTGAATTCTGCGGCGAAAGCGTTGCTGAGCCCCTCGCTCCAACCTTGGTTGGTGGCGTGTTCAAGGAAGTCGAAGCTAAAATCGTTCGCTGGAACATTCTGGACACCAAGAAGCGTATCGATGGCCGTGATCTCGTCACCGTTCGCCCTATCGTTGCTGAAGCTGGTATTCTACCGCGCGCGCATGGCTCAGCGCTCTTCACCCGCGGTGAAACGCAGGCGATGGTCGTTGCCACGCTTGGCACAGCCGATGACGAGCAGTTCATCGATTCGCTCGAAGGCACCTATAAGGAAACCTTCTTGCTGCACTATAATTTCCCTCCCTACTCGGTGGGTGAAACGGGTCGTATGGGTTCGCCAGGACGTCGCGAAATCGGCCATGGCAAGCTCGCTTGGCGTGCGGTTCGTCCAATGCTCCCAGCGCATCACGAATTCCCGTACACCATCCGCTTGGTTTCCGAGATTACCGAGTCGAATGGCTCGTCCTCCATGGCGACCGTTTGCGGTTCATCGCTCGCGTTGATGGATGCAGGCGTGCCATTGAAGAGCCCTGTTGCCGGTATCGCGATGGGTCTCATTCTTGAAGGCGAGCGCTATGCGGTGCTTTCCGACATTCTTGGCGACGAGGATCACCTCGGCGACATGGATTTCAAGGTGGCAGGCACGGAAAATGGCGTTACCTCGCTGCAAATGGACATTAAGATCGCCGGTATTACCGAAGAGATCATGAAGGTCGCGTTGCATCAGGCAAAGGATGGCCGTCTGCATATCTTGGGCGAAATGGCCAAGGGTCTTGCCGGCGCGCGCGCTGAGCTCGGCCAATATGCGCCACGCATTGAAACGATGAAGATCCCAACCGACAAGATCCGCGAAGTGATCGGCACGGGCGGTAAGGTCATCCGTGAAATCGTCGAAAAGACGGGCGCCAAGATCAACATTGAAGACGACGGCACCGTGAAGATCGCCTCTTCCGATGGCGCGTCGATCACGGCAGCGATCAACTGGATCAAGTCGATTGCGTCCGAGCCAGAACTCAACATGATCTATGAAGGCACCAACGCGATTCAGAGTTTGGATCTCTTGGGTCGAAAAGTCTTGGCCAATGAGGCACAGAGCTTAAAGCTCTTTGACGCTCAGGTCAGGTCCTTTTTAGAGCAAGCGCAAAGCTCAGAGCACGCGCAAGAGATGCAAGTTTTTGTCAAATCCCTCAAAACCTTGTCTCAACGCATTGAACAAGTCACAGGAGAGTTGGGCTTTAAGGCTTTGCAAAACGCCAACGAAGTGGGTGCCGCCGCGGTGGACTATTTGCGCCTTCTTGGTCACTTTGTGATGGGGTACTTGTGGGCCAAAATGGCCCTTGTGGCCTACTCAAAAGCGCAGGGGACTAGTGGTCTTACTTTTTATGAAGGCAAAATTCAGTTGGCGCATTTTTATTTTGCCAAGCTCATGCCCGAAACGCTCTCACTCTTGGAGCAAATCAAAAGTGGTGCGGCAAGCCTCATGGACACACACTCGGTGTTGGAGGACGGTGCGTGAGAGGCTGTAGACGAGTTGCTTTGAGGGGTGCTCAGTCTATGCGATTGGACTTGAATGTGGTC
>CAIRGA010000106.1 GCA_903877935.1 uncultured Hyphomicrobiales bacterium
ATTAAGAGGGGGGACGCTAACGGACCGCGCGCCTCCCGGCGCGCTCTAAGGGATGCGATGCCTAAGAGGATTTAATGTCCGTCCTTGCGAGCGAAGAGCGAAGCAATCCCGCTGATGATCATTAAAAAGAGTATAATCGCCAGCGATCGCTTATTTCTGCACCATCAGCTGGGTTGCTTAACTGGCGTTCGCAATGACGGTTGATGGATTAAGCCTTCCAATTACCAACCCTTCCCCAATCCCCCCACACCCTCTAAGAAGCTCGCACGCTTGGCTCAGCCCAAGTGATTCTCTTTGACCTAGTGAGCCCATGTCTGCCCTTTCCCCTCATGCCTATGCCTTGCTAAAAAGCGTTTTCGGCTATGACAGTTTCCGGCCGGGCCAAGAGGAAGTGATTGCTGCGGTGCTCGAAGGTGGTCCCGTATTGGCGGTGATGCCGACGGGGAGTGGTAAATCCATGTGTTACCAATTGCCCGCTTTACTCGATGAGGGATTGACGATTGTTGTCTCGCCTTTGATTGCGCTGATGCGCGATCAGGTGCAGCAACTCTTGAGCTTGGGCGTGAGCGCAGGATCTTTGAATTCCTCCAACACGACTCAAGAAACCGACGCCGTGTGGAGCGCGTTAAAGGCGGGCTCCTTGCGTTTATTGTTTGTATCGCCAGAGCGTCTCGCAATGGATGGTTTGCAAGGCGCTTTGGCGCGTGCGGGTGTGAAGCGCATCGCGATTGATGAAGCCCATTGCGTCTCCGAATGGGGGCATGATTTTCGTCCCGAATATCGGCAGATTAGAACAGCGGTTGAAGCGATGGGTGTAGGGCAGGTGATTGCCTTTACCGCGACTGCGGATCGCAACACGCGGGCGGATATTGCAGGGCGTTTGTTTGATCGCTCGCCGACGGTTTTTGTGCATAGTTTTGACAGGCCTAATCTTGATTTACGCTTTGCGTCGAAAGATCAACCGCGCAAGCAGATTGAGGCGTTTCTCAAAAGCCATCGCGAGCAGAGCGGAATTATCTATTGCTCGTCACGCGACCGGACCGAGAAAATGGCCAGTTGGCTGCAAGATAATGGATTTGAATCGGTGGCCTATCATGCAGGCATGGAGGCGAGCCAACGCGCGCGCAACCAAGACCGCTTTTTGCAAGAGGATGGCATTGTGGTGGCGGCCACCATCGCGTTCGGCATGGGCATCAACAAGCCCGATGTGCGCTTTGTTGTGCATGCCGATATGCCAGGCAGTGTGGAAGCCTATTATCAGGAAATTGGCCGCGCGGGGCGCGATGGTTTGCCTGCTGCAACGCTGACTTTATTTGGCGTCGAAGACATGGCGCTTAGGCGTCGGCAAATCGCCGAGAAAGATATTAGCGATGAACGGCGCCGCATTGAACATGCGCGCTTCGGACGTTTGGCCATGTTGTGCGAGGCGGCGTCGTGCAGGCGGCAGGTGCTTTTATCGTATTTCGACGAGCAAGCACCGGCCTGTGGACGCTGCGATATTTGTCGCGGTGAGGTGGCTTTATATGATGGCACGGTGGATGCGCAAAAGGCGCTTTCGGCTGTGTATCGGACAGGGCAGCGGTTTGGTGCGACCTATCTCACCGATGTGTTGACGGGCGTTGAAAGCGAGAGCGTAACGCGCAACGGACATCAGTCGATTAAAACCTTCGGCGTGGGAGCGGATAGACCGCGTGGTGAATGGGGCGGGATTATTCGCCAACTCTTTGCAGCCGACGCACTCGAGACCGCGAGCGAGGAGCATGGCGGGTTTAAGTTAAGCGCCAAGGGTGAGGCGATCTTGTTAGGCCAAGAAAGTATCCAACTTAGAAAAGACCCGCCGAAAGCGCCGAAGCCCGCACGCTCGAAAGTCGGCAAAGGCCAAGACATGCCCGAAGGCTTGGACGAGGAGGATGGCAAGCTTTTCGCCGCCCTTCGTCGCAAACGGCTGGAGCTGGCGCGCGAGGAAGGGGTTGCGGCTTACGTGGTGTTCGCCGACCGGACCTTGATTGAACTCGCACGCGAAAGACCGCTCTCGCTGCGTGAGATGGCCGGGATTTACGGGATTGGGACGGCGAAACTCGAGCGCTATGGCGAGGCGTTTTTGGAGGTGGTGTTGGCAGGGTGAGGGGTGCGCGATGGGTTAAAACGAAACGCGATCCTCTCCGATCAACAGATCACGCAAATTTGAGGGCACTGGAAAGCCATATCCATTACCAGGACTTTCAAAATAGAGCTGCCCTGACGCGTGATAGGGACTTGAATAAATTTCTGCACCGATCATTTCCAGCGTGAGACGAACGGCTTGTATGCTGTCTGCGCCGTAGCCCCTTGCTGCACGGACA
>CAIRGA010000107.1 GCA_903877935.1 uncultured Hyphomicrobiales bacterium
CAATTTTTGCCAATGGGCTGCCGGCCGGCGGTGTCATACCCGACGGAAATTGCGACAGGATGCTGCTATAGGCCGTATTGGCCCACTTTCATTTGTTCTTGAAAGAATGCGAATGGCGCTTCAATCACCGCCTAGCCAGCAACCCCTTTAAGACGCTCTCCGAATGGGGCAATGTGTGAATACTTCAACCTTATCTGTGTCAGCCCCTAAATTTATCTCATGAAATCATTTGTTGTAAAATCAATTATTTACCTTGCGTAAGAATAGGAATAAGTAATAAAAAAATCTTGATCTGAAACTTACATTGAATGATCGATGACGAATATTCTCTCCAATACTACGAAGCGGTTTTTGCACGTTGGCTGCGGCCCGGCGCGAAAAGGGCCGCGAACACCGGGCTTTGGGAGCGATGACTGGGAAGAAATTAGGCTGGATATTGACCCGTCGGTTGAACCCGACATCATCGCCTCAATTACCGATCTATCCCCGGCGGAGACCGGGACATTCGACGCGATCTACTCGTCCCACAATATCGAGCATCTTTATCCCCATGAAGCGCCCATCGCCCTGGGTGAGTTTTTCAGGGTACTGAAAGATGACGGTTTTCTTGTCTTAACATGCCCCGACATCACTTCAATTGCCGCTTTCATCACCGCAAATGGCCTCGACACTACTGCATATATGTCCGGAATGGGGCCGATTACGCCGCTTGATATGATGTTCGGCCACAATGCTTCCATCCGGAACGGGAATAGCTTTATGGCTCATCGCACGGCTTTTTCACGGCTAACGCTCCAAAAAGCCCTCTCAGCAACGGGATTTGGCTCAATTATGACGTTTGAGAAGTCCGCGCGCTTTGAGTTATGGGCGTTGGCCGTCAAAACCGAGCAACCCCGCCGGGATGTCGTCGAATTGGTCCTCAAACACATCCCCGGTGCCGAGTCGATCCGCGACCGTCTGTTGGCCGAAGTCTGATCAATATTCTGCTTATAATTCAGAAGCTTAATCGGCTTCGAACTGCGCTGTTAAAGCGGCTTTCGGCTCACCAAAACCGTCAACGGCCATTCCGTTAATCGGGTTGACGCCGGATCTCCCCAAATACCCCCGAGTTCCCCCTCAAGCGCTATGACCGGGTCAATTCCGTTCGCTTTGATATAATTTCCGGTCGCGGACCAGCTTCTCAAATACGAAATAAATTGCGGCAAATCCCATTCAGCCTTCATCTCAAAACTTGGGGGATCAAGGAGCGGAAAAGGAAACGGAATAGAACGATAACCTTCCTCCACATGCCGCCGCTCCGGTGGCCAATAGGCCCCAACGACATCGCTATAAAACCGCTGAAAAATCCCGTCGACCGCAGGATCATGCACAATTTGCCGTCCATAACTCCAGATGGCCAGAACACCATCCGGCTTAAGGACTCTCTTTACCTCATAGAAAAACCGATCAAAATCAAACCAGTGAAGCGCTTGGGCAACGGTGACAAAATCAACAGACTCGCCCGTCAACCCACTCTCTTCCGCAGGCGCTACGCGGTAATCGATACGGGGATGGGGAACGGCTTGGCTAATCTGTTGAGCGCTCGCATCCGTTGCAATCACCTGATCAAAATAATCCACCAAAGCCCGCGACGCCTGCCCGCTGCCCGCGCCACAATCCCAAACAACATGGTGTTCGGCACATAATCCTCGCAGATACGCATAAAGCTCCGCCGGATAAACTGGCCGAGAATCGGCGTAATGGAACGAAACCGAGCCAAAATGATCAACAAACGGCTTGGACATGATGAACTATTCCCACTCAATCGTCCCGGGCGGCTTTGAGGTGACATCATAAACCACGCGGTTAATGCCCCTCACCTCATTGATAATGCGGTTAGCCGCGCGGCCTAAGAAATTCATATCAAACGGATAAAAATCCGCCGTCATGCCGTCAACTGATGTCACCGCACGAAGCGCGCACACATTGTCATAGGTCCGCCCGTCACCCATCACACCAACCGTGCGCACGGGAAGCAGAACGGCAAAGGCCTGCCAAATCGTGTCGTAGAGACCCGCCCGACGAATTTCTTCCAAATAGATCTCGTCCGCCAGCCGTAAAATATCGCATTTTTCTTTGGTAACTTCGCCCGGAATTCGGATTGCTAAACCCGGCCCTGGGAAGGGGTGTCGTCCAACAAAGGCATCAGGTAATCCAAGCTCACGACCCAAAGCCCTGACCTCGTCTTTAAACAACTCGCGTAAGGGCTCAACCAACTGCATCTTCATACGCGCCGGCAATCCGCCCACATTATGATGCGATTTGATCGTGACCGATGGCCCCCCCGTGAACGACACGCTTTCAATTACATCCGGATACAGCGTCCCTTGTGCGAGGAAATCGGCCCCACCAATCTTTTTAGCCTCAGCATCAAACACGTCGATAAACAGGCGTCCAATCGTCTTGCGTTTGGCTTCCGGATCCGAAATGCCAGTAAGCTCTGTCAAAAAAAGCTCTTCTGCATCAACATGAACCAGCGGAATATTATAGTGATCTTTAAAGAGCGATACGACCTTTTCAGCCTCCGCCATTCGCAGCAGCCCATGGTCGACAAACACGCACGTCAATTGATCACCAATCGCCTCATGGATCAGCACGGCAGCCACTGCAGAGTCGACGCCGCCTGACAGGCCGCAGATGACCCTACCTTTACCAACCTGTGCCCGAATACGTGAAATCGCCTCTTCGCGAAACGCTTTCATCGTCCAATCGGCCTTGCAACCAGCGATCGTGCGAACAAAATTTCGAATGAGCGCTGCACCATGAGGAGTGTGAACCACTTCAGGATGGAATTGCGCTGCATAAAAGCCACGGGCTTCATCGGCAATGACAGCGATGGGCGCATTTTCTGACGTGGCAACCACTGCAAAGCCCTCGGGCAAAACTGTGACCCGATCGCCGTGGCTCATCCAAACGGGATAACGCTGACCCTTTTCCCAAACACCTTCAAACAAGGCGCAATCAGCGGTTACTGTTATTTCCGCACGACCAAATTCGCGATGATGGCCGCCTTCAACTTTACCGCCCAGTTGCTTGGCCATGGTCTGCTCGCCATAGCAAATACCAAGCACCGGTATACCGGCCGTAAAAATGGCCTGTGGAGCCGACGGGGCGTTGTGATCAAGGACGGAAGCGGGACCGCCAGAAAGGATAACCGCTCGAGGCGCGAGCTCAGCAAAAGCCTTTTCAGCCGATTGGTACGGCACGATTTCGCAATATATGCCCTCCTCGCGCACACGACGGGCAATGAGTTGCGTCACCTGACTGCCAAAATCGACGATCAGAATTTTTTCATGCGTTTCCGTCATCTCGCTCACCCCGCGTCACGCTACCTTTGTCAGAACCGAAATGTAAAAGCCGTCCGTTCCTGTGCGCTTAGGTGTCAGTTGCAAACCAAATCCCATCGGCGATACGAAACTGGCCAAAGCCTCAAGACCGGCATGCTCGGCAACACTTCCGGGTTCGATCACTTCAAACCCCGATTGACGGTCTAAAAAACTGGCTACGGCACCATCATTTTCACGCGGCAATAGCGAGCAGGTAATATAGGCAATCCGTCCACCAATTTTTACATATTGCGAAGCTCTATCAAGAACTTCTGCTTGCTCTTTAATGCGATCATCGAGCGCATTTGGCCGCACGCGCCACTTCGCATCAGGATTACGCCGCCATGTTCCAGTCCCAGTGCACGGCGCGTCAACGACCACCAAATCAATGTGACCTTCTAGGCCCTCTAAAGGCTCATCCTCCTTGCCCTTAGGCGAGCGAACTTGAACATTTCGAACGCCCGCGCGCGTCATCCGATCAAAAATAGGGGCCAGACGCCTTTTATCGGTATCGGTCGCAAAAATCTGACCGCGATTATCCATTAAGGCCGCAAGGGCGAGGGTTTTACCGCCACCGCCGGCACATAGATCAATAATCTGCATCCCCGGATCCGGCGCCGCTAGTTGGGCAGCCAGTTGTGACCCCTCGTCTTGGATTTCATACGCGCCTTTTTGAAAGGCAGGTTCAGACTGAACGGATACGGCCCGCCCATCTTCGAGCGGGAGAATTCGCAAACCAACCGGCGAGAAATCGGCGGACTTCACGTTCATATGCGAGAGTTGTTCGAGAACAGCTTCGGGCTCGGCCTTAAGCGTGTTGACGCGAAGATCAACAGGAGCACGGCTAGCAAGAAAGGCAAGCTCCTCGACCCTGCTCTCTCCAAAAGCGATCTTAAACTCTCCATCGAGCCATTCGGGATAGTCACCCGCCACCCAAGCCGGCGCACCTTCGAGCGTACCGGACGCCAGGGATTGCCGTTCATCGTCGGACAGGGGTTGAGGAGCAAAACGGCTGCCATCACAGAGTGCAGAAATGGCATTCACATCGAGACCGCGCGCGAGATGCAACGTACCTAACAGCATGGCACGCGAATTCTCTCCACCCATCAAGAAACAGGCCGAAGCACGGCGACGCAACGCATCATGAACCAAGGCGGAGATCCCTGCACGATCACCGGATCCGGCAAAACGGTGCGAAAGACCCCAGTCTTTCAGAACATCATTGGCCGGACGCCTGCGAGCAGCAATATCGTCTAAAATCTCGATGGCGGCGGACAGCCGGGCAGAAGGAGTCATATCATTTCTTTCAGCGCGCCAAACGGACGCGTAACGCCCGACCTTAGGTCGGATAATTTGGGCTTTCGCGGGTAATCGTCACATCATGGGCATGGCTTTCGCGCAAGCCCGCTGAGGTAATGCGAACAAACTCCGCGCGTTGACGAAATTCCGGCAAAGCGGGCGCACCGACATAGCCCATTGCTGCGCGCAACCCGCCGGCCAGTTGATGCAATACGCTACCAACAGGGCCCTTATAAGGCACCTGTCCTTCAATTCCTTCCGGAACCAGTTTCAACGCATCTTTGATATCTTGCTGGAAATAACGATCCGCCGAACCCCGTGCCATGGCACCAACCGAACCCATGCCCCGATAGGCCTTATAGGTGCGGCCTTGGTAAAGGAAAACTTCGCCAGGGCTTTCATCCGTTCCCGCGAGCAAGGAGCCGATCATGGCCGTTTCTGCACCAGCCGCCAAAGCTTTGGCCAAATCACCTGAAAATTTGATGCCGCCATCGGCAATCACGGGGACATCAGCCTTTGACGCCACCGAATAAGCATCCATAATGGCAGAAAGCTGCGGAACGCCGACGCCTGCGACAATACGTGTGGTACAAATCGAGCCCGGTCCAATACCAATTTTGACGGCATCAGCACCGGCATCAATTAAAGCCTGGGTTCCGCCCGCGGTCGCCACATTCCCTGCGATAATCTGAACAGCGTTGGACAGTTTCTTGATCCGCGTCACGCTTTCGAGCACGCGCTGCGAATGACCATGCGCCGTATCAACAATAATGACGTCACATCCTGCGTCGATCAGCGCTTCAGCCCGCGAAAACCCGTTATCTCCAACAGTCGTTGCTGCCGCCACCAGTAATCGCCCGCGCGCATCCTTAGACGCATCCGGATGCGAAACCTGCTTTTCCATATCCTTGACCGTGATCAGTCCGATACACCGGAAATGATCGTCCACAACAAGCAATTTTTCAATACGGAACTGATGCAGGAGGCGGCGCGCTTCATCCTGGCTAACGCCCTCACGAACCGTGATCAGGCGATCCTTCGTCATTAACTCAGAGACTTGCTGCTCGGGATTATTGGCAAAGCGTACATCGCGATTGGTCAAAATGCCAACCAGCTTACCTGCTTTGTCCCCGGCACCCCGCTCTACAACGGGGACGCCTGAAATCTTATTGCGCTTCATGAGCTCAAGCGCGTCAGACAAGGTTTCATCTGGATAGATGGTCAGCGGATTGACCACCATGCCACTTTCGAACTTCTTGACGGCACGAACCTCGTTCGCCTGCTCATCATTGGTCATATTCCGATGAAGGACGCCGAGCCCGCCAGCCTGCGCCATTGCAATTGCCAAACGGCTTTCCGTAACCGTATCCATCGCGGCCGAGATTATGGGCAGTTTTAGCGAAAGATTTCGGGTCAGCCTCGTCGTAACATCAACTTCGCCGGGCATAACAAGGGAATGGCCAGGTTGAAGCAGCACGTCATCAAACGTAAGCGCTTCGCGGATTGCGGGCCGAATAGTGGAAGATCCGTTCATGGCCAACTCCTTGCCTCGTTAAGGGAATTCTTTCGATGCGAAGGAAGCCTCGCCGAAATATGAATTGGCACTGGGACCTATCACGGACCTTTACAAACTAAAAGTCAGAGAATGAAGATTTTGCAGATATTGATAAAATGCATCAATTGTCGGCGGGATAACGCCGAATTATTCGTCTGAAATTTCGTCGTTTTGCCGATTTGTACCCCGTGAACCACGATATCCCGTAGCAACAACATAAAGTTCCGCCGAATCGGCTCGGCTCGCAGCGGGCTTGTAGTGACGCACCACCGAGAAATCGCGTTTCAAATTGGCCAAAAGCTCACCTTCGGTTCCGCCCTGCAAAACTTTCGCTAGAAAAACGCCCCCGGGTGCCAAAACTTCACGCGCAAAATCCGCAGCAAGCTCCGCCAATGCCACAATTTTCAAGTGATCGGTCTTTTTATGGCCCGTGGTATTAGCCGCCATATCAGACATCACGACATCGGCATTACCACCCAACATTGCCTTTAAGCGATCTGGCGCATCCTCTTGAAGGAAATCCATGACTTCAAAATCCACGCCGGCTATCGGTTCAATCTCCAAAAGATCGATGCCGATGACCTTTCCACGCCCCTTGTCAGAGCCAACAATCTTGGCCGCAACCTGTGCCCAACCGCCAGGAGCAGCGCCAAGATCGACAATTCGTCCACCTGGTTTGAAGAGTTTAAACTTTTCATTGAGCTCGGTCACTTTAAAGGCGGCACGCGAGCGATAACCTTCGCGTTTAGCTCTTGCCACGAAAGGGTCATTGAGTTGACGTTCCAACCACCGCGTTTGTGACACGGTTCGCTTTTTCGACGATTTAACCCGTTGTTTGAGCGAACGGCCACCCTCGCGACCTGAACTATTTTCCGACGTCATGCTCGCCCTGCCAGCGATTGAGGCCAAACGCCATCATCCATCATCATTTGCATTAAAATACCTTCTCGCAATCCGCGATCCGCTACCCTGACGCGATCGGACGGAAAAACCTGACGTATCGCGTCAAGTATCGCACAGCCTGACAGAACCAAATCAGCTCTCTCGGTCCCGATACATGCGCTGGCTTCCCGCTCTTGATACGTCATATGGAGAAGCCTATCGACAATCACACTGATCTCGTCACTCTTCATCCAAATGCCATCAACGGCACGTCGATCATAGCGAGGCAGCCCCAAATGGACCCCTGCGAGCGTTGTAACCGTGCCGGAAGTCCCAAGAAGATGAAAGTTCAAGGGTCTTGACGCGTCACCTAACGCATCAACAAAGGGTTGCAAAAGCATAACCACTTCACTCACCATCAACCGGTAAATTTCGGGTGTAACGTTGCGGCCGCCATGGCGCTCGGCAAGGCTAACCACGCCCACGGGTAACGAAGACCATTCCCGCATCCGATGTCGAACGGTTTTCTTTGCTTGGCTTTCCTGATCAAGCCATACAATCTCCGTCGAACCGCCGCCAATATCAAATAACACGACACTTTCAGCGGTCGGATCTGCCAACGCGGCGCATCCGGAGGCCGCTAAAATCGCTTCCGTTTCACGGTCTATGATTTCGAGCGATAAGCCCGTCTCAACTTCCACGCGGGAGATGAATTCAGCACTATTTCTGGCAGCCCGACAGGCCTCGGTCGCGATGAGCCTCGCACGGGAAACGCCGCGATGGTCCATTTTCGAACGGCAAATCTTAAGCGCTTCAATCGTCCGAAGGATCGCCGCTTCGCCCAAAACTTGGGTTACGCCTAAGCCCTCCCCTAGCCGCACAATGCGCGAAAACGCGTCGACAACCCTAAAACCATCCTTAGATGGTCTAGCCATCAGCAACCGGCAATTATTCGTTCCTAAATCAAGGGCGCCATAAATTTTAGACGCCGATTCGCTATAGGATCGACGTTCTGACAAACGCGATCCATTCGAGCTCAATTCGTTATTACGCTGGACAAATGCCCGCGACATGCCAATCCGACCAAAATTACTGTTCGGGCAATGGTAACATCATGGGGGCGACGCTGCAAAGCATCATATCCGCACCCCGGACGCCGTTATTAGACGAGAGCCACTAACTCGCCATTTCAAATTGGCATAAATGTTCCATCGTTTTCGCAAGCCGGGCTGGAATAACGGGCTTGGTTATCAGGGCATCAAAGCCCGCATCCCGGGCCTGATCGACAATGGAGCGGGTCGCTTGTGACACAACTAAAACGGACCGAGGCCGCCTCCCGTCAGACGGATTGAACCGTACCATCCGAGCAATTTCAAACGGTGAGAGGACCGGCATATTCTCGTCTAGGATCACAAGATCGACATCCAGGCGGCCTAAACAGTCGAATAATGCGCGTAATGATTCGGCGGTTCGCACGCTCGAATAACCATAGCCCGCCAGAATCTCGACCAGCATTCCACGAAAATAGCGCTCTTGGCTGACGACCAGAACACCAAGTCTTTTAGGCGAAGTTGATTTAGCGTGGCTCATTACGACTAACTACGGTTGTATTAAAATCAGACACAACCGTAGTAATGCGCGCGCAAGATGAAACTTAGCCAAACAAATCCGCTAAAATGTGAAATGTTGCTGGTTAAATATTCTTATTCTGCTGGTAAAATAGCCTCTTCCGCCATTTCCTCGCGCGGCTTGCCTTTTAAGAATGTATCGATCTTATCGAGATAGATATAAACAACGGGCGTAATAAACAGAGTTAGAATCTGCGAAACAGCCAATCCGCCAACGACCGCAATACCAAGCGGTTGCCGCAGCTCAGATCCGGCACCCGAACCTAACGCGATTGGCAAAGTGCCGAACAATGCCGCAAAAGTCGTCATCATAATTGGCCTAAACCGGATCAAGGCGGCCTCGCGAATAGCGTCAATCGCAGTGGCACCTTCAGCGCGTTTTTCTAACGCGAAATCCACCATCATGATGGCATTTTTCTTCACAATACCAACCAGCATTAAAATGCCGATAATGGCAATCACCGAAAGATCGAGGTTAAAATATTGGAGCGCCAACAAAGCGCCAAGCCCCGCGGAGGGTAAGCCCGACAAGATCGTGATTGGGTGAATAAAGCTCTCGTAGAGAACGCCCAGAACGATATAAATAACCACGACCGCCGCCAAAATCAGCAATCCCTGACCTTTTAAAGAATCTTGGAATTGGGCCGCTGAACCCGAAAAGCCCGGGGTCACAACGGCTGGAAGTCCTACACTCTTTTCGGCACCATGAATCGCATCAACCGCTTGGCCCAACGAAACACCTGGTGCCAAATTGAATGAAATCGTGACGGCCGGTTGTTGCGACTGTCGATTAATCGTGAGGGGGCCAATGTTACGGCGAATATTGGCAACAGCCTGCAACGGAACCGTCTGACCCGACGAGCTTTTTACAAACAATCTTTGCAAGGCTGTCGGATCGGACTGATAATCGCGATTGGCTTCCATGATGACCGCATAATCGGACGCGGATGTATAAATGGTCGAAATCTGCCTCGTTCCAAAAGCATTATAAAGCGTTTGGCGAATGGCATCCGACGATACGCCGAGATTAGCAGCCTTTTCGCGATCTAAATCGACGACGATCTGCGGGTTTGCAATCTGAAGATCGCTTGTCACGTCTCTCAATTCAGGCGTCTTCGCCAATTGCTCGCGCATTTTAGGGGCTGAACCAAACAAGGCTTCGATATCAGCGGATTGCAAAGTGTATTGGTACTGCGCCCGCGACAAACGGCCCGCATTCAGATTCAAGTTTTGAATTGGAATAAAAACAGAGGTGATACCGGGAACCTGAGAGGTTGACTTACGAAGGCGCGCGATAATCTTCGATACATCATCGCGGGTTGCTCTGGGTTTCAGCTGGATAAACATGAAGCCCTGATTGGTCGAACCAAATCCAACAGCAGAGGTAAAATAATCCACGGCCGGATCTTGAGCGACAATCTGATTGATTTGAACCTGATGGGCCGACATAGCCTCAAACGATATATCGGGCGCAGCTTCCGTCGAAGCACGCAACAAGCCCGTGTCTTCTTGAGGGAAAAATCCCTTTGGAATATCGCCATAGAGTTTGGCGGTCAGGCCCAACGTTGCAATTGTTAAAATGAGAACGACAAGCCGTATTTTTAGCACAAAATCGAGCGATACGCGGTAGAGATACAACACGCCATTAAAGCCGGCATCTACGGACCGCGCAAAAAGTCCCGGCTTTTTGTGCTCACTATGAGATGACAAGACGCGGGCGCAAACCATCGGCGTAAGCGTCAAGGAGACAAATCCAGAAACAAGAATAGCGACCGAAATGGTTGCGGCAAATTCGCGGAACACGCGTCCCACCACACCGCCCATAAAAAAGACCGGAATAAAAACGGCGACAAGCGAAAGCGTAATCGAAATGATCGTAAAGCCAATCTCGCGCGCACCAAGCAATGCAGCGGCGAAGGGCTTCATGCCCTCTTCAACATGGCGAACAATATTTTCGAGCATAACAATCGCGTCATCGACGACAAAGCCAACCGATAAGGTTAGCGCGAGGAGTGAAATATTATCGATCGAATACCCAAACATATACATCGCAGCAAAAGTGCCCACGAGTGAAACGGGCAAAGCAAGCGCTGGAATGATCGTTGCGGAAATTGATTTTAAGAAAATGAAGATGACCATAATAACAAGGGCCATCGCTAAAATCAGCGAGAATTGGACATCCGACACCGCCTCACGGATCGGTATGGAGCGATCCGTTAAAATGTCCATCGAAACAGAAGCTGGCAACTGATCACGGTAATATGGAATTTTTGCTTTTACCTGATCGACGACATCAACGGTATTGGCGTCGGACTGACGATAAATAGCCAGAAGAAGTGACCGGTCCGATCCATACCAGCTTGCCGTCTGATCATTTTCAACGGAGTCTTTAACCGTCGCAATATCGGCTAGTTTAACCGGAATACCATTCTTTGACGAAACAACGATCGACCCATAATCCGCCGCCGACCGCAATTGTCCCGATGCTTCAATCGTCACAAGTTGGCGTGACCCTCGCAGCGTTCCTGTCGGTTGATTGGAGTTTGCATCCGACACACTTTTTTGGATATCGGCGAAAGAAAGTCCGCGCGCCGACACGGCCTCAGGATCGGCCGAAATTCTAACGGCATATTTTTGTTGACCAAAAATCTGAACCTGAGCGACGCCATTGATTTGCGAAATTTGTTGCTGAAGAATTTGTTCCGCGTAATCTTCAACCTTCGACAACGGCAGCGTTGACGAGCGTAAAACTAAAAAGAGCACCGGTTGATCCGCCGGATTCACTTTTCTAAAACTTGGCGGATTAGGCAGATCAGGTGGCAGGCGCCTTAAAGAACCGCTAATTGCGGCTTGTACGTCCAGCGCGGCACCGTCAATGTTACGATCGAGATCGAATTGAAGCGTTATATTGGTTGAGCCAAGGCTTGAAATCGACGTCATGGCCGTGACGCCAGAGATCGTAGAAAATTGCCGCTCAAGCGGTGCCGCCACGGATGACGCCATGCTTTCCGGACTTGCACCCGGTAAATTTGCAGAGACACTAATGGTCGGAAAATCGACGCGCGGTAACGCTGCAACAGGCAACAACCGATAAGCGAAAAGTCCGAAAATGATAAAGGACAACGTGATCAACGTCGTCATAACCGGACGACGGATACAAAGTTCTGAAATAGACATTATTGCGCTCCCGTGGAAGCGCCCTTAGGCTCAACCTTAACCCCGTCGACCAATTGAATTTGGCCGTCCGTTACCAGCTTTTCGCCGCCCGACAAGCCTTCGATAATTTCGGTTTGCCCGTCAACCGTTCGTCCAACTTTGACCGGTGTCACTTTGGCGCGTCCATCGGTTACGACGAAGACCAACGACCCTTTTGGTCCTGATTGTACCGCCTCCCGAGGGGTGCTTACGACATTATCAGGCACCTTCAATGTCACACGGACATTACAAAGCGATCCGGGCCATAAGGTTTCATTGGCGTTTTCAAAAAGGGCACGAACCGTTACCGTTCCTGACGATGTATCAATCGCGTTATCAACGACGGCAATCTTGCCGACGGATATCGTATTGGATCCCTGAAACGTCGCCTCAACTTTAGCCGAGGGGGCATCTAAGGCCGCCTTGATATCTGGCAAAAATCGTTGCGGAACGCTAAAGGCAACGTAAATCGGTGAAATCTGATTAATAATGGCAAAAGGAACGCTTCCGTCGCCGGTCTTAGCAATATTGCCAACCCTTATGCCCGCGACACCGACCCGCCCGCTGATCGGCGCGATAATCGTGTAATAGCTCAGCTGAACCTTAAGGCTGTCTAAGGCAGCTCGATCGGCAGCGAGCTGTGCCGAAAACGTAGCTACCTGTGTTTTGCTATTTTCTAAATTAACCTTTGAGGCAAATTCATTCGCGGCCAAGGCCTCGTTACGCACGACATCCCGCTGAGCCTGTTCCATTTGGGCCGTGGTTCGAGCAACCGTTGCTTCCGCCTGCCGGATCTGAGCTTCGATGCTGCGCTGGTCAAGACGAACAAGGACGTCGCCGGCTTTAACAACCGCACCATCCGCAAACGTAACATCGGTTATTTGTCCCTCGACCCGGGGGCGGAGTGTTACCGATGAAACCGGCTGAACGGTCCCTATCGTATCAATCCGCATGGGCAACGGCCCGCGTTTGGCCTCACCTAATAAAACAGGAACAATTCGCTCTGGTTGAGCCGCAGGAGCGGCCGTCTGTGCGTTGGTCGGAGCCGACAAAATAATCGGCAAGGTAAATGCCGTGGCAGCAAAGAGCGCGCTATAATTTTTCAAACCCAACATTTAATTTCCAAACCGCTTTAAAGTACCAATAAGAGGAAACACCTGTAGCTAAGTACACATATGCCCTCCTTTTAATAAAGGATCACATGAATTTTTTGTCATGTTTATATGTCAAATACTTGTCAGAGAGGCTCCGCTTCGATAAGGAACCGTACCGGACTCGTTCATTACACGGGTTTTTCTTGAAAACTTGCCTTATTGGTGGGGGATAGTTCAACGGTAGAACAGCGGACTCTGACTCCGTTAATCTTGGTTCGAATCCAGGTCCCCCAGCCAAAAATATCCGAAATTATATGTAATTTTTGATATTTTATCAAAAACACGCTATATTAACCTATGTTTTGACCAATTCCCCTCTATATTGGTGCAGGTGGACTGTGAGCAAATAATGCCGAAACAACAGCGCTTTCCCCTGCCCCCAACCATTGGCGACCTCGCCGCCGCACCTCTTGTGGTAAAGGATGCGCTACGGGGACTTCGTCGAAAAATTGGAAACATTGTCCCCAATATGGCGGAATCCGGGATATCGGGCACCTCTCAAGGGCCACTCTCCCCCCTCGCCATCGCAACAGTGCTTTTAAACGAAACCAGAAAAATTACGTCCTTTGGCGAAGATATCGCTCGGGACGTCTTGTTCCGGCATCGAGATGAAGCAAGGCTTGCGGCCTTTGCCCTTTCCGGTTTCGGACGCCCGTTCAAAGGTCTAGGAGATCACCACCGCCATAATTTTGTGTCATCTCGATATGCCGCCATAAAAATTCTATCTCATTATCTTGGCGCAATCGATCCGCTTATCCAAGAACAGCCTATCGATGCGACTTATCGGGCACTGTTTGCGCATTCTGACGATAACTCGACCCCTCAGCCTGCCCAAGGCGGCATAAGCTATGATCACATTGCATTGTCCACGGTCCACCTCGAGAAATCCGGCGCACTCACTCTAACGGAGCCCGATGATCCGACACCACATCAGACGCGGCTTATTTTTGCGGCACTTGGGCTGGCAGAGGCGATCTTAACCCTCTCCACCAATCCTTCGATTGAATCGACGCTCGCAGCCCTTCATCTTGCAGCAGATGTAGTCGTCTTGCGCAAACCTGCAATTGGAGCGATATTCGAAGGATTGGATCCGGTTTCTCAGCTATCAGCAGAATATCGCCTGCTTGCTCCCCCTCTCACGGAGGCCTAACCGATGCGCTTGCCCATGGTAGCCGAACTGAACGGTGAATCCGATTTGCGGCATCGCATCCGTGACCTTCGCTTCTTCGAAGAATCATTCCGGAAAAACGTTCAATTATCCCTGCCAGAGGGAGCAAAGCGCTCGAAAACCGATCAAGCAAGGCTCCGATCAAGTTTTCTAGCCTGGCTTGAGTCGTTTCAATCGACGCGACATTTGGCCGAGATCGACCGAAAAGATTTTATCTGCTTTTCCGCAGGAAGTATGCTGGCCGAGCTCTTTCGCCACGCGCCCTTATCCGTTGCGTCGGAACAAGGGCAAACGGAAAATCCCGCAACGGTTTGGCCCGAAGGCTCAGCCTATGTCAGCTATTGCTTAGGGGTTGCAATGACAGTGCTAGAGCAAGAATTTCATCTCACAGCTGAAATTCCTGAAAGCGCAAATGATCCAAGAATTTGGCAGAGTTTCAAAGAAAATGTCCGTGAAAATCCGGATTTAGCGATCCCCTTTTTGGACATGCTTTTGGGCCAATCGCCGAATTGGAATGAGCCCGCCATTGCCGAAAAGCGGCCGGCGGTTGAACAAAAATCGACGCGCGCCTTAGGCAATTAAAATTGCAATTCAGACAAATCGCGGAAGAGCTCGAGAGCTTCGGGATTGGACAGCGCTTCGAGGTTTTTTATTTCCTTGCCCTGCACAACGTCGCGTACGGCCAATTCCGTAATTTTGCCAGATTTTGTGCGTGGAATATCACCGACCGCTATGATTTTGGCTGGAACATGCCGTGGGCTAGCACCTGCTCTTATTTTGGATCGGATGGCGTGTTCCAAATCCGCGTCTAACAAAACCCCTTCCCGCAATCTTACAAACAGGACGATCCGAACATCATTTTGGAAATTTTGGCCAATGGCGATCGATTCCAAAACCTCCGGTATTTGCTCGACCTGTGCATAAATTTCGGCCGTCCCGATCCGAACCCCGCCAGGATTTAACGTAGCATCAGACCGTCCGTGAATGATCATTCCACCATTAAGTGTCCACTCTGCGAAATCACCATGGCACCAAATGCCCGGAAAGCGATCAAAATAAGCAGCGCGATATTTAGATCCGTCAGC
>CAIRGA010000108.1 GCA_903877935.1 uncultured Hyphomicrobiales bacterium
GCCAATATCATGAAGGTGAACGCCAGAATTACGATTTGCATCGATAAATTATCAAGAAGCTGAATAAAGCCCGACCGGGTTGCGATGCTGGCCTCAGTCGCTTTCCTTGCTTCATTGGCAATCAATGCAAGTGTGCATAGAATGGAAAGGCCCGCATATATCGCGAAGTGATTGCGGTTAACGAAGGTCGATGTCAAAGAATTTTTATAACTCCACTTGGTAAACCATAGAATGGTGTTGCTTCCTTCAAGTTGCACGATAATGCCATAGAGCGCATAGGCTAAACCGGCGAGCGCAACGGACCATAGTGCAAGGTTGGCGTAGTGAGTGCGCCTTCCCACTTGCATTCCTAACCAAAATATTCCCGCATATGCGAGCAAACACATCACCGAAGTCAGGCTTTGTTCAGGATCGGTGCTGATTACGCCGGTTGTTGCAACTCCTAGAGTTTCAGAGAGCCGTGCCCATCCGGGGGCCCAAAACTGTTTTGGCACTGGTGCTAAAGCTTGAAAAACACTCCAACCTATAAACAGTCCAAAAAGTATAAGAAGTGGGCGATAACGACCCCAGGATATCTGAATGGTGTTGGTGTCTATGAAGGCTGCAATCGCCCATAGAATCAGCAAAACGGCGACACAAAGAGATAAGAGACTCCATGCCCACGGTCTATTAGAACCAAATGGAAGGGGCGCCAATGCCACCACAAGAAGCAAAAGCCAATAGGAAAGCCTAGCTAAGAAATGTGGGTTTGGCGGTTCGCCGGACAGTTCCATGATTTTTTCGTTAGTAGGCATTGCGATGGACGAAGCCAACAAAGGGCGTCATCAAAAGGATGCGAAGATCAAACCATAAAGACCAATGATCGATGTAATACAGGTCATATTCAACGCGTGCGCGCATTTTTTCTACGGTTTCGGTCTCGCCACGGTGGCCATGAATTTGTGCCCAGCCAGTGATGCCTGGTTTCACTCTATGACGGCCGAGGTACTGATCTATCAATGCCGCATATTGTTCGTTGTGGGCGATGGCATGCGGACGAGGACCGACCAGGGACATCTCGCCCTTAAGCACATTAATGAGTTGAGGAAGTTCATCTAGACTTGTTCGGCGGAGAAATGTTCCAAAGCGGGTCACTCTAGGATCGTCTCGTTGCGCCTGGGGCACTTCGTGTTCGTTTTCCAATCCCTCATACATGGTGCGAAATTTATAAAGAACAAAGGAGTTGTTGTTGAAGCCCAGTCGCCGCTGTCTAAACAGAACCAGTCCGGGGCTATCAAGTTTAATCGTGACCGCGGTAATCAATATAATTGGAGAAAATAAGACCAATAATAAAATAGCAAGGAGGCGGTCTTCCATTGCCTTTAAAACACGATTCCATCCGCTAATTGGTCTTCGGTAGATTCGAAGAAGACCCAATCCGTTTATTTCTTCGATACCAAGTATGGGCATGGTCAGGCCGATGGTATCGGGACATAGAGTCACGTCGGCAGGGACAGTATGCAGTTCTTTCATGACGTAAGTAAGTGTGCCGTGGGCATCACCAGGCAGAGCTACGACAATTTCGTCGATATCGAGTCGGCTGGCGTCAGCGACAAGATTGCCAACCGTACCTCGTAAAGGCACTCCCTCGATTTCACTGAAGGAGGAAGGTTCATTATCGAACACGCCGACCAAATTGAGGCTTTCATTCGGCGCAGCTTGAAGGTGGCGTATGAGTCGTCTACCTTTTTCGCCTGCGCCGACAATGGCGACGCGGCGTTGAAGCCCACCGTTGGCGCGCCATGCCTCTAGTCTACGAACGACAATAATCCTAACAATTATGATCCCGGCGTATGCGATGAAAAACCATGTGACGAGCCAAAGCCGGGAAAATATGTCGGCTGTTTTTGTCAAATATCCGGCCATGGCGAGCGATGCCATCACGATTAAGATGGCAAGC
>CAIRGA010000109.1 GCA_903877935.1 uncultured Hyphomicrobiales bacterium
ACCACATGCATTACCAGACAACCGGAAATGCTACGCTCAACCATACGGTTTATGATGCCGATAATTCGTATGTTTTAGCACCGATGGCCAATGGAGTGCGCCTTACAACGGGTGCCGAGTTCGCCCATCGCGATGCGCCACCAACGCCGGTACAACTTGAACGGCTTGAGCCAAAAGCCAAAAAGTTTTTTCCGCTGGCCGATCGCGTTGACCCTAAGCCTTGGATGGGTTCGCGGCCTTGCACGGGAGACATGCTGCCGTTTATCGGTGAAGCACCGCGCCATAAGGGCATGTGGTTTGCGTTCGGGCATGCCCATCACGGATTGACGATGTCGGCGGTGACGGGACGATTAATCGCGGAGATGGTGACGGGTGAGACGCCGTTTACAGATCCAGCGCCTTATCGGGTTGATCGATTTTAATTAAAACAACGAATTATATGAGGGTAACGCGCCTGGGAAAGGCAACGCCTCCGCTTCATACACGCCGCGTGCAATCGCGCGGGCGAGCGTGTCTGACGCTGCGATGCAGAGCTCTGTCAGGTCGATGATACCGTTTGAAAGCGGACGTTTTCCGGTGGATGCTGCAAACACGACATCTCCGTCCATCGGTGTATGGGCGGGCCGGATAGCGCGCGCCATTCCGTCATGGGCGGAAAGCGCCAGGCGCTTGCACTCGGCCTTGGTCAAAACCGCATCGGTTGCGATTAAGGCGATTACCGTATTCTCGCTCGGACCGCCTTTGAGGCGCGGATGGAGCGCATTGGCGGGGAAGGGGCGCGGTAGTCCAAAGCCGCCAAATTCATCGGCCTGCTCGTAAGGCGCAGCCCAGAAATGGGGACCATCTCCAATCATTGTCGTGCCAACGGCATTTACCGCAACGATCGCGCCTATTGTGTAGCCTGACGGCGTGACCATGCTCGCCGAGCCTAAGCCGCCTTTGAGCGTTGCGGTTGTCGCACCAAAGCCAGCGCCAACGGTGCCGAGCGTAAAGTGCGAGTTGGCCTTCATAACCGCTTGATAGCCGAGTTCCGGGTAGGGGGAATTGCGCCCCCATTCTTTGTCGCCTCCATTCAGGAGATCAAATAGGATGGCCTGCGGTACAATTGGTACGCGGACCGATCGTACCTGGAACCCACGGCCTTTTTCGCGTAAAGCGGCCATTGCGCCACCGGCGGCATCGAGGCCGAAGGCCGATCCACCGGATAAGAGAATGGCGTCCACCGCGCCGACCGTCATTTCCGGTTCAAGCATGGCGGTATCGCGCACGCCAGGTGCGCCGCCGAGTATGGCAATCGAGGCCACCGCCGGCTCGTCAAACACGATGGCGGTTACGCCTGTTGCCACGAGGCTGTCGTCACTATTGCCGACTTTGACGCCGGAAACATCGGTAATCAGGTTTTTCATGGGCCTGAGAGTGGTGGATTTGAACGGGCAGGGCAAGAGCCCATTGCCGAAATTAGGATTTGGTCCTATCCCAGCGGCATGACAGACATTACCTATCCCATTGCCGCCTTTGCCGGCCTCGTTTCTTTTTTAAGCCCCTGCGTGCTGCCGCTTGTGCCGCCTTATCTCAGCTATATTGCAGGTACCGCGATTGAGGATTTTGCCGAAGGGGGCGAGCGTCGTGTTAAACGCGGTTTGCCTTTGGCCGCTTTCCTGTTTGTTCTGGGCTTTTCGACGGTGTTTGTGTCGCTTGGTGCGACGGCTTCGTTTTTAGGCCAAGCGGTTCGGGCCTATTTGGACTGGTTATCCGTCTTGGCCGGTATCGCGATTATTGCGATGGGTCTGCACTTCATCGGCGTTTATCGCATCGGGCTGCTGTTTCGTGAAAAGCGGGTTCAGGTCGAAAAGCCCCCGGGCGCTTTGGGCGCGTATATTATGGGGTTGGCTTTCGCCTTTGGATGGACACCATGCATCGGGCCGGTTTTAGCGGCGATTTTGGCGGTTGCAGGGTCTGAGGATAGCGTTGGACGGGGGGCGTCTTTGCTGTTCGTTTATTCGCTCGGCCTTGGCATTCCCTTCATCGTTGCAGCCTTTGCGATGGAACGGTTTACCGGCTTCTTGAAGCGCTTCCGTAAGCATATCGGCATCATTGAAAAGGTGATGGGCGTGCTGCTTGTTCTAACGGGCATTGCATTTTTGACCGGCTCAATGAGCGTTTTGTCCTTTTGGTTGATTGAGAATTTTCCGGCGCTTGGAAAGCTGGGTTAATCGGAACGAAACTTAGGCAATAAAAAGCCCGCGACCTCTGTAAAGGTCGCGGGCTTCTTTATATCAGCCGAATGGCTCGATCTTACTTGATCGAGTCGTCCTGGGCGTACTTGCCAGCCTTGAAGCTGTGCCAAGCATATTTAGGCTCCATCACGTCGCCCTTCGCATCGAATGCGATCTTGCCGACTGGCGTGTCGATTGAGACCTTGGCCAAAGCTGCGACAACCTTCTTGGAGTCGATCGAACCTGCTGCCGTTGCTGCTGCAGCCCATGTCTTCACGGCCGTGTAGGCATAGAGGGTGTAGGTTGCAACTGGCGTGCCCTTGGCTGCGAACTTATCGCAGATGGCCTTGTTGGCTGGGTTCAAGCAGTGATCTGGTGGGTTCGTGAAGATTGCGCCGTCCGAAGCAGGACCTGCGATCTGCGCGAATTCATTGTCACCGAGTGCGTCACCGGAGATGAACTGAGCCTTCATGCCCTGTTCGGCCATCTGCTT
The DNA here is from genome assembly GCA_903877935.1 of uncultured Hyphomicrobiales bacterium. Lineage (GTDB taxonomy): Bacteria > Pseudomonadota > Alphaproteobacteria > Rhizobiales > Beijerinckiaceae > CAIUPE01. Next base: position 2,710 of record CAIRGA010000109.1, read on the forward strand.
TACGAGCAGGCCGGACTCAGGATGGTAGCCAGAGTAGTAAAGCACGTCGACCTTAAGCGACTTTAGCTTCGACACCATTGCGGTGTAGTCCTTTTCGCCGGGCGTGATCGCGTCGACGAGAACAGGCTTCAAGCCATTGGCTTCGAGAGCCTTGTTGGTTTCAAGCGCAAGACCAGCTGCGTAAGCCGACTTGTCGTCGAGAACGGCAATGTTCTTACCCTTGTAGTTCTTGGCGATGAAAGCGCCGGCAATTTTGCCCTGCACGTCGTCACGGCCGATCACGCGGAAGATCGAAGGACCAGCGCGTTCGTCGGTCAGCTTGATGTTGGTCGAAGCTGGCGAGATCATGATCATGCCTTCTTCGGCATAAACCTTCGACGATGGGATCGACGAGCCCGAGCAGAAGTGGCCGATGACAGCAGCAACCTTCTTGCCGACCATGTCGTTAGCAACTGCAACAGCCTGCTTTGGATCGCACTGATCGTCGCCGATCACGCCAACGATCTTCTGGCCGAGAACACCGCCCGAAGCGTTGAGTTCGTCGATTGCCATGTTAAAGCCAGCCTTGAACTGCTCACCGAAAGCGGCGAGGCCGCCGGTGACAGGACCTGCCATGCCGAGCGAGATATCGGCATGCGCTGCCGTAGAAGTTAGAGCGACACCCAGAGCGAGCATCGGCAAAGAACGCGAGAGTCTGATCATATGTTTAAATCTCCCAATGAACATCAACACACTACCGAATTCCCCCTTGATTGGAGGCGATAGCTGTCTTGGACGCGAAGCTAGACCCTTATTTCGAAGGTGTCATCCGCTTTTTTGCCCGAGACTTCCTTTATCAATGCGAACCGCCGCCAAGATACGCAGCACCAACTTCTGGGTGGTTTAGAAGTTCGGCGCCGGTCCCTGACAGGGTTATCCGACCATTGACCATAACATAGCCGCGAGAAGCCAAACGGAGGGCGTGATAGGCATTCTGTTCAACCAGAAATACCGTCAATCCTTCCGTTTTATTGAGTTCCCGCAGCGTATCGAAGATTTGTTTGGCGACCAGGGGGGCCAAACCGAGCGAAGGCTCGTCAAGAAGGAGGAGCTTTGGACGGGCCATCAAGGCGCGACCGATGGCTAACATCTGCTGCTCACCGCCCGAAAGTGTACCCGCTCTTTGGACGTGACGCTTTTCGAGGATGGGGAAAAGCGCATATATCCGGGCTAGGTCTTCGGCAAAATATTTGGGATCCGAATTCACGGCGCCCATTTGAAGATTTTCATACACCGTCATGCGCGGGAAAATCCGGCGACCTTCAGGTGATTGCGAGATGCCGAGGCGAATGATTTCATGCGTCGGCATTTCGTGAATGGCTTTGCCATCAAACGTCACGCTACCGCGGACGGCGCGGTTCACGCCGCAAATCGCCATCATCAGCGTTGATTTACCCGCGCCATTGGCACCGATCATTGTGACGATTTCACCTTGATGAATATCGATATCGATTCCGAACAAAGCTTGGTTGCGACCATAGAAGGTTTCAACGCCGCGAACCGCAAGAAGGGGGTTAGACATGTTTGCCATTTCCGCTGTTCCTACTCTTCGACAACGCCAAGATAGGCTTTGATAACGGCGGGGTCGTTACGAACTTCCGTCGCCGTTCCGTCTGAAATTTTCCGGCCATAATCAAGCACGATGATATGATCTGAAATTTCCATCACCACGCTCATGTCATGCTCGATCAGCAAAATGCCCACATCATCATGATCGCGAATTGAACGTAGCAACGCGTTTAATTCTTCCGACTCTTTCGGGTTCAAGCCGGCGGCTGGCTCATCAAGACACAAAAGCACAGGGTCGGTGCACATGGCGCGTGCGATTTCTAATTTGCGTTGTGCGCCGTAAGGTAACGCGGCGGCAGGATCATCGGCGCGATCCGTAATGCCGACGCGGTCCATCCAGGAGAGTGCTTTCTTCTTCGCGGCTTCCTGAGCGCGCTGATAGGAAGGCGTGTTGAAAATGCCGCCAATGGTATAGGCAGAAGCTTTCATCAAATGATTGTGTTGTGCAATCATCAGATTTTCCAACACGGTCATGCCGCCGAACAGGCGAATATTTTGGAAGGTGCGCGCCACTTTCGCGTGTTGCGAAATGCGGAAATCTTCCATCTCTTCCAGTTTAAATTCTTTGTCGTCTTTATGACGCAGAACAATCTGGCCATCGGTCGGCTTATAAAAACCGGTGATGCAATTAAAGGCGGTCGTTTTGCCGGCGCCATTCGGACCAATCACCGCGGTGATGTGGTTTCGATACACGTCAAACGTAACGGAATCGACAGCCGTCAATCCGCCGAAGCGCATGGTGAGGTTGTTAACGGTGAGCAAGGGTTGAGACATGTTAACCGCGCCCCTGTGAAATCATGGCTGCAGAAACGGTTTTCTTGTCTTTCAAGAACACGGTCGGCATGCGCGTTGATACAAGACCACGTGGTCGCCATAGCATCATCAGCACCATTGCAAGCCCGAACAACAACAAACGAAGTTGGCTTGGGTCAAAATCGTTGCCAAAGATCACTTTTAAGAATTGCAATTGACGGAGCAATTCAACGCCGCCGACCATTGCAATGGCCGAGAACACGACGCCCAATTGGCTCGACATGCCGCCCAAGACCACGATGGCAAGAATCGTCGCAGACTCCATGAAGTTAAACGATTCAGGGCTGACGAAGGCTTGCTTGGCGGCGAAGAACGAACCCGCAAAGCCGCCGAACATTGCACCAATCGCAAAGGCTGATAGCTTTGTATTGACGGTGTTGATGCCGAGCGAGCGGCACGCGATTTCATCTTCACGCAAGGCTTCCCATGCACGCCCAATTGGTAGGCGACGGAGACGTGCGGTCACGAAGAACGTAAACACGGCGAGCGCCAAGATGAGGAAGTACAAAAAGACAATGCGCTGCATGCTTGAATATTCAAGACCGAAGGTGGCCGCAAAACCACCGGGTTCCTGGTTGAATGGCAAGCCAAAAAAGGACGGACGAGGAATGCTCGAAAGGCCGTTTGAGCCCCCGGTAAAGCCACGCCAATTCAATAAAATGACGCGGATGATTTCGCCGAAAGCCAAGGTGACAATAGCCAGATAATCGCCGCGCAAGCGTAAGACAGGAAAGCCCAAAACAATGCCCCAAGTGGCAGCCAATAGGCCCGCGAGCGGCAAGCACATCCAGAAACCAAAGCCGAAATGGATCGACAATAAAGCATAGGAATAGGCGCCGACGGCATAAAAGGCGACATAACCAAGATCGAGAAGGCCTGCGAGCCCAACAACGATTTGCAGTCCCCATCCAAGCATCACATAGGTGATGATGAGAATACCCAGATCGAGAATATAGCGATCCGAGAAGGGAAGGAACGGGAAGACGATCGCAAAAGCTAAAAGCAAGGGCCCGACGGATTTTGCAATTTTTGCGGAGCCAAGCGTTTTGGCGAGCGCTGATTGTGTTTTAGCAGGTTTTTGATCACCGTCTTTTGGTGCCCAGAAAAGTTCATAGGCCATCCTGATCACAAAAATAAAGCCGCAACCAATGCCGAGCAGTAGCCAGCGATAGGTTAGAAATAACCCATCGACGCCGCCCGATGCTGTTGTCTTCAAGCCGAGCGTCGGCAAGAAAAGGAAAAACGCGATGATCGTGGCAATGACACTGCGCTTGATCATGGGAAGTAAGGAGGGTGATGTCTGATCGTGAAGCGACATGGTTCAGACCTTCTCAATTTCAGGGCGACCAAGCAGGCCTTGCGGCATGAAGATCAGCACAACGATCAACATCGAAAATGCCGCCACGTCCTTATATTCGGACGAGAAATAGGCGGCGAAAAACACTTCAATAAGCCCAATCACCAAGCCACCGAGCATTGCGCCTGGTAGCGAGCCGACGCCGCCAAGAACGGCTGCCGTGAAGGCCTTAATGCCAGCCGAAAAGCCGATATAGAAATCGATAACGCCATAATAAAGCAGATACATCAACCCAGCGACGGCGGCCAAAGCGGCACCGATCACGAAGGTCGTCGAAATGGTTGTGTTGACATCAATGCCGAGCAACATCGCCATCTTCATGTCTTGTTCGCAGGCGCGTTGCGCGCGGCCAAGCGGTGTCTTGGAAATCAAATAGGTGAACCCAGACATCAACAGGAAGGTGAGAACGACGATAAGGATCTGCATATAGGTGATGCGGACCACGAAATCATTGCCTTCCAAAATCGTGAAGCCGCCCGAAATGATCGCGTTCAATGGCTTAACGCGCGCTCCTTGCGTGGCTTGTACGAAATTTTGCAGGAAGATCGATACGCCGATCGCGGTGATCAACGGGGCGAGACGGAATGAGCCACGAAGTGGACGGTAAGCGAGGCGCTCAATCGTCCAGCCGTAAATGCCGGCAATAATCATGGAAATCGCAGCGACCAAAATGAGCGCGCCAATGCCTAAGGCAATACTGGTTGTGCCGGTGATGCCGAAGACGATGACGGTGATCAACGAAACAAACGCGCCGACCATGAACACATCACCATGTGCGAAATTGATCATGCCGATAATGCCATACACCATCGTATAACCAATCGCGATGAGCCCATAGATTGACCCAAGCGTAAGTCCGTTGATGAGTTGCTGAATAAAATAATTCATCCCTAAAGCCCTGACCCAATGGTGCTTTTTAGCACGCCTCGAAGAACCACTAACCGAACAAGGGCTCGACCGCCAGTGCCAATCCCCATGAAAAAGCTCTTAATTCACGCGCTTTTTTGTATAAATATGATGCTTATGCGACATTAACGGGCAAGAGCCGCGTCCTTCACCTGAAACCCATGTGCCAACGGGTCGCGGTCGTCGATGAAGATCGTGTTATAGCCCGTCATCCGCGCCCAGCCCTCGATGGAAGGGATAATCGCGTCATAGTCGCCGACTTTTGTCGCCCGCTCGACACGGCCGCGGAAAAGGGTTCCGATGATGCTTTCATGCACAAACTCATCGTCGACCTTTAATTTGCCCTGTGCGGCCCATTGCGCCATGCGCGACGAAGTGCCGGTGCCACACGGCGAGCGATCAATCGCCTTGTCGCCATAAAACACCGCGTTTTTGGCATGGGCCTCGGGATGGGTTGGCTTTCCAGTCCATAAAACATGGGAAAGACCATTAATCGCGGGATTTTCCGGATGAACGAAAGAATATTTAGCGCGGAACGCCTCACGGACCTTCGGGCTCCAGAGCAGAATGTCGGAAGGATTTACGTGTTCCAAGCCCGGGAAATTCGGCTGCGGCTCAATGATCGCATAGAAATTACCGCCATAGGCTACGTCGGCGGTGATTGTACCAAGCCCCTCAACGTCCGCCGAAATTCCGGTCGAGTGGAGGAAGGAGGCAATATTGGTAATCCGGACGCTATCGACGAAGCCGTCCTTCATCATGTAGCGGGCTTCCACGACGCCGGCGGGGGTGTCGATCATCAGCCGACCGGGTTCGCGGGGCGAAACAAGACCGCGCTCCAGTGCCATCGTGACGGTTCCGATGGTGCCATGGCCGCACATGGGCAGGCAGCCGGATGTCTCGATAAACAGGAAAGCAATGTCGCAATCGGGCCGCGTTGGAGGGTAGAGGATCGCGCCCGACATCATATCATGGCCGCGCGGTTCGAACATTAGGCCCGTTCTGATCCAGTCGTATTCGGCCAGAAAATGCGCGCGCTTCTCCACCATATTAGCGCCGACGAGGTTCGGACCGCCGCCCGCGACGAGGCGCACCGGATTGCCGCAGGTATGACCGTCAACGCAGAAAAAAGTGTGAGTTGCCATGGTGTTCGCCGTTTCCCCTGAATGTTCGATTCCGGTATCTATGCTGTGAGCTTCATGTTTTGATTCAGGTTATTGAAGTTCTGAATCAGAATCTAGAAATTTATCTAAATAATTGATTTATATTGTTAAAAGCGTTGTGGACTGAAGCTCGACAGGTCAATGGGTGGCTGGCGACCCGCAACCAAGTCTGCCACCAGTCTGGCGGTCGCAGCGGACTGGGTTAGTCCATAATGGCCGTGACCGAAAGCGTGAACGACCAAGGGCGAATTTTGCGAATAGCCGATGACCGGCAAGGAATCCGGTATCGAAGGCCTAAAACCCATCCAGACGGTGCCTTGATCAAAGCTCGGCAAATCACGGATGAACCGTTCGGCTTTTTTGTACAATGCGCGCGTGCGGGCGTGGTTCGGGGGCAGCTTTAAACCAGCGAGTTCAACGGCGCCGCCAAGGCGTAAGCCGGTATCCAAGGGCGTTGCCACAAATCCGCTGCCTTGGAACGAAACCGGCCGGTTGAGGTAACGCGTCGAGCCCGGGAACGAGATGTTGTACCCCCGCTCAGTATCCAGCGGGACATGATCGCCGACCGTTGCCGCGATCGGTTTGGACCAAGCCCCCATCGCGACGACCACCCGATCAAACGCAATTGGATCTCGTCCATCGAAGCGGACGACGGCACCCCGCTCGACCAGATCGATGGCTTTGACGCTGGCTTGTAAGAAGTCGATATTGCGGGCGCGAGCGGCTTCATACAGCGCCATTGTGATCAGATAAGGGTCCGTAACATGCGCCGCATCGGGGAAGAATGCCGCTCCAGCAATCGTATCGGTCAAAGCGGGTTCCATTTGACGCACTTCGGGACCGTCGAGATATTCGACCCGAATACCGGCGGCTTCTTGGCGTTTGAAATGGGGAAGGGCGGTGCGGAACTCGTCATGGCTTTGGAAAGCAAAGAGACCGCCACGGCGGTGGATCATTTTTTCCATGCCGAGCCGGGCGGATAATTGCGTCCAAGCCGGCATTGCAAGGCTTTGTAACCCGATAAGAGCATTGATCGAGCGGTTCAGATTAGCCGGGCGCGAAGCAATCAGCAGTCTGATGAGCCAAGGCAGAATAGGAAGCAGATATTCCCGCCGAATAGCCAAAGGGCCAAGCGGGTCGGTTAAGAATTTGGGGACCTGTCGCAGCATTTTGGGATGCGCAATCGGATCGATGTCCGTATGGGCCAACCATCCCGCATTGCCACGCGAGGCACCGGCGCCCGGTCCCTCGCGATCCATAATGACCACGGAATGACCTTCGTCGGCCAGCGCATGAGCGCTCGCCAATCCGACAAGGCCTGCTCCGAGGACGGCAATTTTCATAGGCTTGATACCCGTTACAGCTTCGGAAGGGCGGGGCGAACGGCCACAGCCTTCTTAACAATCCCTTCAATCCGCGTGCGTTCGCTACCCGACAGCGCGATGCGTGGCGCGCGGCAGCGATCATTGGTGCCGGTGACGAGCGCTTCAACAAGCTTGATGTTTTGAACAAGCCGCGCCGACACGTCGAGGTCGAGCAAGGGTTGGAACCAACGGTAGATTTTAAGGGCTTCTGCCATCCGGCCCGCTTGCTGCAATTTCCAGATTGCGACCGTTTCATCGGGGAACGCGCAGACAAGGCCCGCGACCCAGCCGTGAGCGCCCATCGCAAGGCTTTCGAGCGCAAGATTGTCCACGCCCGTGAATACCTGAATCTTCTCGCCCATGAGGTTGAAGATATGGGTGATGCGGCGGATATCGTCGGACGATTCTTTCACCGCGGCAAAGAGCGGGTCAGCGGCGAGATCCATGAGCATTTCGGGAGTCAAATCAACGCCGTAAGCGACGGGGTTGTTGTAGATCATCACCGGTAATTGGCCCGCTTTGGCAACAGCGCGGTAATGCGCCATCGTCTCATGCGGCTCGGATTTGTAAGGAATGCCGGGCAAAACCATGAAGCCCTGCGCGCCCGCTTTGGCGCCCGCTTCAGCCAATGCCTGAGCGTTACGCGTCGAGCCGTCGACAACCGTTAGCAGGACGGGAATTTTGCCATTTGCAACACGAAGGGCTGTCTTCAGAATTTCGATTTTTTCCGACTGATCTAGGGTAGAAGCCTCGCCGAGCGAACCGCACACGATCAAGCCGTCGACGCCCGCATCGGTCTGCAATTTGAAGCACCGCTCCATTTCAGCGATGTCGAGACGGTCATCGGGTGTGAATTTCGTGGTGACGGCTGGATAAACGCCGGTCCATTTCGCGTGCGACATGTTTGATCCCTTTTTGTAATTTTGTCTGATGGGCCTATAGCATCAGTTTTTGATGTGGCAAAGGTGGCGGATGGGCGGCGCAATATTGGGATGCAGTTCACCAAAGGTTTGAGGGTTGATGGTCCATCGTTCGATTTTCTTAACGACGCTAGTTGTTGATGATTATGATCCGGCGATCCGTTTTTTCGTTGGAAAGCTTGGCTTTTCGCTCATCGAGGACACCGAGCTTGGCGAGGGTAAACGTTGGGTTGTGGTGGCACCGGGCACATCGGGCGCAGCGTTATTATTAGCGCGGGCAAAAAATGGAGAGGAAACGCGGGCTATCGGGCGGCAAACCGGTGGGCGGGTGGGCTTTTTTCTCGAAACGGATGATTTTGCGCGGGATGTTGTCGATTATTCGGCGCGCGGCGTTCGTTTTTTAGAGC
>CAIRGA010000110.1 GCA_903877935.1 uncultured Hyphomicrobiales bacterium
ACGCATTGCCATCGGTTGAGCCTGCATGGTCTGAAAGAGCCTTGGCCAAATCACTGAGTGCGGAATGCTCCTGTTCCGTTGGCGCGCGATACACCTTAGCTGGTCGCACAAAATCACGGTAATAAGCGATGGCGTAACCCACCATTTTAGCTAGGCCCGGGTGGTTTTCAGACGAAACCGTCGAGGAATATCGGCGAATAAACCCCCACAACACTTGCGGGTCTTCCGAATTCGCAACGGCGACCAGATTTAAGAGCATTGCAAAAGTGACCGTCGTCGAATGGTTCTCGGCATCCGAAATCGTCTCGACCTTCGGAGGATGACCTCCATGGATATGAAACACCGGATTGCCGAGCTGTTCTTTGACCATCTGCCCCGGGAATTTTTCCAGGAACGTCAGATAATCATCAACCTGACGAGGAATGACATCGAAATACAGCTTCTTCGCTTCACGTGGCTTGTAATACATGAAGAGTGCAAGGCTCTCGGGGCTGGCATATTTCAGCCACTCATCAATCGTGATGCCGTTTCCTTTTGATTTCGAAATCTTTTGGCCCTTATCGTCCAAAAAGAGCTCATAAACAAAATGCTCCGGCGCCACACCGCCTAAGGCACGGCAAATTGAATCATAGACAACCGTGTTGGGCTGATGGTCCTTGCCATACATTTCGAAATCAACGCCAAGAGCCGCCCAACGCGCGCCGAAGTCTGGCTTCCATTGTAGCTTCACGTTACCGCCCGTCACCGGCAGGGTCACATCGGTGCCATCTTCATCTTCAAAGCTGACCGTGTGGTTTTTGCCATCAACGTGTTTCATCGGCACGTAAAGGACACGACCGGATTTGGGCGAAATCGGCAAGAAGCAGCTATAGGTCGCACGCCGCTCCTCGCCCAAAGTTGGCAGCATGATATCCATCACCGCCTGATAATGCTCGGCCATGCGGCACAAAATCTCATCAAATTTGCCAGATGTGTAATAGTCGGTCGCGCTGGCAAACTCATATTGAAAGCCGAAAGTATCCAGAAAACGGCGCAGCATGGCATTGTTATGGTGGCCAAAGCTTTCAAACTCGCCGAACGGATCAGGCACGCGCGTCAAAGGCCGATGCAGATGCTCGGCCAGTACGTCGCGGTTTGGCACATTGTCCGGCACTTTGCGCATTCCGTCCATATCGTCGGAAAAGCACAACAGCCGCGTCGGGATCTTGTCCTCGGTGAGGATCCGAAAAGCATTGCGTACCATCGTCGTACGTGCGACCTCGCCGAACGTACCGATATGCGGCAAGCCCGATGGGCCATACCCCGTCTCAAACAAAACGCTCCGCTGCCCCGTGCGTTTGACGCGCTCCACCAATTTGCGGGCCTCTTCAAACGGCCAGGCCGCCGATTGCTCGGCAGTGGTCACAAGCTCAGGATTTTGGACAAGATCGGCTATCGACATGGGATACTTTCGGTACAGCAGGAAACACGCCTTCCGTCATAAGGCGAAGGCTGCGGACCATAAAGCAATTTGCCCGAAAGAGGGAAGGTGGTTTGGCAAACAAAATGAAACCATATCAAAAAGAGCCATTTTTTATCACCTGACAATAAAAGCAGGGGTTACCCGAAACGCTTTATCAATTTTGGTCTTTTCTTGCAGGCGTCAAATTTTTCGAAAAAGAAGATGATCGCGCTCTTTAATTGGATCATCGTCCATGACCGAGCGTATTGATAACACCACCTGGCGTCCAACCGGACCGCACGTGCCTCCTGAAGATGCACGCGAGCAGCGCGCTACCTTTATCGAATGGGCGTTACAATGTGCCGAGAGCGGCGGCACCACGATCGATCAATTTCTGATCCGAAATGAACTGATCAGCGCGGAGGACCTCTATCGAACACTTGCAAACATCTTGAGTGTCCCATTTACAGCCAAAATATTACCCATTGCACACAATTTAGATGGGGATCTTCTTATTAAGGCGGAGACGTGCCCATTACTGAATAATGGTGACAGGTTAAGTTTTGCAATAGCGCCAACGGGTCAAAAATTTGTAGCCCTACTTTTTGCAGCATGCCATGGCTCTATTCATTTAAACGAAGGCAATGTCGTTATAACGACGCCACAAAATTTTATTGAATCCGTTCGAATGACTTATGGACGTGTCATCGCGCAAAACGCTGTGGAAAAAATGCAAATTCGGGCACCGCATCTATCAGCCCATCAAAATGGGATGATGAAATCGGCGACTATCTTATTATCTCTATCGAGCTTGTTTATATTTTCCTTCTTGGTGCCAACATTTTGGCATTCATTGATATTTTTATTTACTCTATTTCCCGGAATTCCATCCATCCTCCTTAAAGCGGAAGCGCTAAAACATTCCTCACCGATACCGCCTTCTCAGTTAACTTTAATTGATCAGGACTTACCAAGTTACACAATTTTGGTTCCGCTTTATCGAGAGCGAAAGATCATTTCTAAACTCATCAGCCGCCTAAAGCGGATTGATTATCCCAAAGCAAAATTAGAAATCAAAATTCTTGTTGAATTGGATGATGTGGAAACGAGGTTAGCTCTGCTTATCGAAGAGCTTCCGGCGATATTTGAAATCGTTGTTTGTCCTATGATGAACCCACGGACAAAGCCGAGAGCACTCAATATAGGCCTCGCATATGCTAGAGGTGATTATATTGTTGTCTATGACGCAGAAGATGAACCAGACCCAGACCAATTAAGGAAAGCCGTTCATTGTTTTCATCAGGGTGGAAAACGAATTGGCTGTGTTCAAGGGCGATTAGCTATCGATAATAGTGCCGATTCTTGGATCAGTCGGATGTTCGCATTAGAATATGCAGGGCTTTTCGATGCGCTGCTTCCTGGAATGGCTTATGCCAAGCAACCTATTCCGCTCGGCGGAACGTCAAACCATTTTCGTCGCACAACTTTAGAAGCTTGTTTCGCGTGGGACCCTTGGAATGTAACCGAGGATGCCGATCTTGGGTTACGTCTGGCACGTCTTGGGTATGAAACGGCTGTCATCGATTCCACGACATGGGAGGAAGCACCTAACACGCTACCAGCATGGATCAATCAGCGAACGCGGTGGCTTAAAGGTTGGATACAAACTGCAATCGTGGTCGCACGACCATTAGACAAAAACTGGACGTCAATATCGCGTGTCAGACAGTTTCAAATAACGGTCATTAGTCTCGCATCAATCACATCTGCTTTGTTCAATCCTCTGATCGTACTTTTCCTTGGTTGGATAATCGCCCTGCCCTGTATCAGCGAACCAATATCAAGATACGAGTTAGCTCAATGGTGCTTGATAGCGCTAGTGTTTATCGGTCATCTCAATGTTTCCTATATGGCACTGAAAATTGGAATGCAGCATCGCGGTTTTAAATTTTATTGGTTGGACGTCCTAGGCATTTCAATTTATTCGCTGCTAAAATGTTTCGCGGCGTGGCGCGCCCTTTGGGAGTTTGTTGTTGCGCCATCGCTTTGGCGAAAAACAGAACACGGCCATTCACGAACATCGAGACGGCTTGCTACAAAAGCCTATTAAAAATACTTGGAAATCATCTTGGCGTTTTCTTCGGGCGATCGATCAATATTAAGGCTTGATAGAAAACGGCCTTTTCCATCCATCAAGTAAATCAAGGCGGTATGGTCCATCGTATACCCACCCGTTTCGAGAGGGACCTTCTTGGCATAAGCGCGATAGGCTTTTTCGGCGGCCAGAACGGCGTCCGGTGCGCCCGAAAGACCGGTAATCCGCGCATCAAAACCCGAGAGGTAATCTTTAATAACGGACGGTGTATCGCGTTCGGGATCAACGGTTACAAAAAATGTCTTGAGGCGATCACCATCCTTGCCCATCGCCTTATAGATCAGGCCGATCTCGTAAAGTGCCGTCGGGCAAACATCGGGGCAATGGGTAAAGCCAAAAAACACAAGGCTTGGGCCGCCGCGCAAGTCTTTCTCGGTAACGCTCCGTCCGTCTTGAGCCGTCAGCTGAAAGGGCCCGCCAATGGCGGATGATCCCGTCTCGCCCATCGGATCAAAAGCAAACCAAGCAACGCCCAAAATGATCAGGCTCACTAAAAAGGCGATAAGGGGAAAAATGAGCCTAGGACGCGCCATTGGGTTTCCTTACAGGCACCACGAAATTGTGGCGCTCACGAGATCGCTGAACACCCGTTCGCCCCGTGCAGACCACAAAATAAGTCCGGCCAATACAGCGCCGAGGCCAGATGCAAGCCAGAGCGTGCGTGCAAAATAATGCACGGCGGTAGGATTGGCCGAGATTTCAATCGTTGGATCGTTTGGCGGCGTCACTGGCGCATTCCGAATGAGGTTTAGCGTATATTTGGAGCGGGCGAAGGGAATCGAACCCTCGACATACAGCTTGGGAAGCTGTCGTTCTACCACTGAACTACGCCCGCCTTTTTGGATTTCTACCATACCGGTTTGGGTTTGCTCTGTCGATGGGTCGAATATTGCGCTTCGTGACGCGAAGCGATAGGCAAAATGTGATGATGCAAGAGGCTTCCCCTTTTCTGACCCTGCTCGATGTGTTTTGGGTCAATATTCTATTGTCCGGCGACAATGCGATACTGATCGCTGTGGCGTGCCATAATTTGCCTGACCGTCAAAGACGGATCGGAATGATCTTAGGCGCGGGAACAGCGATAGGGCTGCGGCTGATCTTTTCGGCCGTTGCAATTCCTCTGTTATCGGTCCCTGGCCTGAAGTTCATAGGTGGCATCTTATTGATCTGGATTGCCACCGCGTTAATCAGCGAGGCAGATCAGGATGAGGCGGACCTTGTGTCATCGCATAATCGACTATGGCAGGCGGTTGGTGCCATCGCGATGGCGGATGTCATCTTGAGCCTCGATAATGTGCTGGTGATTGTCGGTATCGCCCACGATGCACCGATGTTTTTGGTAGTGGGACTGCTTCTGTCGGTTCCCCTCATTGTTTGGGGTGCCAACTCAATAGGCGCGCTAATCGAGCGCTATCCTGCACTGGTCTTTATCGGCGCCGGGCTTATCGGCTGGTCTGCCGGCCAGCTCGTCTATTCAGATCCGTGGATGCCCGAAACCATCCTTGGCATTTTGGGTGGAAAGGGAGAGCAAGGGGCCTCGCTATTCGCAACAGCCCTTGTCCTGTTTGGTGGTTTATTGCGCCGACGATGGGGTGTTAGGCAGCGCGGCCCGTCAGGAAATTCTTTAGCTTCTTGAATTGCGTTGAAAGCGTGTGCCGACGCTGTTCGCGATTAACGACATCATTATCCAATACCCAATTCATCTGTACCACGCGGCGTTGGCCCTCATAAGGCTTATGGCCGTGCCAAGAATTGTCGGAGCGTTTAAACACCAGCAAGGTTCCAAGGGAGGGCGGCACTTCGGCGACGTAATCCTCAAGATCGGTCCCATTCCGCAAAATACGCAATTTACCACCTTCCGCACCCCAATCTTCATTCAGATAGAGAAGCACCGTAATGATCTTGGTCTCGCTATCCGTATGGATGCTGCCATCGGTGGATCGGAGGAAACCGCGGACCGTGTACATGGTTGGGCGACCGGTAAGGTCAATATTGAATTTTTTCTCAATCGCTTTGCGGAAAGCATCATCCTGCAATTCATCAAGCAAGGCTTTAAACTTGCCGCTGATCGACAATTGGGAGGGCGGGTGCGATCCAGGGCCTGGAACGGCCGGAAAATCGCCCATGGCTTCCGTAAATTTCTCAGGTTTTACAAACTTCTCGACAATCAGATACTCATAAGGCGCCGTTTGAAGGGGAGCCTGCTCAAGTGCCGAATAATCAAGATAGGTCATGAAAGTAAAACCCTTTTATGTTCGATGAGACGGCCAGTCGTTACCATGTTTGGGCTGCGTCGAAAAGCCATGCCCGCCTTGCTCTCCCTGAGGACCACTGGTAGGGACTGGGCTAATGACGAACATATCGTATAAAAGTCTGGTCTTTTTGCGGCAAAACGGGGTTGTTTCTAAACCGTGATGAAAAAATTCACTACCGCTGCCTATCGACATGCCCGCCGAGAAGCCAATATTGCACGATGGGATCGGCCATTAACGGGCTTTTTTCAGCGGATTTGGGCATGGGTCGACATGGTTTTCGTTGATCATGGCATTTTCCGGCTGATTTACCTCAATAAACACCGTGTCTCAGGCCAATTCTGGCGTGCGGCGCAGCCAACACCAGGGCAATTGCACCAATCGGCCACTGAAGGCGTGAAAACCATCGTTAATCTGCGCGGCGGTCGTGAATTCGGGTCTTGGCCGCTGGAACGCGAGGCGTGCGAGCAATCTAACCTTCAGCTGGTCGATTTCGTGATCCGCTCCCGCGGCGCGCCTGATCGCGAAAAGATCGCCTCGGCTAAGGCCTTTTTCGAAGGTTTGAGCTATCCTGTCCTAGCGCATTGCAAATCCGGAGCGGATCGTGCGGGTTTTATGGCAACCCTTTATTTGCTCGTTCATGAAAAGCGCCCGCTTGATGAAGCTCTCCAACAACTCTCATGGCGTTTCGGGCATTTCAAATTCGCCAAGACCGGCATCTTGGATGCTTTTTTTGAGCGGTATCGGGTTGAGGGTTTGGAAAAGGGTATTGATTTCCAAACCTGGGTCGAAACGATTTATGATCCGCAGGAACTTGAACACAGTTTCAAAACAAAGCCATGGGTGGATTGGTTCGTTGAACATATTTTGCGTCGCGAATAGCGCTTAAGCGCCGAGCCGTTCCAAAATGCGTATCGATAATTTATCCCTCACCTCACGATAGGCGTCGAGCTTGACCTCGCGTGTCCCCTCAATCACCGATGGATCCGGTGTTGGCCAATATTCGACATCCACGGAAACTGTTCGCGTCAATTCCAGCGCAGCGTGATGGGCTTCGGGTGACAGAGTAATAATCAAATCAAAATTAAGCCCTTCCCATTCTGCCAATTCTTCAAGCGTATGGGGTTTATGGCCTTTGGCATCAATGCCCAGTTCATCGAGTACGGAAAGTGCAAAACCATCAACCGTTCCTTTGCGGATTCCGGCCGATTGAATATAGAGTGTTTGGCCAAAATAATGTCGGGCAAGTGCCTCTGCCATGGGCGAGCGTACGGCGTTCATCGCGCAGGCGAAGAGGACAGCTTGCACTTTCCGCGCGCCGGTCAAGCCCTTAGCCTTTCCAGTGAAGCGCAGAAATCAGCGTGAACAGACGCCGCGCCGTATCAAAATCAACCTCGAGTTTTCCTTCCAACCGTTCGATCAATAATTCCGCCGCTTCATTATGGAGCCCGCGCCGTCCCATATCGATCGCTTCGATCTGTGACGGGCTCGCGGTACGGATCGCCTGATAGTAGCTTTCGCAAATCAAAAAATAATCTTTCACCACGCGTCGGAATGGCGTCAGCGATAAAATATGCGCGGTTACAGGTTGCCCTTGCTCATCACGAATATCAAAGGCAAGCTTATTGGCGAGCAGTCCCACCGTTAGCGTGTAAGGCCCGCCATCGTGACCAGCGACAGCAAAATTATTGCTTTCAATCAAATCAAAAATGGCGATGGCGCGCTCATGCTCCTGTTCGGGGCCGCCACGACCAATCGACCCTTCATCAAGGGTTATTGATACCAGCCGCTTCCGAGGATCTACATGTGGGGCCATATGCCTCTTCTAGAGCATGTTTAGATTTAGTGGAAACCGGTTAATCGTAAAAACATGCGACAAAACGAAGAACTAGAGCGCCGGTTTGTGTGAATCAAAACGGCGCTCTAGCCGAGATTGAGACGAATGGCGACCGAGCGCGCATGTCCGCCGAGCCCCTCGCTTTCCGCGAGTGCAATCGCCGATGGCCCGAGTGCCCTGAGCGATTCAGGTGTGCAGGACAGGATCGAGGTCCGCTTCATGAAATCCAAAACGCCGAGACCTGACGAAAAGCGGGCCGACCGGGCCGTTGGCAACACATGATTGGTACCGCCTACATAATCGCCGATCGCTTCAGGTGTGTGTGATCCCAAAAAGATTGCGCCCGCATTGCGGATCATGCCTGCCAAGGCTTCTGCATGATCCGCTTCAATCTCAAGATGCTCAGGAGCCAATCGATCAACCAGCGGCACCGCACTTTCAAGCGTATCAACAAGGATGATCGCACCATGGTCGCGCCAGCTTGCACCGGCAATTTCACCCCGCGGTAGCGTCAACAGTTGCCGCTCTACCGCCATTGCCACGCTGTCGCCTAGTGAAGCGGAATTCGTCACCAAAATCGATTGCGCCGCCGTGTCATGCTCGGCTTGCGCTAGAAGATCGGCCGCGATCCAATCAGGATTGGCATGGCCGTCTGCCAAAATTAACACTTCCGATGGACCCGCAATCATATCAATGCCAACTTGGCCAAACACGCGGCGCTTAGCTGCGGCCACATAGGCATTGCCGGGCCCAACAATTTTAGCAACAGGCGCAATCGTTTGCGTGCCATAGGCCAATGCCGCAATGGCTTGAGCACCACCAACCCGATAAATCTCTGTGATCCCTGCAATACGGGCTGCAGCCAGAACGAGCGGATTAAGCACGCCATCGGGCGTTGGCACGACCATCACAATGCGTGGCACGCCGGCAACCTTGGCAGGTACCGCATTCATCAACACCGAGGATGGGTAACTCGCGGTGCCACCAGGCACATATAGGCCAACCGCCTCAATGGCTGTCCAGCGATGACCAAGGCTCACACCCAGGGCATCCGTATACCGTTCATCCGACGGTTTTTGACGGATGTGATAAGCTTCGATGCGATCACGGGCAACGGACAAGGCATCCAAAGCCGGTTTGTCGCATTGCGTTATCGCATCGTCGATCTCGGCTTCCGAAATACGCAAAGCGCCCGCATCCACCGTCATACGATCAAAACGCTGCGTATAATCGACAAGGGCTGCATCGCCTCGCGCCATTACATCCGCAATAATAGCGCGAACGGTCTGATCTACATCCTCTGAAATCTCCCGCTTGGCGGCAAGCAAATCAGTGATCTGACGATCAAAATTCGGATCGTGTGATGAAAGGCGAAGCGCCATGTGTTTATTCCTTTGAATGATCAGGCGCCAAATCAGCCATCGCAGCTTCTAGACACTCAACCGTGAGCCTCACTGCGCTACCACCCTCAAACAGCAAAACCACATGGCCTGATGGGGCGTCAACCGGCTCAAAGCCAATTCCGATGAGATTAAGAACCGCGTCCGGTGAGCCAGCTGGCATTTTTGAAGTCATCGCCCGTGTGACGCGTTCGAAATGAAGGCCCGTTTGGCGCCGTTCGCTGGCGCCTCCCGCTACGGGACGATCCATCGCCAATACAAATCGACGCTCTTTCGGCAAATAAACCATATCAGAGGCGCGGACACGCGCGCCCTCAAGATGAGCCGAAATAACAAGCAGATCTTCTGGATCAAAGGCCGCAACCTTCACCATATCCGTTCCATTCTCAAAATCGACAAGGGTTAAAACGAACGCCGCCGCCACCTCTACCGAAGCTGGCGGAAAGCGCAATTGTTTGAAAGGCTTACTTTTCGCCCGAGAGGCGCTCAATATCGGCGCCGCAACGCGCTAGTTTCTTCTCAAGAGCCTCAAAGCCACGATCAAGATGATAGACGCGGTTAACGACCGTATCACCTTCCGCGACCAAACCCGCAATCACCAGCGATACCGAAGCCCGAAGGTCGGTGGCCATCACCGGCGCACCCTGCAGACGGCTACGGCCTTTGATAAAGGCCTTATCGCCATCCAAATTGATCCGTGCGCCAAGCCGCGCCAATTCCTGCACATGCATGAAGCGATTTTCGAAAATCGTCTCATGAATCATGGAATCGCCATCCGCTTTTGTCATTAAAGCCATAAATTGAGCCTGAAGATCAGTCGGAAAGCCGGGGAAAGGCTGCGTTGTCACGTCAACGGGCCGAAGTCCTCCACCATTCCGAATGATCCGGATGCCATTCTCTTCGGCAGCAACCGAAACGCCCGCTTGGGTCAATACATCGAGTGCCGCGTCCAACAAATCATGGCGCGCGCCTTCTAACAGCACATTGCCGCCGGTCATCGCGACCGCCATGGCATAGGTGCCCGTTTCAATCCTGTCGGGCAAAACATGATGATGGGCTCCATCCAACCGCGGCACGCCTTCAATGACGATATGCGACGTTCCTGCACCTTCAATTTTTGCGCCCATCTTGATGAGGCATTCAGCCAGATCGGTGACTTCAGGCTCCTGCGCCGCATTTTTGATTTCCGTCGTGCCATGGGCAAGGCTGGCTGCCATCAAGGCGATATGGGTGCCCCCGACGGTGACTTTAGGAAAGTCGATTAAGCCGCCGCGCAAGCCTTTGGGCGCTTTAGCGACCACATAACCGGCGTCGATTTCGATTTCGGCGCCCAGCTTTTCGAGTGCCATCAACAATAAATCGACTGGACGCGTGCCAATGGCGCAACCACCGGGTAACGAAACGCGCGCCTCGCCCATCCGGGCTAACAAAGGTGCAACAACCCAAAAGCTTGCCCGCATCCGGGAAACGAGTTCGTATGGCGCCGTCGTATCCACAATGTCGCGCGCCGATAGCGTAATGGTCTCGCCGCTTTCCTCGGATTGCCCGAGACGTTTGCCGCTGATTGCAGCATCAACCCCATGATTGCCCAAAATCCGCATCAAAAGGCGGACATCGGATAGTCTTGGTACATTGTGCAGCGTCAAGGTTTCGCGAGACAGGATGCTGGCGATCATGAGTGGCAAGGCAGCGTTTTTAGCGCCCGAAATCGGGATTATGCCTTCCAGTTTCCTGCCGCCACCGATACGAATACGATCCATTTCTAACCCTTTTAAACGCTTTGCGACTGGCCATCAGCCCTGTCAGGCCCGTTCTTTTGACCCTGATCCGCCTCATCCTTGGTGCCTTCGCCTATCACACGGGCGCGGGACTGCGCCTTGCGACGCTTCAGGTTTTCACGAAGGGAGGCCGCCGCACGCTCAAAGCGCGGATGCCGTGGAGGTACCGTCATTTAGCCGTCTCAATCCATACCGCCACTGATTCTGGCGCCAAAAACTGTGCCGAACGCTTAGGATGAAGCGATCCGAGAGGCAAGCCCAGTGAAGACCCATCACCGAATCAAGCGGCGAATTTATGGCGACCATCGAAAAATCAAAGAATTTGCTGCGCGCTTCTTGCTATAAAGCGGGGCCTATGGCAGTGTCCGCGCCGCTTCGGGAGGTATCATTCACCGAACGCTTCGGTTCGCTGCCGTAGCTCAGTGGTAGAGCACTCCCTTGGTAAGGGAGAGGTCGAGAGTTCAATCCTCTCCGGCAGCACCAGTATTTTTATCCGCCGAACGATTTTATTCCTTAACCGCACCCGTCATTGCTGAAACATAGTAATCGACAAAGAAGGAATAGAGGATAACGAGGGGCAAGGACCCTACAAGGGCGCCTGCCATCAACGAACCCCAGCGGTAAATGTCACCGTCAACAAACTCCGACACAATCGCGACGGGAACCGTCTTGTTCTGCGTCGATGAGAGGAAGGTTAGCGCGTAGATAAATTCATTCCAGCAAAGGGTCAGCGAGAAGATCGAGGCTGAAATGAGGCCCGGGACTGCCAAGGGCAGAATGATTTTGATTAAAATCTGCAACCGTGTCGCGCCATCAATCAGGGCGCATTCTTCAAGTTCATAAGGAATGGATTTAAAATATCCCATCAAAAGCCATGTCGAGAACGGGATCAGAAAGGTAGGATAAACCAAAATCAGCGCCAACGGACTGTTGAAGAGACCATAGGCCTGAATGATCGTGGCCAAAGGAATGAACAGGATCGACGGCGGCACCAAATAAGCAAGAAAAATCGCCGCACCTACCAGCTCCGCTCCTTTGAAGCGAATTCTCACAAGCGCATAGGCTGCAAAAACGCTTGCAAAAAGCGAAAGCGCCGTTGCGATGACAGACACATACATCGTGTTCCATAGCCAGCGCGGATATTGGCTATCGAAAAGAAGTTTCTGAATATGTTTGAGCGTTGGATCAACAACCCAAAACGGATTGAACTCATCAAGATGAATGAGTTGGGCGTCTGGCTTTATGGCGGTGAGTACCATCCAGTAAAATGGAAAAATCAAGACGACCATGATCACGAAAAGCGGCAAATAGACGTGAATTAATTTCCGTACACCGCCGTCGAGATAAGACATGCCTTCAGTCGCATCACTTAAAGGCGCAGACGTGTTATGATCCATCCGATCAGTCATCCCGACCTCCTTGTTGCCATTTTCTACGCTGAAGACCAAACCAAGAAACCATGATCGCGCCCAAAAGAAATGGGACCATGGCGGTTGAAATGGCTGCGCCTTCACCCAAATTGCCGGCAAGAATTGCGCGTTGATATCCGAGTGTCGCCATAAGATGCGTGGCATTCACCGGCCCGCCGCGTGTCATCGCCCAAACCAGTTGGAAATCGGTGAAGGTGAACAAAACCGAAAACGTCATCACAACCGCAATGATGGGCGTTAAGAGCGGAAAGGTAACGAAGCGAAAATTCTGCCACCGCGTTGCCCCATCTAATATGGCTGCCTCATAAAGCGATGGCGATACAGTTTGGAGCCCAGCTAGAAGCGTAATCGCGATAAATGGAACGCCACGCCAAATATTTACAAAAATTAACGACAGACGCGCATTATTAGGGTCGCCCAAAAAATCGATGTTGTCCGTAATCAATCCTAAATGGCGCAGCGACCACGAGATGATTGAAAACTGGCTATCGTAGATCCACCAAAAGGCAATGGCCGATAAGACGGTCGGCACCACAAAAGGGATTAAAACGA
>CAIRGA010000111.1 GCA_903877935.1 uncultured Hyphomicrobiales bacterium
GAGGCCTGCCAATCAGACATGCCTTCGCCCCCAAAGCGATCGCTTTAACAATGTCGGAACCGCGTCGAACACCGCCATCGACCAACACAGGAATTCGACCCTGAACGACATCGACAATGGCCGGAAGAGCCTCGATGCCCGACACCGCTCCGTCCAATTGTCGCCCGCCATGGTTGGAAACAATGAGGCCATCAACACCCCGCGCCAAGGCTTCTTGTGCATCAAGGGGGTGCAAAATACCCTTGATCAGAAGCGGACCTTTCCAAGTCTTTCTTACCGCATCGACGTCGGCCCAATTCATAACCGGATCCAGCAGGCTGGCCATTCGACCGGCCAGTGTTTTTAAATCAGACGCCTCCCCTTGGCGGACATAATTGCCAAAGGTGATGTTTTTAAGCTCGGGCAGCATGCGGCCGAGCCAACCGACTTTTCCGGCCATTGCCGTCATATCCCGCAGGCCAAACCGCGGCGGAATTGAAAATCCATTGACGAGGTCGCGCTCGCGTCGCCCGAGAAACTGATTATCAATCGTAAGCACAAGCGCTTGATATTTTGCCTGTTTCGCCCGCTCAATCAGCTCCATCGTGAACGACCGGTCGCGATAGATGAACACCTGCATCCAACGCATGCCAAATTCGGGCGCATCGAGATCTTCAAGCCGACAAACCGAGCCATGGCTCAAGCAATAAGCCGTCCCCGCTTTCGCCGCAGCTTTGGCCGTTAACCGCTCCCCATCCGGCCAGAAAAGACCAGCAAGACCCGTCGGGCCCAGCAGGAACGGCAAGGCAAGCCTTTCGCCAAACAGTTCGATGGAGAGATCAACGCCGCTTACCCCATTCAGCGGCCGAGGGAGAAAAGATAGATCGGAAAAGGCCACCTCATTGCGCCGGAGCGTAAATTCGTCCTCGGCACCGCCATCGGCGAAATCAAACACCGGCTTTGGTAAGGCTTGGCTGGCCAATAGCCGCATCTGCGCCACATTATAGGCCTTGCGACGCCAAGCAGACACGTTCACCATCCCCATTTTATTCTTTGGTCGATAAATCTCGACGTTAAGAATAAAGATGATGAAACAGGGCGCGTTTGTCTATCAAAAAATTTTAAGCGCTATGAAAATGCAGATGATCATGTGACATTGTCTTTAACATTCGAATTCACATCGCTTCATGACCAGTTTGCCGGAGAGTATCTGATGATCGAAGACCCGCCCCTCATCCGGCGTAAAGCAACGGTGCGACGCCCAACGATCGAGCAAGTGGAAGCCTTAAAAGGCATTCCAACCGGATTTGTCGCCGATGCGTTGGGTGGGCGCGGTGCAATGACCTACACCATCAAACCGGTTATCGCGGCGCAGCACCTCCTCTGCGGCGTGGCGCTTCCGGTTGAGTGCGGTCCAGCCGATAATCTGGCCCTTGCAATGGCTCTTCCCCACGTCCAACCGGGCGACGTAATTGTCGCCTCGACCGATGGATTTATGGCAACCGCAGTAACCGGCGATCTTGTGCTCGGGATGATCCGGAATCTAGGCGGCGTTGGCTTCGTGACCGACGGTGCAGTGCGCGATATTCCGGGCATTGCCGATATGGCACTACCTTGCTTCGCAGCGGGCGTTACGCCAAACAGTCCGGTCAGAAACGGACCGGGCGCAATCAATCTACCGATCGTCTGTGGTGGCGTCCGCGTCGATGCGGGCGACATCATTATCGGCGACCTCGATGGAATTATCGTCGTGCCCTTTGAGGCGATTGATCAAACCATCGAGCGATTGGAAAAGGTCAAAGCAGCCGAGGCCGGTTTGCTGCCGAAAATTCAAGGCGGACTTGGTATTCCTGATTTCGTTAGAGATTTGGAGAAGCGGACAAAGACGATCCTGATCTCATAACAGGCGATAATCGCGGATGCCATTGTCACGAAACAGTTTCCGCTTTTCGTCTCTACTGCACCCGCTCGTCGCCCAATCGAGTACCTCGACCCAGGCAGGATAGGCTCCGGCTAATTCGGAGACGGGCCAATCGCCGCCATACATTAACCGGTCAAAGCCGAAGCATTCGATCACATGATCGATGTAGGGACGCAATTGCTCACGCGTCCAAGCGGCATGATCGGCCTCAGTCGTTACGCCCGACAATTTGCAAACGACATTCGGCAGTTCGGCCAACTCCCGCAACTGGCGCGCCCAAGGCTCCATTTCTCCCGTCTTGATGCCTGGCTTTGCGATATGATCAAGAATAAAGAAAACATCAGGGCATTGTTTGACGAAGCGGATCGTATTTTCCAACTGGTGATGAAAAATACACAGGTCGAACGAGAGATTATACTTCGCCAATAGCCGCGTCGATTCGATAACTTCCGGTCGTAATACCCATTCAGGGTCTGGCTGGTTTTGGATCAAACGCCGAATGCCGCGCACAATCTTCAAATCTGCCAATTGCGCCATGTCCGCCTCGACAGCGGCGCCCTTCTCCATTGGCAGACAGGCTACGCACCCTTGAATTCTGGGGTCCTTGTCCGCGAGGCTTTGTACCCAAATGCCCTCATCCACATAATCGAGCATATCGACATCGACTTCGACAAAAACGATCTTATCCACCACATAGGGCGACGCCATGGCGCAAAGGTCGTCAACCGTCCAGTCGCGCAGCAAGGAAGGCGCGTTTTTAGTCCAAGAATACCGAAAACGCTCGGTGTCCAGAAGATGCACATGGGTATCGACAATGGGAAAATCGATCATCGCTCACCTCAGTCGCTGACGGCTCCAAAACAAGAGTGATATTTTCTAATCAGCACAAATGGCCTTTGCAATGAGCAGGACGGTCTTACGATGACCTGAGAAAAAGCGGTCTCGATTAAGCTGCCTTATCGATCAAAACTTGATCGCCTAATTTAGATAAGAGCTCGTAAGACCGCAAACGGGCACGATGGTCAAAAATGGCGGATGCGACCATCAGCTCATTAACACCCGTTGCCGTAACAAACGCGTCGAGTTTGCGTTGAACGGTATCGGGAGAACCGACAAACGAACAGGTCAGCATACGCGAGGCATGGAATTGTTCGTCGGCAGTCCAATAGGCATTGATGTCGTCAATCGGTGGCTGGAGATAGCCGCGTTTACCCCGCACCATATCCGTAAAGCGCCGCTGAATAGACGTGAATAAATAATCAGCTTCAGCATCGGTATCGGCTACAACCACATTCACACCTG
Source organism: uncultured Hyphomicrobiales bacterium (assembly GCA_903877935.1). Taxonomy (GTDB): domain Bacteria; phylum Pseudomonadota; class Alphaproteobacteria; order Rhizobiales; family Beijerinckiaceae; genus CAIUPE01. The sequence continues at coordinate 3,203 of CAIRGA010000111.1, forward strand.
CCATTGCGTAAGGTTTTGCCAATTGTTCAGATGGCCTGAATTGCGCCTTGTAGATCGCGAGCGCATGTTCAAGCGCATCCGGCGCAAAGTGTGAAGCAAAGGCGTATGGCAATCCAAAAGCGGCTGCCAATTGAGCGCCATAAAGGCTCGAACCCAAAATCCACAGCGGGACGTTCAATCCGGCACCCGGAACCGCTTGAATGGTTTGATCGGGCTGAAGCGGCCCAAAATAGGATTGCAACTCTAAAACATCGTCCGAAAAATGATCCGACGCCATCATGTCGCGTCGCATCGCCTGCGAGGTTACGCGATCAGTTCCAGGCGCCCGGCCTAAGCCTAGATCAATCCGCCCCGGATAAAGCGATTCAAGCGTCCCAAATTGTTCGGCAATGACGAGCGGCGAATGGTTCGGCAACATAATGCCGCCAGCACCTACCCGTATCGTAGACGTATGGGCTGCGATAAATCCGATAACGACCGATGTCGCAGCACTCGCTATACCCACCATATTATGATGTTCAGCAACCCAATAGCGCTGATAGCCCCATCGCTCCGCATGCTGTGCTAAGTCCTTGGTGTTAGCAAAGGCATCCGCAGGTGTTTTTCCTTCAACAACAGGAACAAGATCGAGGATCGATAGCGCTACCATGGCTTTTACTCATCAACAGAAAGGGGGGCCAACGACCTGACAGTCGCATTGGCTTGGAAACCTACATTCATATCTCGAATATCAGGCGGTGGGTAGAATAATCCTAACTTTAAAAACGGAGCGAGTACCATTTCAGGGGGGGTGCCGCTAGCCATAGTATGAGTCGGCCTAAAGGCCAGTCATACAAATGTTAGTGGTTTTGTTCGCAAATGGCACACCATTTGTGTACGAAACCAGGAACCTTACCAGTTCGTCCGTTTTGTGCTGATAGAGCGGCAGCGAGTTGTGTCTTTTCGCCCAAGATACAAACTCGGCCGTCGGCTCGTTTAATGGCGGAAATAATTTACCTGATATAGGCGTTTCGAGCCTGAACGTTGTCATCTTTGAACTTTTCAACGATTACTATTCAGATTGCTTCAATGTTCGCTGGCGTTGTGCGAGCCCGGTTGAAGGGTTGAGCAAGAATGCCCATCGCGATTGGCATGCATGTTTGCCAATTATAATCAGGCCATAGTTGCCAGTAATGCTATGGTCTATGCTGAGCAGATCGATTTTCATCCGCTTATTCTTATACGGTCATCAGCTCCTTAACCCTTTATATAATAATGATTTTCGTCGAAAGGCGAGGAGTGGCTGGCAACTTGCAACGTCCATTTCGAATTCCCGCTTAAAGCAGGGCTCCATTGCAGAAATTGAGAGGCACCTCTATTGCGTTTTCTAAAAATAACGCCTTAAGTTAAGGCTTAATCAATTCCCACACGAGAATGCCGCATCGTGTAGGGACTAAAACGCGGCACTATATACGGGAGTAAAACCTATGTTTATCAATAAGTTCGTGCTGCCATTGGTAGCAGGAGCAGCTTTGTTGGCTGCTACATCGGCTTTCGCTGGGCCGAAGATTGTTTCAGGACCAGGTGCTGAGCCTACATGCTTTAAGCCATGGACGGATCAAACGAAGTATTTCCAATGGGATAAAAAGCCAGGTCCTTATCGCATTGCGATCGTGAACGGCTTCGTTGGTAACACATGGCGCATTCAGATGATCAAGACGGCTAAGGCCTTCGCTGATCAGGCCGATGTCAAGAAAGACATCAAGGAATTGAAGGTTATCTCGACCGGTACCGACGTTGCAGCGCAGCTCGGCGCCATGGAAGACTTTATCAACCAGGGCTTCGACGCGATTGTTACCATCGCAGTTTCGCCTGAAGGCTTCGACCGTGTGATCAAGCTTGCCGACAAGAATAACGTCGTCGTTGTTCCTTTCGACAACGTGCTTGACACCGATAAAGTCATGATGGTCAACGAGAACCAGACCGATCTCGGCCGTATTCCTGCAGAATTCTTGATGAAAGAAATCGGCAAGAAGGAAGGCAAGATCCTCGAAGTGCGTGGCTTGCCAGGCAATTCGGTTGACCGCGATCGTCACGTTGGATTCCGGAAAGTTATGGAAGCCGAAGGCAATAAGTTCCAGATCGTCGAAGTTGTCGGCAACTGGGATGACGGCACGGCTCAGAAGGTTACCGCTGACGCGATTGCCGTGCATGGCAAGTTCGACGGTATCTTCGTTCAAGGCGGATCGACCGGTGTTGTTCGCGCTATGATGGATGCGAAGCACCCCTTCGTGCCAGTCGCGGGCGAATCCGAGAACGGCTTCCGTAAGCTGATTGTCGAGCACCAGAAGGACGGTCTTAAAGGTCTGTCCCTCGGTCAGTCGCCAGGCCTCGTCGCTATTTCGATGAAGGCTGCTATCTCGGCCCTTAAGGGTAACGCGATGCCACAGCTTATCTCGATTCCAATTCCAGGTGGCGATTACACCACCTTGAAGGACGGCGTGAATTATTGGTCTAACCTGACCGATAACTTCTTCACGACGAACGAGTTCGGTCCATGCGGCGTGAACATTTCTGCGCCAGAAATTATGGCTAAGGACGAGAAGAACTCGAACTAAGCTTTCTAAATATCGACCCGGACCGCCTGATGGGCGGTCCGGTTTTCTTATTCATTCGTTTATTCTTGCCCCGATTATAGAATGGTATGCCATGACGCTGCGCGACGCCGATGATTTGCTCGTCCTAAAAGGCATCTCCAAACGCTATGGCGGCGTTAAAGCGCTTCAGGATGTTGACTTTAGCTGCGGCCGGGGCCGCGTTCATGCTGTTCTCGGTGAGAATGGCGCTGGCAAGTCGACCTTGATCAAGATTATTTCCGGCGTGGTAAAGCCTGATGAAGGCTCGATGA
>CAIRGA010000112.1 GCA_903877935.1 uncultured Hyphomicrobiales bacterium
ATAGACCGTATGAAACGGTTCACTTTCCATAAAGTGATCGCCCATCATCATCATACGCGCGACCCAGAAGAAGATGATGTCGAAGCCTGTAACGAGCACGTCAGTCGGATAATACCGAGCAAGCTCCGGTGTTGCATCCGGCCAGCCGAGTGTCGAGAACGGCCAAAGTGCGGACGAGAACCACGTATCGAGCACGTCTTCATCGCGAATAAGCACAGTATTTGAGCCATAATGTGCTTCAGCGGCCGTGGACGCATCTGCCTCGCTCAAACCAACGAACACATGCCCGTCTGGACCATACCACGCCGGAATCTGATGCCCCCACCAAAGCTGGCGCGAGATGCACCAAGGCTCGATATTTTCAAGCCATTGATAATAGGTTTTCGACCAATTCTCCGGCACGAATTTCGTCCGTCCTGAGCGAACGGAATCCAACGCGTCAATTGCCATCGTTTTCGCGTCGACATACCATTGATCCGTCAAATAGGGCTCAATCGCCGAGTTCGAACGATCCCCATGCGGCACCTGGCTCGCATAGGGCTCGACCTTTGCAAGGAATCCTAGGGCTTCGACGAGGCCGACCACACGCTTGCGGGCCTCATAGCGATCCAATCCGTCGAGCGATTTGACGTCATCTGGAAGGCCTGCGGGACCCGCAATAAAGCTATCATTTCCGACGACCCAAATTTTGGCCTGTCGCGTCAGCACATTGATCGCCGGCAACTGATGACGCTTACCCACCTCAAAGTCATTAAAATCATGCGCAGGCGTAATCTTAACGGCGCCCGTTCCCTTTTCAGGATCGGCATAATCATCAGCGACCACTGGGACCAGACGACCGATCAGCGGCAACACGATGTTTTTACCGATCAGATGCTTAAGCTTCTCATTCTCTGGATGAATAGCAATGGCTGTATCACCCAACATCGTTTCAGGTCGCGTGGTGGCGATCGGCACGAAAGTGTCGCGATTTTCCGGATCATAGGTCTCGCCATCAACCGGATAATCAAAATAATACAAATGCCCGTGCGGGTCCTTGCTTAAGGCTTTGGCCAACGCATCGGCGTTAAAAGGCGCCTCATCGCCGCGCGTAAATTTGAAGGAGCCCTTCTTTTCGATCTGAAGAACTTCCAGATCCGAAATCGCACTTTCAAAATGCGGGTCCCAATTAACGAGGCGCTTATCTTTATAGATGAGCTTTTTGTTATAAAGCTCTACAAACACTTTGGTAACAGCCCGCACCATCTGGTCATCCGCGGAGCCGTCTTTGCCCATGGTGAAACGTTCGCGCGACCAATCACACGACGCACCAAGCCGCTTCAATTGATTGATAATCAGCCCGCCCGACTCTTCCTTCCAGGACCAAACCCGTTTCAAAAAGGCATCACGGCCCATCTCGCGGCGCGAAGGCTCCTTGCGTTCGGCGAGCTGACGCTCGACAACCATTTGCGTTGCAATACCGGCGTGATCGGTCCCTGGCTGCCAGAGCACGTCTTTGCCCCGCATGCGTTCAAACCGGCAGAGAATGTCTTGTAACGTGTTATTGAGCGCATGCCCCATATGGAGGGAGCCCGTCACATTCGGCGGCGGAATAACGATGGTGAAAGGCTTGGCATCCTTTCGTTCAGGCCGACCGGCGCGAAACGCGCCTTCTTTTTCCCAAACGTCGCGAATACGGGCCTCGATTGAAGCCGGTTCGAACCTATTATCCATCATGCGAGCAACATCCCCACCCCGTTTGGGTGCCATCAAAATCAACTATGGGTGTAAAAAGCCGACAAGTCTGTTTCTGTCAACGGAACACCGTCCGCGAATGACCCACCAAATGACCGAATGGTTAGCCTTTTTTTGCCATTCGTTCGATTTCAGCCTTAACCAGTCGTTCAACGATTCCTGGCAGGTTTGTATCGAGCCAATCTTTAAGCATAGGGCGCAAGGCCGCCTCGACAACGGTCTTCATTGCCGTTGAAATCACGGCGTCCGCCGAGCTTTCTCGTTCAATTGTCTGCCGAAGGGAACCGAATGCGGAAGAAACGGCGCTTTCTGTTGCCGGCGCAACCGGAGCCGTTGATGAACCATCGGTTTCCCCAACCGCCCTGTCGGCTTTAGAGGAAATAATAGCCATACGCGCCGCTAATTCCGTCACCGCAGCGACGGGGTCCGATACTGTAGAAGCCGTAGAATGTTTAGCCCTCTCGGCATCTCCACCAGCGTCCCGACGACCAAGCGGCATATTCCAAGACGCGTCTTTTGAAACGGGCAAAGCCATTTCGGACGACAATTCCAAAACATCCGCCGAAACTTCAGGCTTCAGTGAAACGCCAGATGCAGCGGCCGGCGCTGTTGTCTCGCCTAAATCATCGGAAATAATTTTGCGAATGGACGCTAAAATCTCGTCCATTGTCGGCTCATTCAATTTTGCAATAGCCGCATTCATCCGAAATACCCGTTCAAAGCCAAAACACTACCTTAACTTGTAAATCAGCTGAACAAATTTCCGCAAGTGATTATCAGGACTTACCTGTTGATGATGCGAAATGCCTTCGATTATTTGCCGGCGATATCCGTGCCCGTAATTCGCCCTTTTGTTGCATCATAATGCGCATTCGGATCATAGGCTTTAATGGACAATCCAAGGTTTACCGCCGAAAGACGTCCGACAGCCGATAAGAGCTGGTAGGATGAAACAACGCGGTCGCGTTGCGCTGTGACGAGATTGACACGGGCACTCAACAGATTTTGATCCGAGATCAGAACGTCCAAAGTTGTGCGTTGACCAACCTTTGCTTCTTCCTGAACACCGTTCAAAGCAATCGTTGCTGCAGCAATTTGGGCCTTTGCCGATTTGACGCGGGCATTGGCCGTTTCATATTGGCTCCAAGCCGCCGCCACGCCGGAACGCACTTGATCGCGTGCACTATCGGATTCCAAACGACGCTGGCCTAGCGTTTCCTTTGCTGCACGCGCGCGCGCTGAAATTTCACCCGCCTCATAAATCGGCATGGATAGTTGACCTAAAACGCGTAGATCACGGCCCGAATCGCCAGGATATTTTGTTTCCCATCCCTGAGATGCGCTGCCTTGCAAATCAACGGTCGGCTTGAATTCGCCCTCGACCAAACGAACTTGGGCTTCGGCTACGTCAACATTAATCCGTGACGCAACCAATTGAGGATTTTCAGCATCGCCAATCTTAAAAGCTTCGTCGATTGATACGGGTAAACGCTTTGCAACAGGCTCCGCTTCGACAAGACCTGCCGGTGCTACGCCGATGACCTGCTGATAGGCTGCGCGGCTGCTTTCCAGATTGGCCTCGGCGCTCGAACGATCGGCTTCTGCCGCAGCGAGCTGGGCTTCGACCTGAGCGACGTCCGTTCGCGTTACTTCGCCAACGTTAAAGCGATCTTGGGTCTGACGGAGCTGCTCTTTCAAAACATCGATATTGGCCGTCCGCAACTGGACGACAGCCTCATCGCGTACAACGTTCATATATTGAGTAGCGCCGTTCAATAGCACCTGCTGCTCGGCATAACGCAGGCCAGCGCGCGCGGCCAAAACACCTTTTTCCGCGGCCTCTACTTGGCTGGATGTCCGATCACCATTGTAGAGATTTTGTGTAATGGTCACGCCCACCGTTCTTGGTGTCGTCGTCAAATCATAGGGAGTTGAACCGTAAGCTACGTTCCCTGCTCCATTTGCTTGACCCAGCGACGACGACGCCGAAACGCGCGGTAGATATCCGGACCGAGCCCGCGGAACCTGCTCATCGGTAGCCCGCAAACTGGCTCTTTGAGCGTTTAAATCGGGACTGCCGGCATAAGCGCGCGATAATGCACCATTGATCGTTTCGGCTCGTAACCCACCGACGGTTAAAAGGCTCGTTACAGCGATACCGGCCAGCAAAACATTCTTAAACGTCGTCATCATTCGAACCGCCTGGAAGGGAAAAATTTGGCTTTTGACCGAAAAGCCGATCAAAAGAATCAGTAGCTCATTCTCTACTATACTAAAAATACATTAATTCAGAAAACAAAAGCTGAAGCCTGTATAAAGCCGGAAAGTAATGGCCCGCTGGCACTCATCAAGCTCTTTTCACCAATTGCGCCATCGGAAAGCGTGAAGACCCGCACTTCTGATCCAACAGGACCGCCAAAAATGCATACCAACCGGCCGCCCTCCCTTAAACGATGAAATAGGGTTTGAGGTATGTGTTCGCAACGTCCATTGATTAAAATAATATCAAAAGATGTCTTCGAAGTGACGCCCAACGCAAGTTCCCCCTGCTGGACGATCACTCCCTTTGTCTCCAGACGTCCCAGCACTTCCTTTGCCGCCGAACACTGCGTGCTACTGTCCTCTAAGAGCGTTACTTGGCCCCCTAAACCCGCCATCAAAGCGGTTGAATAACCCGCGCCAGCACCAATATCGAGGATTTGGTCGCCTGCCTTAATATCGGTTGCCTGGATCATCCGGGCGAGAACCATTGGCGGGAGAATTTTACGGCCCGCCTCCCCGACCGATAATACCGCACGGTCGGCATAGGCGACCGACTGTTCGGCGGCATCAACAAAGATTTCCCGCGGGATAACTGAAAATATATCCAATATGTCCGTTCGGGTAACATCTGCCGTACGAAGTTGACCGTCCACCATGGCTCGGCGTGCTGGTGAGAAGTCGACCATTTAAAATGCTCCCAAGCGGAATGCGGCACAAACACAGGTTCTGGCGTTATGAACACACCAGTACATTCACGTTAAAACGCAATTGACAGAAAAATGGAGGCCTCGCCCGGAATCGAACCGGGGTACGAGGATTTGCAGTCCTCTACGTGACCACTCCGCCACGAGGCCTCTACCGGAAACAGCCGGCGCGTTTAGATACAAACAGTTTGGGCATCCGGCAATCAATTTGATGAGGGTCCCGTTAAAAATCGACGACTTGTCGACCGAAATTATGACAATTGAGAATTTCTTTAGAATTTTCCTGTCATCTACCTCTTGCGTTTCGGATGCATAGTGATGTATCCGGCACCCAGTGATCCTCGATAGCTCAGCTGGTAGAGCGTTCGACTGTTAATCGAATGGTCGCAGGTTCGAGTCCTGCTCGAGGAGCCACTTTTTCCCGGAAGTCGCTAATTTCTACAGATTTAATAGAGATTATATGAACCGGATGGCGATTCTATCCGTAATTTGACGGAAATTCCGCGGCAACGTTAAGGCCATTATGACCGATTCAACCCTCGTTTGGTTTCGCAACGATCTCCGTTTGATCGATAATCCGGCCCTCATTGAAGCTTGCGACAGCGGAAACCCTATCCATTTTATTTATATTTTAGACGATAGTGGCAAGCATTCGCGGCCTTTGGGTGGGGCGCAGCGATGGTGGTTGCATCATAGTCTTGCTCATCTTGCGGAAGAAATATCGAAACGAGGCGGTCGACTGGATCTATATCGCGGCGACCCGGAAGCTATCCTACCGCATATCGTTCGCGACTATGGCTCCAATCTGATCGTCTGGAACCGCAGATATCATGCGGCCGACATCGCATGCGACAGTGCCATCAAGGCTAAACTGGAAGCCGAAGGCCACTCGGTTAAAAGCTTTAACGGGACTTTGATTCGGGAGCCTTGGACGCTTGCATCAAAAACAGGCGGCGCATTTAAAGTGTTCACGCCCTTTTGGCGTGCAGCCAGAGAAAATCACACCGCACCCGCCCCACTTCATGCACCAAAACAATTCGCGGCATCATCAAAGCAACCATCCCATTCGGCCCTTTCGCTTTCTGACTTGGCACTTCTTCCGACAAAACCGAACTGGGCCGGAAAACCGAACTGGGCCAAAGGAATGGCTGGCTCTTGGGTGCCGGGGGAGAAGGGAGCATTAGCAACGCTCGATACCTTTATCGACAATGGCTTTGCAGGCTATTCGGAAAATCGAAACCGTCCCGATATGCCTTCGACGTCCCGCCTGTCGCCCTATCTCCGTTTTGGCGAAATTTCGATCAATTACGTTTGGCATGCCAGTGAAATGGCGGTTCAATCGGGCCGGACATCAGCCAGTTCAGAAGATCTTCGGGTCTTTCAATCCGAATTAGGATGGCGCGAATTCTCCTATTATTTGCTCTACCATCAGCCAGATATTAGCAAAATCAACGTACAAAGACGGTTTGACGATTTTTCCTGGCAGAACGATCCTTCAAGTTTTCAAGCTTGGTGCCGCGGGCAGACCGGATATCCCATCGTCGATGCTGGCATGCGGGAACTCTGGCAAACTGGCTTTATGCACAACCGCGTTCGGATGATCGTTGCTTCTTTTTTGATCAAGCATTTGAGAATTGATTGGCGGCAAGGCGAAACATGGTTTTGGGATACGCTGCTCGATGCTGACCCCGCGAGCAATCCGGCCAGCTGGCAATGGGTTGCAGGCTCAGGCGCAGATGCGGCACCCTTCTTCCGAATTTTCAACCCAATGCTTCAGGGTGAAAAATTTGATCCCGAGGCCGACTATGTCCGCCACTATGTTCCAGAGCTCGCTCGGCTTTCGTCTAAATATATTCACGCACCATGGAAAGCCAGTCCCGTAGAATTGGCGGCGGCTGGTATAAAATTGGGATCAACCTATCCACGTCCGATCGTCGACCATGATACTGCGCGCAATAGCGCCCTTGCAGCATTCAAGGCGCTTACGTTATATACGTAAATATGACTAGACACATTCGGACGTCCGAGACTCGTATGAAGCTTGCTATTATAGGCAGCGGTATCGCAGGAAATGCGGCTGCTTACGCTCTAGCTTCCTCTTCCAAACACGAAATCGTTGTTTTTGAACAAAATGACCGACCAGGCGGCCATTCTGCGACGGTTAATGTCGATTATGACGGAGTGTCAATTCCAGTTGACACAGGTTTTATTGTTTACAACGAAAACAACTATCCCGAGTTCAAGGCCCTCCTCGCTCATTTGAATGTTGCGACCCATGCTTCGGATATGAGTTTCGCCTTGTCGGTCGATGGCGGAAGATTTGAGTGGTGCGGACGGGATAAAAATCCAATCGATGGCCTGTTCGCCCAGCGGAAAAACCTATTTTCACCAAGCTATCTCAAAATGTTGTTGGAGATCCTGCGCTTTAATAAATTGGCGCTTGCCGACCTTTCCGCTGGACGGCTCGGCGACGGATCGCTTGGTCGATATCTGTTAGCCAATGGCTTTTCAGCCCGGTTCAGAGATGATTATCTCCTCCCTATGGGCGCCGCGATTTGGTCGATGTCGACGCAATCTATGCTGAATTTCCCGGTCAAATCCTTCATTACTTTCTTTAACAACCATCACCTCTTGCAATATAACGGGCATCAGTGGCGGACCATCACGGGCGGAAGCCGGGCATACGTCGATAAATTGGTCGATGTGTTTCGCTCTTCCTTGAGATTATCGACCCGGGTAGCCAAGGTCGCACGGACCCCGGATCATGTGACATTGACCTTGCAGGACGGCACATCGGAAAATTTTGACGGCGTAATTTTCGCCTCGCATACCGATCAAACTTTGGCGATGCTCGTCGATGCCTCCCCCGATGAACGCGCGATCCTTGGTTCGATCGCCTATAAACCGAATACGGTCTATTTACACCGCGATCCAAGCCTGATGCCAAAGCGGAAAAGGGCCTGGGGCTCTTGGAACGTGATCCAAGGCAAAGACAGAAGTGAAGATTTGTGCGTCAGCTACTGGATGAATAGGCTTCAGGGTATTGATCCTTCGCGCCCGATTTTTGTGACGCTCAATCCGCCTCAGCCACCTGCGGCGCATCTCACCTTTGGGCGTTTCGTCTATGATCACCCCCAATTCGACACGGCCGCAATTGATGCGCAGCCAAAACTCGATTCAATCCAAGGACGGAATCGGGCATGGTTTTGCGGAGCTTGGGCTAAACATGGATTTCACGAAGATGGCCTAAGATCGGGGCTCGACATTGCCGAGCGACTTGGCGCCGTTCCCGCTTGGCGTCCGATGTCCGCCTTTGTTGAGGCTGCGGAATGAAATCTGCTCAGGCAGGATCGTTCGTCCCGCCGACTATATCTGCGTGTTTTTATGTAGGTTCCGTGATGCATGCGCGGATGAAACCCGTTCTGCATCGCTTTTCTTATAACGTGTTTTCAATTCTCGTTGATCTCGCCAAACTCAATGAAGCTCGACGCATCAGCTCTTTTTTTTCGATCAATCGATTTAATCTATTGAGCCTGTATGAGCGCGATCATGGTCCGAAAGATGGTTCTTCGCTCCACCATTATGCACATCATCTCTTTAAATCCGCAGGCGTTGAGCTAGACGGCGGCAAGGTTCTGCTTCTCTGTTACCCTCGCATCTTCGGTTATGTCTTTAATCCGCTGTCCGTCTATTTTGGATACTCGTCGGCTGGAGAATTAAAAGGCGTTCTCTACGAGGTGCGCAACACATTCGGGCAATCCCACACCTATATCGAACCTGTTGAGCCTGGCATGTTAACGAAGTCCGGCTTGCGACAAGAGCGCGTTAAACGGTTTTATGTTTCGCCCTTTAATGGGTTGAACATGACCTACCTCTTTAGGGTCAAGCCGCCACAGGATTCGATTGCCGTTCGTATCCTCGTCAAAGACGATGAAGGCCCCGTTTTAGCCGCAAGCTTTCATGGCGATATGCGGCCTTTAACCACGCCGAACCTGTTATGGCTGTGCTTGACGCTTCCCTTTCTTACCCTCAAGATTATCGCCGGAATTCATGTTGAGGCGTTCTGGCTTTGGGTAAAAGGAATGCGACTGGTTCCTCGTCCTCCGCCGCCGCCCGAAATAGGCTTTCCAGAGGACAAATAGCGGTCGTAAGTTTAATCACCTAAACAATACCACAGTAAGAGATGACGATGTTGGATACCCCGTTACAAAAAACGGCTGCCTTACACCTTAACAATGAAACGGTTGCCCGTCATACCGATGGCCTGCCTTTTCTGGTTCGCCAAGCCTTGCGCTTTGCATGTCGCATTGAAGTCGGGACGCTGACCGTGACGCTTCCAGACCAGCGCATTTTTACATTTGGTGGCGCACAACCGGGCCCCAATGCGGAAATGGTGATGCACGATTATACCTTCACGAAACGAATGTTTTCGTCGGGCGATATTGGCATTGCAGAATCCTTCCTGCGTGGCGAATGGACAACGAAAGACCTCACAACATTTCTCCTTCTTTTTTGTGCCAATCATCACCTCATTTCGGCAATGCTCGCCGACAAGCCCCTCATCCGCTATTGGCAATTGTTCAAATATTGGTTGAACCGGAACACCAAGTCCGGCTCACGGAAAAACATTCACGCGCATTATGATCTCGGCAATGCTTTTTATACCAAATGGCTTGACCCATCGATGACATATTCGTCGGCCTTATTTACAGCCGATGGCAAGGACCTTTATCAAGGCCAACAAAACAAATATGCCGCACTCGCTCGCGAAACCAACATTCAAGCCGACCATTCCGTTCTAGAAATCGGGTGTGGTTGGGGCGGTTTTGCCGAATACGCGGCCAAAGAAATTGGCTGCAAAGTCACCGGCCTGACCATCTCGCAAGAACAATATGATTTCGCCAAAAAGCGTATATTTGACGCTGGCTTGAATGAAAAAGTTGACATTAAATTTCAAGATTATCGCGATGAGAAGGGCCTCTATGATCGCATCGCTTCCATCGAGATGTTCGAAGCGGTTGGCGAGCAATTTTGGCCCGTTTATTTTAACACGCTGTCGGATCGACTAAAGGCCGGCGGTATTGCCGGATTGCAAGTCATCACCATTCAGGATCGTTTTTTTGACGCCTACCGGTTAGAGGTTGATTTTATCCGCCGCTATATTTTCCCAGGCGGCATGTTGCCTTCGCCATCGATTATGAAAAAACTCGGTGAAAAGGTCGGTATGGCCATTAAACATGAGCGCGTCTTTGGCGTCGACTATGCCGACACCCTTGCGGCTTGGCGCGATAAATTCAGAGCCGCTTGGCCTGAATTAACGCCGCTCGGTTTTGATGAACGGTTTCGACGAATGTGGGAATATTATCTAGCTTATTGCGAAGCAGGGTTCCGTGCCGGCAATATTGATGTACGTCAAATTGTGTACGCAAAAGCCTAGACAGATTGAAGCGTAGCACTATTTCGAATTTTCCCACCCGGTCATTTTGGCAATAAGGCCAAAATACAGCGAATAGGGAAGCATATTGAGAGCTTTCAAAATATACGCGAAGCGACGCGGAAAGGTAATCTCAAACCCACCGCGTTCAAATCCATCACAAATGCGCCTCGACGCTTCGTCGAGTTTCATCAGGAATGGCATTGGGTGATCGTTTAGCGCCGTCAGAGGTGTTTCAACAAAGCCAGGATTAACCACTTGCAGGGTGATCCCCAAAAGATCCGTATCAAACTTTAGGCTCTCAGCCATGGCAATCAACGCGGCTTTACTGCCCGAATAAGCGCCCGCTCGCGGCAACCCTCCATAGCCCGCAACCGATGCGTTAAACGCAATCTGCCCGCGCTTACGCGCCGTCATTTTGGGAAGGATTGCCGAGAGACAATTGATCACGCCATACACATTGACATCAAAGGTCTTACGGAACCCGTCCGCGTCAAACGGCGAAGCTCTTAACGGGAAATAGATCCCAGCGTTCAAAAAGCAGAGCGCTATCGTCCCGTGCTCTTGCTCGATGCTATCCACCAAGGTCAAAATGGAAGCGGCGTCGGTAACATCACCCAGCGCCGGAATGATCCGCCCGGCGAGACCCGACGTCTCGGCGACTAACGTCTCAAGGTCCGGCATGCGACGTGCGGTGGCAACAACGGTATAGCCACGACGGGCTAATTCAATGCAGGTTCCCCGGCCAATACCTGAACTTGCGCCGGTTACCCAGGCTACCCCATCGGACGGTGAAGCTCGATAGGGTTCGTTCACATCAATATCCCATAAAATGCTGGAAAAATCTTCCAAACGGTCCAGTCAACCGAAGCGGTGCATCGTTGACGACAAAACAGATGCAATCTTCACCCTCGCCGGCCCTTGGCCGATGGGTCACATCCCCATCCGCTATCGCAATATCGCCACGCGCGTAATGATGGCGCCCATCGCTAAACGCACCCTTTAAAACCAGCGTAATTTCAGTGCCATCATGCGTATGCGACGGCATTGTCCGGCCTGGCTTGATCCAAAGCAAAGACGCCTCGCAACCCGATGGGTCCCTCAACGCGTATTCCTTCAAACCCGGTAGTCGGGAACGCCATTTCAACCGGGACAAATCCGAACCGACAAAGGCCGCAATCGGCTCAGGTACCAGCTGATCCACCTCAGATACACGTTCTTTAGGTACTGCGATCGGCTGCTTGAAAATATGATTGAGCATTTGATCCCGATTGGACAAAGTGGCGCCGTCTGTCGCCTCGATCTCCTCGGAATGCAATACCTCCAACGCTTCAACAAAGCCGCGATTATCAGGCTTCATCAACAAATGCGCGGCAATTAGCCCATGCAACGGCGCAGGCAGGTGGCCCGCGGCATAACCGGCAAGTAAGGTGTTGAGGGCACCCTCATCATCTGTCATCTTAGACGCTAAGGTCAAATCCATCGCTCCAATTACCAAACACCATTAAAATTACGGAATCCCCGCAAGATTGGATTGATTTACATTAAAAATTGTTCGGCTAAATTTACAGGCGTCTTATTGGCGCACCTTACACATCCGATAAATCGACGACACAAACGACGCCTTGCCCACAAAAAAGAGCTAAATCAGCAATGAAATTCGTGAATACCGTCATCGACACCATAGGAAATACGCCGCTCATCAAGCTTAAAGCTGCCTCTGATCTCACCGGATGCACGATATTGGGCAAAGCGGAATTCATGAATCCGGGCGGATCGGTAAAGGATCGCGCTGCCCTCGCCATGATTCGTAATGCCATGGCTTCGGGTGCGTTGCGCCCCGGCGGCACCATTGTCGAAGGTACGGCAGGCAATACCGGAATAGGCCTAACTCTCGTCGCCAACGCACTCGGGTTGAGAACCGTTATCGTCATTCCAGAAACCCAATCGATCGAAAAGAAAAATGCGCTTCGCCAAATGGGCGCCGAATTGATCGAAGTGCCCGCTGTGCCCTACGCAAATCCCAATAATTACGTCAAATTATCAGGGCGATTGGCGGAAAAACTGGCGCAAGCCGAGAAAAACGGGGCAATTTGGGCCAACCAGTTTGACAATATCGCAAACCGGCAAGGCCACATCGATACCACGGCGCCTGAAATTTGGGAGCAAACCGGCGGCAAAATCGACGGATTTATCTGTGCCGTTGGCACGGGCGGAACGCTTGCTGGTACCGGAATTGGACTAAAAGGCTTTAATCCGGCGGTTAAGATCGGCTTGGCTGATCCTATGGGGGCGGCGCTTTATTCCTACTACACAAATGGCGTTCTAAAATCCGAAGGATCATCTATTACCGAAGGTATTGGACAGGGCCGGATTACCAAAAATCTAGAAAATGCGCCGATCGATATCGCATTTCAAATTGCGGATGACGAGGCCATTCCAATCACCTTTGATCTACTGGAACATGAAGGTCTTTCCCTTGGCGGCTCATCAGGCATTAACGTTGCCGGTGCAATTCGTTTGGCAAAGCACCTCGGCCCGGGCCATACCATCGTAACGATCCTATGCGATGGTGGATCACGTTATGCGTCTAAGCTCTATAACCCCGAATTTTTACGTTCAAAACATTTGCCCGTGCCCGCATGGCTTGAGCGCCACTCTCCTATTCAACCGGATTTTTTATAATGCCCACCGAATTACTGTTTAGAGATGATGCCTATTTAAAAGAATGCTCGGCCGTCATTACCGCGATCAATGAACGCGGCGGTATCGTAACGGATCGAACTGTTTTCTACGCGACAGGTGGCGGGCAACCCGGTGATGGTGGTGTTCTAAGAAACACGGATGGGTCCGAGATCGTTATCGCCACAACGGTTTATGGCGAGGATAAATCCGACATTGTTCACGTGCCCGCGGAGAACTCTACCCTGCCCCGCATTGGTGATACGGTTACGCTATCGCTTGACTGGCCTAAGCGGTTTCAAAGGATGCGCATTCACACCGCCCTTCATCTCCTGACAACCGTACTAGCCTATCCCGTCACAGGCGGATCGGTGGGCGACGGCGAAGGACGTCTCGATTTTGATATTCCGGATGCGGGACTCGATAAGGACGAGTTGACGATTGAGCTTAACCGGCGGATCGCGCAAAATGCGGCGGTCACTTATCGTTGGATCAGGGACGAAGAACTCGAGGCTAATCCGGGCCTCGTTAAAACAATGTCGGTCAAACCCCCGATGGGCACCGGACGCGTGCGGCTCGTTGAAATCGCGGGGTTAGACCTCCAACCCTGCGGCGGAACCCATGTCCACAACACGTCCGAAATAGGCAAAATTAACATCACGGCGATTGAGAAAAAGGGAAAAATCAATCGTCGGGTTCGTATCGCTTTCGCTTAGAGAAAGATCAACAATGTCCAACGCGCTCTTTGTAACATCCGATTGGCTCTCCCATCATTTGCATGATCCGGATGTTTCGATTGTTGATGCCAGCTGGTACCTGCCAACAATGAACCGCGACGGAAAAGCAGAATATGCTGCCGGCCATATACCGGGCGCCGTTCATTTCGATATTGATGCCATTGCCGACACATCCAGTGCCCTTCCTCATATGTTACCCACGCCAGCATTTTTCGCCGATGCAGTCGGCACGATGGGCATCTCCGATGCGGACAAAATTGTTGTCTATGACGGCGCTGGCCTGTTTGCGGCGGCCCGGGTGTGGTGGACGTTTCGCGTTATGGGCGCCAGGGATGTTTCAATTTTGGAGGGCGGTGCGCCAAAATGGCGGGCTGAGGGTCGGAGCTGGACGGATGCTAAATCTGCAAAGCCGAAAAAGACGTTTCACCCATCGTTCAAGCCGAATGCCATCGCGGATCTGGCAACCATAAAACAGACGCTAGAAGATCACGCGGCCCAAATTGTCGATGCGCGTCCCGCCGATCGCTTCCGCGGCGAGGCACCCGAACCGCGCCCGGGGTTAGCCTCAGGTCATATGCCCGGCAGTTTCAATGTTCAGTTTTTGGATATTGTTGCGAATGGCCAGTTAAAACCAGCAACCGAATTACGCGAGGCCTTCGCCAAGGCCGGCGTCAATGTGGATCAACCAGTAATTACAAGCTGCGGCTCCGGCGTCTCCGCCGCCATCCTAGCCCTCGCCCTCGAAAGCCTCGGCCACCCAGCCAAAGCGCTTTACGATGGCTCTTGGGCAGAATGGGGCAGCCGCGCGGATTGTGATGTGGTGAAGAGTTAGGCGGCGGCAGTCGTTAATCGGCAGTCGGCAATCGATTTTCAACGTCCCAATTGATGACTGCCGACTGCCGAATAACAATCAATGCAAAATCTGGCTCAAGAACAGCTTCGTCCGCTCGTGTTGCGGGTTTTTGAAGAACGCGTCCGGCGTGTTGGCTTCAACAATCTGTCCCTGATCCATAAAGATCACCCGGTTGGCAACTTGCCGCGCAAAGCCCATTTCATGGGTAACGCAGATCATCGTCATACCCTCTTCCGCCAAAGACACCATGGTGTCGAGAACTTCCTTGACCATCTCAGGATCAAGCGCTGAGGTTGGCTCATCAAACAACATAATCTTCGGGCTCATGCACAGTGAGCGCGCAATCGCCACACGTTGTTGCTGGCCACCTGAAAGCTGACCCGGAAATTTATTGGCCTGCTCGGGAATTTTGACCCGCGTTAAATAATACATCGCGATTTCATCAGCGTCCTTCTTGGGCATCTTCTTTACCCAAATCGGCGCAAGCGTAAGGTTTTCCAAAATGGTCAAATGGGGAAACAAGTTAAAATGTTGAAACACCATGCCGACATCACGGCGAATTTCATCAATCTTTTTTACGTCAGCGGTAAGCTCCGTACCATCGACAATAATCGAACCCTTTTGATGCTCTTCCAATCGATTGATGCAGCGGATCAGGGTCGACTTGCCTGAACCCGACGGCCCGCAAACCACCACTCGCTCACCGCGTTTGATCGTCAGATCAATGTCGCGTAAAACATGGAACGCGCCATACCATTTGTTCATGCCTTTAATCTCAATCGCATTCTCGTGCGTGAGTTGGCCAGGTTTCAACCCGAGGGGTCGTTCAGCGCCCATGTTTAGAACTCCCTAATGTCGATGGTCCGTGGCAAGACGGCGTTCGACGGACATCGAATAACGCGCCATGCCATAGCAGAGGATAAAATAGACGATTGCAGCGAACAAATATCCGGCGAATGGCATGCCCGATGTCCGCCAAACGGGATCATTTAAGCTTGCTTCAATCACCTTCAAAAAGTCGAAAATATTAACGATGGCGACAAGCGTTGTGTCTTTCAAAAGGCCAATAAAATTATTCACAATGCCTGGAATAACGATCTTGAGTGCTTGCGGCAAAATGATCTTGATCATCATCTGCCAATAGCCAAGACCCAAAGCCTGTGCAGCCTCATATTGACCGCGAGGAATGGCTTGTAAGCCGCCGCGAACCGTTTCAGCCATATAGGCTGAGAAGAACAGGGCAACGCCTACGAGGACGCGCAACAGCGAGTCTGGACGCCATCCCTCCGGCACAAAGAGCGGGAACATCACGTTGGCCATAAACAGAACGGTAATCAACGGCACGCCGCGAATAAATTCGATCAATACGACACTGCTTGAGCGTGCAACAGGCATATGAGAACGGCGCCCCAGCGCCAGAATAATGCCAAGGGGAACGGAGACGACAATGCCTACCGTGCCTATCACGATGGATACCAGAAATCCGCCCCAGTAATGGGTTTGCACAATCGAAAGGCCAAGCGTCTCTGATCCGGAAAGCAGACAAAACCCAACAATCGGGAAGACGATAAAGAAATAGATCATTCCCCAATCTTTGCGGGGAATACGCTGAACCAAAAGCCAAGCCAGCCCGATTACTTCAAGCGCAAAAAATAATTCCGGACGCCACCTTAATTTTTCCGGATATTGGCCAAAAACGAAATAATCCCAATGCGCGGCCACAAATCCCCAGCAGATGCCGACGGGATGTCCGACTTTATCGGCGACACAGGCCTTGCTATCATCCGCAACCCAAACGGCATTTATGATCAGCGTATCGATCAAGCCTGGAACAATTTTATAAAGCGCGAACAGGATAAAAAGCGTCATCACGGTGTTGATGATCGACGAAAACAGGTTTGTCCGAAGCCAATGGATTATACCCGATGTCCGCATAGGAGGCGGCATAGGTTCGTTAAAGGATTGGCGAACGAAATGGGCTTCAGCACTGGTTGTCATCTCAGCGCTCCACCAACGCCACGCGGCGGTTAAACCAATTCATGAAAGCCGACGTTAAAAGGCTCAACGTTAAATAAACCAGCATGGTGACAGAAACCATTTCCACCGCCTGCCCTGTTTGATTGAGCACCGTTCCGGTAAACACGCTAACAAGATCAGGATATCCGATCGAAACACCAAGCGATGAGTTTTTCGTCAGACTCAAATATTCACTGTTCAGCAAAGGCACGATCACGCGCAAGGCTTGCGGCATGATGACAAGGCGAATGGTTTGCCCATGGCTAAGGCCTAAGGATTGAGACGCTTCCGTCTGGCCTTTCGATATGGCCAGAATTCCGGCACGCACGTTCTCGGCAATAAAAGCTGCCGTATAGGTCGTCAAACCGGTCACCAGCGAGACAAATTCAGGAGCCAATGTCATGCCGCCCGACGCATTAAACCGGCCCTGAACCGGAATGTCGAAACTCAATGGCGCACCGGCCATGATAAAAACAATCGCCGGCACCACAATAATCAAGCCTGCCGTCAGCCATCCCACCTTGGGACGAATGCCGGTACGGTCCTGAACCCGCCCGGCCCACAAAATGATGCCGATAGCGGTTACAACCATCAACACCAAAGCCGTGAGCGGATAGATAAACGCTTCTGAAACAACGGGCATCGGCATCATCAAACCACGCGTATTTAAGATGATATTACCGGGCAATTTGATCGAGTCACGCGGCTCCGGCAAAAGGCCTAAAACACCGCGATACCAAAAATAAAGAATGAGCAATAAGGGAACGTTGCGGAAAATTTCGACGTAAACCGTGGCCAATTTGGCAACCAACCAATTTTTCGAAAGGCGTAGAATACCGATCATTACCCCTAACAGGGTAGCAAGAACAATGCTCACGCCCGAAACAAGCAACGTATTTAAGAGACCTACCCAAAACGCGCGTCCATAAGAAGACGCTGCACTATAGGAAATCAACGTCTGGCTAATATCAAAGCCCGCCTCGACATTCCAAAATCCAAAACCTTGAGCGATATTTCGCTTCTTTAGGTTTGCCACCGTGTTGTCGTACGCAAACCAAAACAGCGCGACGATAAGGGCGAGAAGGACGAGCTGAAAAAATAGGCTGCGGATCCGCGGATCATTATAAAAAACGACCTTTGCCTCTAAGGGGCGCCCAGCACTTTCGACGCTCATTGTATATCGCCCCCAATGGCCTTCAAAAACATCTCATGTGAAAACCGGCGGAGCCAAAAGACTCCGCCGAAATAGCGTCAATTAACGAATTGGCGGAGCGTATTGCAGGCCACCCTTTGACCAGAGCGCATTCGAAGCGCGGGTCAACTGGATTGGCGTATTTGGTCCGACATTACGTTCGAAGATTTCTTCGTAATTGCCCACACCCTTTACGATCTGAACGACCCAAGCATTCGAAAGACCGAGCGATTCACCAAACTTGCCTTCGTTGCCGAGGACGCGCTTGATTTCAGGATCATCCGACTTCAGCTTTTCATCGACGTTCTTGGACGTGATGCCGTCTTCTTCAGCCGTCAACAGCGCGTAGTGCACCCACTTCACAAGGTTGAGCCACTGGTCGTCACCTTGGCGAACCAATGGTCCGAGTGGCTCTTTCGAAATGATTTCTGGCAGGATGACATGGTCATCAGGCTTCGACATCGAAAGGCGATCGGCTGCAAGGCCCGAACGGTCGGTCGTGTACGCATCGCAACGGCCTGAATCATAGGCCTTCACAGCTTCTTCAGAAGTGCCGAGCGTCACAACCTTGTATTCAAGCTTGTTCGAACGGAAGAAGTCAGCAAGGTTCAATTCCGTTGTGGTGCCCTGCTGCACGCAGATCGTAGCACCAGCCAATTCCTTAGCTGACTTCACGTTAAGCTTCTTGTTCACCATGAAGCCTTGGCCGTCATAGAAGTTGATACCAGCCCAGATCACGCCCAGCGTGGTTTCACGCGACATTGTCCAGGTCGAATTACGGATCAACACGTCAACTTCACCCGAAGCAAGAGCCGTGAAACGGTCTTTCGAGGAAAGCGGAACAAACTTAACTTTGGTTGGATCATTAAAGATTGCTGCAGCGATTGCGCGGCAATAATCCACATCAAGACCCGTCCAGTTGCCCTTTTGATCAGGCACACCGAAACCGGCCGTTCCAGGGTTGGCGCCGCAAACAACTTGGCCCTTCGCCTTGACGTTATCGAGCGTGCCGGCGCTAGCGGCCGATACAAGCCCAAATGAGGCGGCAGCCACAACAGCCGCTGCAATAAATTTCTTCATACGTTATCTCCAGTTCAAATGACAAAACCTACGCCCATTATCAAAGTGCGGCGGTCCCATGCCACTGAGGCATAGCTGCTATTACCATTCGACTTTGCCGCCGAGGTCAAGTGGATTGAAGCGGCAACGCGCCACTTTTTTGTGCAATTTCTTGACGTAACGGCCAAATCGACGTCAGATAGAAAAAATTATGCTGAAATGATCGGATTGATTTTATGAAAAAGATGACACCCCAAACCCTTGCCGGCCTTTCAGATCGTACAAAGCTTGTTTACGCGGGGCGTGATCCTTCCGAACAATTTGGCTTCGTCAATACACCCATTTATCGCGGTTCGACGGTTCTTGCGCCAACGATGGAGGAATTGCTCAACCGCTCCAATCGCTTTGTTTATGGTACACTCGGTACGCCAACAAGCGAGGCGCTTGAAAAAGCATGGAGCGCAATTTCGGGTGCAGAAGGAACCGTCTGTGTTCCATCGGGATTAGCGGCGGTTACCGTTGCAATTCTATCTTGCGTTAAAGCAGGCGATCACCTCCTCATCACGGATAGTGTCTATCGTCCAACGCGCGAATTCGCCGAAGGATTTTTGAAGCGTTATGGCGTTGAGGTCAGCTATTTCGATCCAATGATTGGCGAAGAAATCGAAAAGCTCATTCAACCAAATACGACCGCGATTTTCACCGAAGCGCCCGGTTCGCAAACGTTTGAAATTCAAGATATTCCCGCACTTGCTAGAATTGCAAAAAAGCATGGTGCGACGCTTTTGATGGATAATACGTGGGCAACCCCCTTCTTCTTTCCGCCCCATGAAATGGGCGTCGATCTCGCCATCGAAGCGGGCACCAAATATCTTTCCGGACATTCCGATCTCTTGCTCGGAATGGTTTCTGCGAATGAACGTTCATGGAAAGCATTGCGCAGTACCTATTTGCAATTAGGTCTCTGCGCAGGCCCAGAAGATATGTTCTTGGCGCTGCGCGGCATGCGCTCCATGCTGTTGCGTCTGAAGGAGCAAGAAAAGGCAGCCCTTGACGTGGCACATTGGTTGAAGGCACGGCCGGAAGTTGAAAAGGTCTTGCACCCTGCTTTTGCCGATTGTCCGGGCCACGAGATTTGGAAGCGGGACTTCAAAGGCTCGTCGGGCCTGTTTTCGATTGTTTTAAAGCCAGCCTCTCAAAAAGCCGTGGCGGCGATGCTTGATGATTTATTATTGTTCGGCATGGGTTATTCGTGGGGCGGTTATGAAAGCCTCATCATTCCATTCGATCCGAAGCCCTATCGGTCGGCGACCCAATGGAATGAAAAAGGACCAGCCCTTAGAATTCAAATCGGCCTTGAAGACGTAGAAGATTTAAAGCGCGATCTAGACGCTGGCTTTGCCCGTCTTCGTGCCGCTCATCCATAAGATTTAAGGAACAAGCCACCGCATAACCGGTGTGCTGGCTTGTTCATTCCATTCAAAGAGAGCTCGGCGGTGTCCATCGCTCCCCAACCAAAGCCATTCTAGTCTCGTAAAAACCATCTTGACCGCACAAAAGTGTCGGCGGCCATCGTCGGTTAACTCGCGGCCTTTTGGGATCGAGAAATTACCGCCGTCCGATATCACACTTCCGGGTGCAGGCTCTGTGACATAACAATGGCGGCTCATCGCTTGCGAGGCAGCCCAAGCCTCATTCGCTAAACTGTCCGTCACGTGCACGGTGGCACGTCCATTAAGCCGCAACTGTATTTTCTCGCCAACATCGTAAAAATGGGCCGCGATCCTCGGATCGGTCTGTAGCTCCGCGTATTTTTCCGATCTAATGTCGGTATGAAACCGAATCGAGCGTTCAGTCCGGTCGAAATGTCGCAAAACAACGGTTCGGCTCCGAGGGCTTCCGTCGAGGCCAATGGTCGCGACCGAAGGCGTGTGCATTGCCGCGCGCCGATCCGTCGCCGCCGACGCTAACCCATCAAACGCGTGCGCAAGACTTGCCTCGAGATCATCGGAAAAACCATGGCTTGGGTCTGTCAAAAGCACCTCAGAGGCAAAAATGGCGACTCCAGCTGGATTCGAACCAGCGACCTGCCGCTTAGAAGGCGGCTGCTCTATCCAGCTGAGCTATGGAGTCTCAATCCAGAGCCTAAACCGATTCAGTGCGTCCAGGAACCAATCCGGTTGAACTTAAAGTTGTCAGAATAAGACATCATACGCCGTTTGGCCGTTTGTGGTTCCTCGACCTGTGCGGCGATGCCCTGACGCGAGGCATAGGAAACCGCCTCCTCGCGCGTGTCGAACCATAATTTGACCTGTTGGCGGGTGTCAGATGAGCCGGACCATCCCATCAACGGATCGATTGTCACAGGCGTATCGGACGGAAATTCGAGCAACCAGCGGTCGGTTTTGCTCGTTCCAGATTGCATGGCGGTTTTGGCAGGACGATAAATTCGCGCGGTCATCGTGCTTTCCGTTAAGCTTTCCAAGTGCCGGATGGTCGGGGCTGTAAGATTCGAACTTACGACCCTCTGCTCCCAAAGCAGATGCGCTACCTGGCTGCGCTAAGCCCCGTTCCGTCGGCCAAGACGGTTTAGGCGGTGTTCGCGTCAGGTTCAAGCTGAAATTTTGAAAAACTTTTCAGATTGCTTGCACGGTGCTCATAATTCAGCGAGAAGCGGGACATGCTGATACTTTCCGACATTACCTACCGCCTAGGGCCCCGCCTTTTGTTTGATAAGGCTTCCGCCACGATCCAAACCGGCTCACGCGTTGGCTTTGTCGCTCGTAATGGAACGGGGAAAACAACCCTTTTCCGGATGATTAAGAACGAATTAGCCCCTGAAACGGGTACGATTACCCTTGGAAAAGGGCTCCGGATCGGGGCCGTAGCTCAAGAGGCTCCCGGCGGCCCCGAATCGCTCATTGAGGTTGTTCTGGCCGCCGACACGGAACGAGCGGCCCTCTTAACCGAAGCCGATACGGCGACCGATCCTGCACGAATTTCGGAAATTCATGTCCGTTTGGCCGATATCGGGGCCCATGCGGCGCCAGCACGGGCGGCTACAATCCTTCACGGACTTGGATTTGATGCCGAGGCGCAAGCCCGCCCCTGCTCGTCCTATTCCGGCGGCTGGCGCATGCGCGTTGCATTGGCTGCTGTTCTGTTTACCGAGCCCGACCTGCTCCTGCTCGATGAGCCCACCAACTATCTCGACCTCGAAGGCACGCTATGGCTGATGGATTATCTGGAACGATATCCCCACACGGTCCTCGTCATCAGCCATGATCGCGACCTTTTAAACCAATCCGTTGACCAAATTCTCCACCTCGATCAAGCCAAACTCACCCTATACAAGGGCGGGTACGACAATTTCGAAAAGCAACGTTCGGAGCAACAAGCCATCCTGCAAAAAATGCAGAAAAAGCAATCCGACGAGCGCAAGCATCTAGAAGCCTTTATCAATCGCTTCAAAGCCAAAGCCTCAAAAGCGAGCCAGGCCCAATCGCGCGTTAAGCGGCTCGAAAAGATGAAAACGATCACACCGATCGTCGATCTGGATGTACTCCCATTCCATTTCCCCTCCCCCGAGCGTCCCCTTTCGCCCCCGATTGTCGCGATGGAAAGCGCAAGTGTTGGCTATAGTGACAAGCCCGTCCTTTCGAAACTGTCACTGTCTATTGCGGAAGATGATCGCATCGGTCTGCTCGGCTCAAATGGCAATGGTAAATCGACCTTTGCAAAATTGGTCGGCGGTCGTCTCGAGGTGATGAGCGGGGCCTTCCGCGCATCGTCGAAAATGAAGGTCGCGTATTTCGCTCAACATCAACTCGACGAATTAAAAGAAGGCGGCACACCCTTTTCCCATATTCGTGAATTGATGCCTGATGCGCCAGAAGCAAAGGTTCGATCACGCGCCGCTCAAATGGGCTTTCCGGGTCAAAAGGCTGATACGCCAGTCTCCAATATTTCAGGCGGTGAGAAGGCCCGACTTTTGATGGGGCTCGCGACATTTGGTGGACCTCATCTTCTTATCTTGGACGAACCGACCAACCATCTCGATATCGATTCACGCGTGGCCTTAATGGATGCGATTAACGAATATGAGGGTGCCATTATCCTCATTTCCCATGATCGGTTCTTGCTTGAAGCCTGCGCCGACCGCCTTTGGCTCGTCAATAATGGAACCGTTAAACCCTTCGACGGCGATCTTGATGCCTATCGCGCTCTCGTCCTTGAAGGACCAGAAGCGCTCGCTTCGGCCAAATCAAAACAAGAGCGAATGGAAGCCGCTGCCCGAGAGGCCCCGGTTAAAAAAACGCATCCCAATACGATCCGGAAAAAAATCGAAACCGTCGATGCGCGGATTGCCAAGATTTCTGAACTCATCAAACGAGTCGACGAGATCTTGTCGAAGCCCGAAACCTTTCAGCGCGACAAAGGCAAAGCCGCCCAATTAGCAGCCCAAAGGGCTGAGCTCGCTAAAGCGCTCGAGACGGCGGAAGAAGAATGGTTGACGCTATCGACCGAGCTGGAGGCTGCGAGCTGAGACGGTCTTATTCAAACGATAAGACACAATGAATAAAACGGCGGCCATCGCCCAGCCAAGCAGCGTCAATCCGAGCAGCGCCCCGCTATAGCCAAAACCGGCAACGAGATACGACACAGGCAACGGCATCAACAACAACCCAGCGTTAAAAGCAGCGTTAAACAAAGCCTGCGGACCTGAGCGTTCGCCGGTCATCAGCCCGTCACTGATCCAAGCGGACAAAACCGGATACACCACACTATAGCCTGCTCCAAAGGCCAAGCCTCCGAGTGCAACATGGAAAGACGAAGAGCCGAATGCGACGCACGCAAATCCAACACCCATCGTGCACAATCCTAGAGCGACGATGAACCGTCGATCAAATTGAACAAAATAGCTCAAGCCAATAAAGCGCGTCGTGAACATGGCGGCCGTTGAAGCTACGAAAAACCATCCGATGGCTACAGTCTTTTCGTGAATAGCGCCGGCCATAAACGACGCTAAAAATCCGAACATCGAACCGGCGACAAAGATCGTGATAAACGCAATGCCTTTTCCCGATAAGGAGGAAATTCGAAAATCAAACATCCCGCCTTTTTGTGCAATCGCCTCCGGCCTAAGACAAAACAAAAGACACCACCCGATCATTGCCGGAACAACACCGATGACAAACAAATAGCGATCGCCAAAATTGAAAAAAATATAATCAGCCCAAGGCGGACCAAAGGCTTGTGCCAGCGGCGCCATGGATGAAAACACACCAAACAAATAAACAAATTTATGATGCGTTAAACGGCTTTGCACATACGTCATCAAGGGTGCAAAGAGAAAGCCGTATCCGACACCCTGGATTATTCGTGAGAAAAGCGCCGCGTGAAACGCATGAGCGGTCCAATGGAGGCTGACAAAAGACACGATCATGATCGCCAAGCCGATTTTCAGCGTCGTCAGTGTACCAATTCGACCCGCCACAGCGCCCGTCAACAGCGTAAATACCACAACCGGAATGCCATAGGACGACAGAATAATGCCGATCTGATCGAGCGGCATCGAATGGCTTTGGAAGACGGCGGCTAATAATGCAGCATGGGCATTCGTAAAGAAAATCAGAAATGTAGCGAGACAAAGAACCGCATATTCCAAGCGAGCACGGGCATCGATAAACGAACCCTGCGTGCTCCCTTCCATTACCTCACCACGCGCTTCAAACGATTATCGGAGAAGAGATAAACGGCTTTACCGTTTGGCTCCATATAAAGCATCGTTGTCTCGCGCTTGGAATTTTGGCTAGCCCCGCTCATCACGCTCAGCGGTGCCTCACCATGCAGAGCGACAATCTGGCATTCGCTCAATCCGATCAAAGCGTCATCCATCTTGCCTTTATAAGGGCCGATATCGAACGTGATCGTCTCCGTGCATTGACCACTTTCATCAACCACCGCTCCAAAGCTAGAAACAGCAACCGGCGTTGTTGGCAGAGCTGCTGCCGGCTTGGTCTTCTCGGCATTACAGGCGGCGAGGCTTAGTCCTACCATCGTCGCGATGAATAATTTTCTCATCATGCCTTTTTCTCCCATCTACCGCTATCGCTTTGCTGCCAATACGTACTTTCGAGTCCGCGATTGCGCACTTCCTTCCAAGCCTTTCGGGCGTCCGAAAGCGCTAGGTCATCGTTTCCGTCAAACAATAAAACGACCCTTTGATAGGCCGACACCGACTCAGGAAATTCAGCCCCTTCGACCAAAAACAAAATGTCAGGCCGGTTTGGTTCATCCGTCGTGGTCGTGATGATAATGGGCTCAATGTCGGCATTCGGTTCCGCCATGACGGCATGCGGCAGAAAGCTCTCTTCCGAATAAGCCCAAAGGGATTCATCAAGGAGCTGAACCTTCTCGGCACTTTTTGCCCGTATAACCGCGCGCCACCCCCGCTCAAGGGTTTTCTCGAGCAGGGAGGGAATAACTTTTTCAAGCGGCTGACGTTCGAGATGGTAAAATAAAATATCGGTCATCGCCCATGGCTCACCGCGTGGCCAACACGATCAACCCTCGTAATAATCGGCAACGAAACGATCAAGCAGGCGCACGCCCCAACCCGATGCCCAGCTCTTATTGATGTCCGATTCCGGCGAGCCCATCGCCGTGCCTGCAATATCCAAATGAACCCACGGCGTATCACCAACAAAGCGCTTCAAAAATTGCGCCGCTGTAATGGAGCCGGCAAAACGACCACCCGTGTTTTTCATGTCAGCAAATTTTGAGTCGATCATTTTGTCGTAGGCCGTTGATAATGGAAGCCGCCATACGGTCTCGCCAGTAGCGACACCCGCCGCATATAACCGCTCCGATAGCGTGTCATCGTTCGAGTAAAGACCGGCATTCTCCTGCCCCAACGCAACCAAAACAGCGCCCGTTAGCGTCGCCAAATCAATCATCAAGGACGGCTTATACGTCTCTTTGACATACCAAAGCACATCCCCCAATACGAGGCGCCCTTCGGCATCGGTATTGATAATCTCAATCGTCTGGCCAGAGAGCGAAGTGACGATATCACCCGGACGCTGCGCGTTACCATCAGGCA
>CAIRGA010000113.1 GCA_903877935.1 uncultured Hyphomicrobiales bacterium
GTGCTTGTCCGCCCCGAGGCTCTCAACCACCTGCGCCTCTAGAATCTGGTTCAAAACTGCCTCGACCAGCTTCGCAAGCCCATCCTGACCGCTCAAAAGTCCTGGCAAGAGATCCTTGCCGACGTTAACATCATATCCAGCTATCGCTTCGCTCCTTCGGTGAAAAACGTCTCAGAACCGTCTTTTACCGAGCCGAAGTGGTGGCTGCCCACCTCAGAATTTACAGCACTTTACGGACGCAACCGCCATAAACCGCCCCCAGAAGAAGCGTGAATGATTATGACAAAAAAGCCAAAAACAATTGCTGATAAATTGCGGCAGCGCAAAAGTACTCCGAAAGCTAAGAACACAAAAAGTGCTGACTGGTATTCAAAAGCGCATGCTAGCTTGGCTATTTCAAAGAATTCCAGCGTTTATAAGCCAGAAAATCTGGATTAGTTCGGCTACGCCGTCGGATCTCGAAGATCGACCAAGAGTTTTGATAGTAACATAAAGCTACAAACACATAATGCGTTCAGATCGTGCTATGAGCAACCAGATTTCTGCCAATTATTCGGTTGCTCTTGCGGTCAATTGGCCTTCCGGAAACGGTAATAATTTTCGCGTAATGGCGGGACACTTGGCTATGCTCGCAGGCACCTCGCATTCCATGACGCCGAATTGATTAGTCCTGTCATATAGTGGCAATATTCGACGGAAGGCGTCATCCTGCTCGCCAAGTAAACTTTTCACAGCTGCCCACCCCGTCAAAAATCTATTCGAATTCCAATCGGCCGATGGGTCAGATTCTATCCTTTTAAGCTCAAATTTAAGTCGATCGCGAAATCGCGAAATCGCGGTTCACGGGTAACATCGTTCAGTTGCCCATCTTTGAATTCCTCTATTTTTATGGGCGGCCGCGAACACGCATAACAATCGAACGTATAGTTGAAGCTTTCGTCAACACCAATGACGAGATAATTGCCTGTCCCAGTAACATTTTCGAAACTCAGCTGGTCGCCGTCTCGATAGCCAAAATCCGCGAATTGCCAATTTCCAGATTTAGAAGCAAACAGAATTTCTGTCATTGTGCAACAAGGGGCTCCTCCCGTTATCAGCGCTACTTTATGGACGGGTGAAGAAGAGCCGTCCGTCATTATCGCCTCAACCGCAAGACACTCAATTTTGCAACGCTCATATCATCTTGCATGGCTATAGCATAAACGATTTCTGCCCGTTCACTGAGCAACCCGCGTTCGTATATGCGATGCATTAAATAATATGCATCGCGTTCCTAGGCGCGCGCCATGATCCGCGCTGAACATCTACCAACTTAATGCTGACGAGGATCGCGATGCATCTTTCCATCTTTCATGATCATCGAGAAATGAGATGGCCCAACAAGGACAGACTGATCCTTGAGAGGATCCCCATTCACTAATAATAAATCGGCCAAGGCGCCTTGCTTGATAACGCCTAACTCACCTTTATGACCCATTAAATCGCCGCCAACTGCCGTGGCGCATTTTAATGCTTCGGCCGGTGTGTAGCCAAAAAATTTCACGAAATGTCCGATATCACGGGCGTTTTGTCCCATGGGCGTTATGGTGAAACCGTAATCTCCACCAACGACTACGCGCATACCGCGCTTACGCATCGCTTTATAGGTTGCAATCGTGTATTCGATTTTTCGTGGCAAACCCATGCGTTCTGCGACTTCTTTCGTTAGCCCAACGGCATCGCCCTCATAGACCGAATTGTGAACTAGGCCAAAAGCAGGTCCCACAATGACACGGTGCTTTGCCGCCTCTAGCATATCGAGCGCTTCTTCATCGGCAAAGTCGCAATGATAAATGCAATCAACGCCTGCACGTACGGCACGCTTAACCGATTCTGCTGCCCGACTATGGCAAGCCACACGCTTGCCAAAATCATGAGCGACTTCAACACCAACTTTAAGTTCTTCTTCGCGCATCGAAATAATCTCCGCGCGTGCATGACTGACAAATTCATCTCCCGACACGTTGAATTTGATATTGTCAACATTTTCTCGGCA
>CAIRGA010000114.1 GCA_903877935.1 uncultured Hyphomicrobiales bacterium
CGACACAGGTTCGATCAATGTCAGTCACAGCGCTTATAACGGCTAAAGCCAAGTACTCTTTAGGGTTAAGAACATTACAAATCGTTTAGATTGGCATTTCAACGACGAAAGGCTTAGCCGGCAATGTCGAGAATGGCGTCTTCGACATAGGTGTCGGCAGAAAGAGTTGCGGTGGCGGCCGTGGCGGCTGTCGCTATAACATAGCCAATCCGGTCACCATTACTGATGGGAGGGCGAACGGCATCACCTAACTGTTTAAAAAGAGTCACTCTTTTGATGTTGGCGTCTGGCTCAGGCAGATGGAGGGCTTCAAGCGTTCCTGACCGATCAGCTACAATCCACCGGATAACGCTAATGCCCACACGATCAAACGGCAGCATCGCCTTGATGGGAATGCCAAGGTGAAGGTCAATCAAATCAATATAGATCGAACGCCCGAGCGCGTAGCCCATTTGAAACGGAATTTGAGCGCTTACCAGTCGCGCATTGATTTCAACCAAATGGGGCACACCATCGGCGACAATCATCTCGATATGGGCTGGGCCAAAATCATAATCAACCGCGTCAAGAAGGGCGAAAGCATAGTCACGCACGGCGTCGGTTGCAAACCTGCTGGACGGAAACTGGCTTCCGCGGATGGCAAAGGAGGGCGTCGGAAACATCAGCTTTTCATTGACGCCAAGCAGGATCCGCTCCGTGCCATCGGAAAACACATCGCATCCAATCAACGTTCCTTCGATATAGCGTTCGACTGAAAATCGATTATTGGCATGGACGCCCAACCCATAATCGGTAGGGTGTAATTGCTGGGTTTCAAAGCCTATGCAAAACGCCTCCAGATCTGCCAATGACTTTAGCATTGAAACATTCTGCGATGCATATCCATCGGCTGGCTTAACCACCACGGGGAAGCCAATATCGGCAACAATCGCGCGCACGTCGGTGACCGAATGAGCAAGACCAAAAGCAGGTTGCCTGATACCGGCCTCGTGAAGGTGTTGACGGACATTGACCTTGTCCCGCATCAAACGTGTGGTTTCGAGTGAAAGAAAAGGCAGGCCCAATCGATGGGCAATGCGACTAGCCTCGATCTGGCGGATATCGATCAAGCAGATGACCGCCTCCAGAGCCTTGGCTGTATGCTGCTTTAGGATGGCCTCTTCAAAGCGCTCATAGACGAATGGCTTTACCTCGATGACCGAGGAGGCCAATGCAAGGAGGCGTGCCGTCAATTCGCCTTGGCGCTCATAATGCGAAAGGTCACTGGTCACAAACGTAACTTCATGGCCTGCCGCAACCGCATCTTCCATGACCGTAAAATCATTACCGCCGGGTACATCAATAAGCAGAAGGTGGGCCATGGACGAGCAATCTTTCAAGAATTAAAGGGGACACACACGGGCTTTGGGTTTAACTCGAAACGGTCGTAATCGATGACCGTTCGCTCTCATGCCAATGCCCAATCAGGTATCGTGTTAGCGCGGCCATCATCAAAAATATGCCGATGCCGGACAACCCGATCAGAAAGACGGCCGTAAACATGCGCGGAATATCGAGCGCGAAGCCGGCCTGAAGGATCTCATAGGCAAGGCCAGCACTTCGCCCACCGGTACCGGCAATGAATTCCGCAACCACGGCGCCGATTAAGGCCAAGCCGCTCGAAATGCGCAGTCCGGCAAGAAAATAAGGCAAGGCACTCGGAATTTTCAAACGCCATAGCGTTTTGATCGCCCCAGCACGGTTCATTGTAAAATAATCCGCGAGATCGCGATCGACGCTTCTCAGTCCGGTCACCGTATTTGAGATGATGGGAAACAACGCCATGACGCTGGCGCAAATAAGAATGGCAAGCTGGGTATTTTTCACCAAAATAATGATGATGGGAGCAATGGCAACAATCGGCGTTACCTGAAATAGAATGGCAAAGGGAAACAGGCTCCGCTCAAGCCAACGGTTTTGTACAAAAAGGATTGCAAGCGGGGTACCAATCAGAGCCGCAACCACCAAAGCCGATAGCGCAATACGCAAGGTTACAAAAAGGGCGAGAACCAAATGCGATCCATCGGTGAGCAGGACAAGCGCAATATCGCTTGGCTTTGGCAAGAGATAAACAGGCATTGCGGCTAAGCGACAGCCCCCTTCCCATACGGTTAGAAGCACGAGGCCCATCATCATCGGTGCAAGAAGCGAAACTGCCCATCTCGCCCCTTCGGAGCTTATTTGAGGACGAGGCGCCTTCATTGTTCTGCACCCGGCAATGAGGCATCCACCAACGCTCGCGAAAGCACGCGGCACGCATCGGAAAAGCCCGATTGCAGACGAAATGAAGCATCCCGCACCAATGAATGATCGAGCTCATACGTTTCGATAATGCGACCGGGCCGCGCGGCCATGACGGCAACCCGTGTTGAAAGAAAGGCGGCCTCGTAAATCGAATGCGTGACAAAGACGGTTGTTATCCCACGCTCGCGGCATAGGCGGGAAAGATCGGCATCGAGCCGATTGCGGGTAAACTCGTCAAGCGCGCCAAACGGCTCATCCATCAGCAGTAAATCCGGCTCGGTGACGAGCGCGCGTGCGATAGAAACACGCATCTTCATCCCGCCTGACAATTGCCGAGGATAATGCATTGCGCATTCGGATAAGCCGACATGAGCCAATGCTTCCATAACCCGCCTTTCTGCGCTGGCTTCAGAAATGCCGGCAAGATCCAGCGGCAACCGCACATTCGCGGCAACCGTTGCCCAAGGCATCAAGGTCGGATCTTGAAAAACAAAAGCCAATTTTTTATCGTGACCATTCAGGCCCGTTGCATCCGCACCCCACCAATGGATGGTGCCAGCTGTTGGCTTGACTACATGGGCAATCAATTTCAAAAGCGTACTCTTGCCGCAGCCCGATGGTCCGATAAGCGTCAGAAATTCACCCTGCGAAAGGGTGAGATCGAGCGGCGCGAAAATATCTTCGCCGCCATCA
Organism: uncultured Hyphomicrobiales bacterium; assembly: GCA_903877935.1. GTDB lineage: Bacteria > Pseudomonadota > Alphaproteobacteria > Rhizobiales > Beijerinckiaceae > CAIUPE01. The sequence continues at coordinate 2,977 of CAIRGA010000114.1, forward strand.
TACGCCATCTCGACCCCCGCTAACGTGACCACCGGCGATGCGGGAATGTTAGTGACAAAGTCTAAAGCTGCGGAAAATTTAGGACGGGCAGAAATCATTGGATATGGAGATCCTTGATAAGCCTGTCGTCAAAGGCGTCATGGTAATCAACCTCCGGCTTCAGTAACCCCTCCCCAGTCAGAAAATCATAAGTCGCCTTGAAGCGCGCATCGGTGATGATACCTAGCCCTAATGTTTTGGCATCGCCGCTATCGATAACACCCATCGATTTGAGCTGGGTATACCCGTAAGCCAGCTGTTCTTCGGTCATCGCTGGATTGGCATCGTGGATCGCGGCTTGGGCGAGCGACGGATCGACGAGATAAGCACGCCAG
>CAIRGA010000115.1 GCA_903877935.1 uncultured Hyphomicrobiales bacterium
TCTTCGCGCATCGCCATCGCATAGCCATAGGCAGCCGTTGCACCGATCAGCGGCGCGCCACGCACGACCATTGTCAGAATGGCGTCGGCAGCATCAGCGCTTGTTGTGAGATGCTTGGTTTCAAACCGATGCGGCAGTTTGATTTGATCAATCACATGGATCGATGTTTGATCCGCATCGGGCCAGATGGTGCGCATCGCGCGGCCGTGAATTTTCATGATACGGGTTCCTTGGCGATTGTCTCGGCGATAGTGCGGATTTCGTTGATGGTGGAGAGCGATGCGCGGCCCACCATTAAAGCACGCGCCATTTTAAGCGCGCGTTTTTCGCACAGGGCGCGACGGTCGGGATCGGTGATGCTTTCGAGATCTTCGACATGGGCTAAGCCTAAAATGCGGCGTGCCATTTTGGCGCCGGTGAAGCCGATGGCATCTTGAAAGAGACGTGCCATGGTCATGTGGCGATAGGCTTCGAGCGCTATTTCACCGGTGTCATCGGCAAAGAGCGGAGGCAGGAAAGCGTCACCCTTGCCGCCTTTGCTCCAGAGCGCGAGAAATTTTTCTTCAAACAATGTCCAAAAGGATTCGAGCGTATCGAGAATCCATGCGCGATAATCTTCGCGATTATCGTTATCGGTGGCGTGGCCTTCTTGTGCAAAGAAAGCGAGAAGCAGATTGGCCATAAAGGCGCCGAGATCAAATCCCATCGGACCATAGATCGCAAACTCTGGATCAATCACACGCGTGTTGCTTTCGGTCGCCATGATGGAGCCGGTGTGTAAATCGCCATGCAGCAAGGCTTCGCCGCGGGACAAGAACATCCATTTCAGTTCTTGGGCCGCGAGTTTCAGCGGCGCATCGGCACGGAAAGCGGCTGCGATTTTATCAAGCTGCGGTGTCGTCCATCGATTCATGTCGGAGAGGCGATAGGGATCGGTGAACACCAAATCTTCGGTGATTTTTGAAAGTGTGATGTTGTGGCTAAAACGCGCTTGGCGTTCGCGCTTCTCGGCGGCGGGCGAGCCGAGGTCAGATGTGCTGAACAAATTCAGCGCGCAAAAGTCGGCGAGGTCTGCCGCAAGTTTTGGATAGCGGATGCCTTTGATGAGGCCCTTGCGCACGATAATGTGGGGCTCAAGCAATTCCATAACGCAAGCCGCTTGCATTGTATCAAAGTGATAAAGCTTTGGTACGAGATGCGGCGCTGCGAGCGTTTGGATTTTCAATGCTTCATGCTCAAAATAGGCACGATCAAGTGGCAAGGGCCAGCTCTCGCCTACCATGCGCACATAAGGCAGCGCTTGTTTGACAACGAGGCCGCCTTTTGAGCCTTTGACGATAAAGACGAGATTGAGATTGCCATCGCCCACTTCGCGCACGGTCCATGTGGACGGTGCGCCGCCGATGAGGGTGGATGTAGGCTCAAGCGGGCTCAGGAAATCGATGACACTTCGTTCATTCAGCGCTTTATAATCAGCACCCCCTACGAAGCGTGATCCGGCTATCGTCTGCTCATTCATTCGACTGGGACTTTCTTATTTCGGATAAACCCTACGGGCGGGCGCCGTCTTTTGTGTGGTCTTACTTGGCGTTGCCCGTGCGGGAGCGGTTGCTATTTTAGCGGGTGCTTTGGCTGGTTTTGCCGCTGCTTTGGCTGTCGTCGTTTTTACAGGCGTTGTTATCGTAACCGCCGGTTCAGCCTTGGCACGCGTGATCTTCGGCGTGTCTTTTACTTTATCAAGATCAGGCGCCTGACCGTAATTCATCCGGCGAATTTGCTCGATGACTTGCGCCATCTGCTTTTCGGATAAGCGCGGCGGTTCGCCAATAGCGAGAGCATGAACATACATTTTCGCGAGCGATTCAATTTCAACGGCGCGCCATAGGGCTTTTTCAAAGGTATCGGCGAGCACCAGCAAACCATGATGACCTAAGAGGCACGCTGTGCGGTCTTTTAACGCTTCCAATGCGACGTTGGATAATTCCTGTGTGCCAAAGCATTCGTAAGGTGAGCAGCGGATATCCGGGCCACCGGCAACGGCAACCATATAATGGAAGGAGGGTATACCGCGTTCATGCGTTGCGAGTGTTGTGCAATAGACGGAATGGGTGTGAAGAACGACATTCACATCGCTGCGGTTTTTTAAAATGTCGCGGTGAAAGCGCCATTCAGAGGAAGGGCGATGCTTTCCCGTATAGGTTCCGTCAAAGGCCATTTCGACAATATCGTCATTCTTCATCCGCTCATAAGGAAGGCTCGTTGGCGTGATCAACATGCCGCCTTCGATCCGATGGGAGACATTGCCGGACGTGCCTTGGTTTAGACCTGAATGGTTCATTTCAATGCAGGTTTTAATGATACCCTGACGCAGCTTTTTGTGGCTCATTGTGGTTGTCCTTTAAAGTGTCTTGGGGTGTTGGGTCGGAGTATAGGCTAACCTTTTTGATCTGCCAAAGCACGCCAGCGTTGTGCGGCTTCACGAAGGTTAGGGATGGGCTCGGGGGATATCGGATCAAGCGTCACGCTGGTGATGGGCTCTTGCCGTTCGAACCGCCGCCATAAAAGACTTGCGCCCAATGCGGTGCCATCTTTGGATCGGCTCATAGCGACGGGTTGCGAAGGACGAAGCGTTGCGATCAGTTTGCCGAAAGCGGGATTGGTCGCAAAGCCGCCATCAATCACGATAGGCGCTGTTGAGCCCAAAACATCCAAGCAGAGATCGGCAACAAAGGCGGAATAAAGGGCGGCTAAGGCACCCTTCCCGACGTCGTTGTGTGGAACAGGGCCGATGATGTTTCCTTTGCCGCCCGTGCCGATAAAAGGCCCCGGATCGTCAACAAAAGAGGGCAGGGCCAAGGTGCCTTGTTCAATCAGTTTGGCGGCGGCTTTGTAGGCGCGTTCGTCGCTGACGGGATGGTCGCCGGCAAGAATGGCATATTCGCGGCCTGTCATGGTTAGCGTCGAGGCGATGGGCTCGCCATCCACATCGACATTGGCGACCATGGCGCGGTCTTCTGAAAAATCTTCAAGCGGGCGGCCACGGTTAAAGCCGATCATCCATGTGCCGGTGGAAAGCACCGTGTGGTTGGCCAAGCCCGCGGCTTTGTAGCGGAAGAAATTGGCGTTGCTGTCATGCGCGCCGGCGAGAATTTCAACATCCGGGGCAAGGCCCGTTCGCTTGGCGATGTTGGGGGAGAGATGGCCGATCACTTCGCCTGCTTTGGCAAAGGCTGGAAAGAGACCGTGCCACTTTAATCGATGGACGATGGAGGAGAATTCGTTTTTGAGCGGGTTCCATAAATGGCATTGTGCGGCAAGCGACGAGATTTCGGAAGCGGGTTTGCCACCCAAGCGAAAGGCAAAATATTGCGGCGTCAACAAGAAGTGTTTGGCGCGGTTAAAGACTTCCGGAAATTCACGCGATTGCCAAAGGAGGCCTTGCGCCGGACGCATCGCACCGCCGCTTAACGAGCAGAACACTTCGCTGTAAGCGGGGCCGACCTTGGCATAGGCCTCTTCTAACCAATCAGGTGCTTTGGCTTCGTAATCCATGGCGGGCAGAACAGGGCCATGCTCATTCACCAACACGCCGCCGCAGCCATGCGCCGTGGCAATAATCGCGCGAATAGTGTGCCGCTTGGCGAGGTCGGTCAAGGCGTCGAGGATCAGCGGCTCGATGCGGTTGAGATCGATGGCGAGATAGGGGCCGGACCTGTCGGGCGCGTTGGCGTAGGACAGAATCTCAACTGGCTCGCCATTGGGTGTGGCGACGAGCACTTTGATGTTCGTCTTGCCAAGATCGAGAACCGCTACTCTTTCACCGGTATCGATCATGGGTTGTATCCCGCTTTGATTCAAAAGCTCGTTTGGAAGGGTCTAACCTATCGTGACCAAGGCCAAGGCCCGTGTCAAATTGTCGCCGAAATGCGCTTTATTGGCGGGTTCGCCATGCGATGGCGACAGGGTTGGTCAGCTGTTTTCGCATATGACTGATAATTAATGCCAAAAAGGGCCCAAATACCTCATTTTTGGCGGCCCTTTTTGCTGCAATGCGGCAATAATTATGAATTGACATTTTTTAGATGTGCGCTCCACATTCCTAGTTGTTGCCGCGGATCAACCGGAAAAAGGCACGATAAAATCTGAACATCGGATAACCGGTGTCGTCACATTGGGAGTGAAGAATGTCACAAGATTTAGACGATCTGAATGAAATTGCTGCGTCACGCCGTGACGTGTTTAAGCTCATGGGTGCAACCGCTGTTGCCAGCGCCCTGTTCGCATCCGCTGGCCTTGACCCTGCGATGGCGCAAGAGCTTAAAAAGACAAGCAAGCCTTTGAAGGCTGCAATGTCGAATGCCGGTTTGCAAGCGACCTGGTGCGCACAAGGCAAGCAGGCGGCTGAAGCATGGGCGAAGCTCATGAATGTTGAAGTTACCTGGTTCGATGGTGAATTGTCGGCGACCAAACAGCGCGCAACGATTGACAATATGGCAACCCAGAAATGGGATTTTGTTGCCATCCAGACCTTTGGTATCGGCACGTTGAACGACCCGATCAAGCGCGTGATCGATGCCGGTTCTCCGGTCATCACCATGGATACGATGATGGCGCCTGAAGGCCAGCTCGCGATCCACACTTTCATCGCCCCTGACAACGTTATGATGGGTTCGGTTGTGGCCGATCAGGTTCTGAAAGCCATGGGCGGCAAGGGCAAGATTGCGATGACGCAAGGCGCGCTTGGTCACTCTGGCGCGCAAGGTCGTGCAAAGGGCTTCAAGCAGGTTCTCGCTAACTATCCGAATGTCGAGCTCGTTGATGAGCAGCCAGCAGACTGGGACGTGACGAAGGTGGCGCGCATCTGGGATTCGCTTCTCACCAAGCACCCAGATTTGAAGGCCGGCTTCTTCCACAATGACGACATGGCGCTTGCCGCTGACAAGGTGATCAAGTCAAAGGGCAAATCGGGCATTCTGCTCGGTGGCGTTGACGCGATGCCTCCGGCCGTGAACGCCGTTCTTGATGGCACGATGGTCGCAACCGTTCGCAACCCTTCCTGCCGTATCCATGGCTGGTCGGTTGCCGCCGGTGTTGCCGCCGTTATGGCGGGTGAAAAGCCCGGCAAGGATATCCCGAACTTCATCCTCGCCGATGGTCCGGTCATCACGAAGGATAATGCTGCGGGTCATCTCTGGCTGCAGAAGAACTTCCTCATCTGATGAATACCTCATCTGTACGGTTGACCGAAGGCGCGAAAGCGCCTTCGGTTTCTGGAAGTGACACCATGCCGATCCTGGAGATGCGCCACGTTTCAAAATCGTTTGGCGGCGTCAAGGCTTTGCGGGATGTCGATTTTTCAATTCTTCACGGAGAGATCCACGGACTTGTCGGCGAGAATGGTGCTGGCAAATCAACCATGATGAAAATCATTGCCGGCGTGCATGCGGGCTTTGAAGGCGAGATGCTCGTCTCGGGGCAGCCTGTGCATTTTCGCTCGGCGCGCGATGCGCTGGCCGCTGGTATTGGCATGGTGCATCAGGAACTCTCGGTTATTCCCGATCTATCGGTGGCTGAAAATGTGTTTCTTGGCCATCAACCTGTGACATCCACGGGCGTGATTGATTGGCGGCGCATGAATGACATGGCGCGCGAGCAAATCGCGAGCTTGGGTCTTAACATTGATCCAACAACGCGGATGGGCAGTTTACCCGTTGGCTTGCAGCAATTGGTGGAACTCTCGCGCGTGTTGTTTTCAGGCGCCAAGCTGATCATTCTCGATGAGCCTACTTCTGCGCTTTCGCCGCCAGAAATCGAGCGATTGTTTACGGTTCTGCGTCGCTTGCGCGATGACGGACGAAGCATTGTTTTCATCTCGCATTTCTTGGATGATGTGTTGGCGATTGCGGATCGTGTAACCGTCTTCCGCAATGGCGAGAAGGTGATTACGGAACATGCGGCAAAGCTTACCAAAGACAGTGTGATTTCGCATATGATCGGACGCGGTTCGGCCAATATGCATATGGGCGAAAGCGCTGATCTTGCGGCGGATGATTCCAAGCCGATTGTGCTGTCGGTTCAACAGGCGTCTGATGGCGTGATGCTGCATGATGTGTCGCTCACCTTGCGCAAAGGTGAGATATCCGGCGTCTATGGCTTTATGGGCTGCGGGCTGATTGAATTGGCCCGCACGCTGTTTGGCAAAAATGCGTTGAAATCCGGCACGCTGATGATTGATGGACAATCCATCCGCTTTGCCTCGACATCGGCTGCACGCCAAGCAGGCATTGCCTATGTGCCGGAAAACCGGAAGATGATGCTCTTTCGCACCGAGCCTGTTTTTAAAAATGTATCGATTGCGATTTTGGATCGCATTCACAGCATACTCTTGAAAACCGGCCGCGAGCGTGAAATCTCGGAGACGCACATCAAGGATTTGCAAATCAGGCCACCCCGCACGGATATTGCGCTGGGTAATCTCTCGGGCGGTAATCAGCAAAAAGTGGCGCTGGCCAAATGGCTCACGCATTTGCCACAGGTTCTCATCCTCTCCGAGCCCACGCGCGGTATGGATGTGGGCGCAAAAGAAGACGTGATCCGCATTGTGAAAGCCTTGCGGGATCGGGGTGTGGCGATTGTCGTGTTGTCGACCGAGCCGGAAACGATTTTGACCTTGGCGGATCGTGTGACGGTGATGAAAAAAGGCATGGTCGTTAAAGAATTCACCACAGGCCATATTGATAAAAGTGATTTGCTGGCTGCGGCTTGAGCAAAGACGTAAAGATAGGAACAGGGCGACCTCATGACACTTGCAGATAGCACCAAATCGCCAAAAAGCGGATTGAAACAATTTCTCTCCGATCAGATGCGTAACATTGCACCAATCTTTACCTTGATCATTCTGGTTCTGTTTTTTGCCGTGCAAAGCCCCGTGTTTTTCTCGGTCGATAATTTGCTCAATATTTTATCGAACGCATCGATTACGGGCATTATTGCGGTAGGTTTAACGTTTGTTATTCTCACCGGTGAAATCGATTTGTCGGTGGCAGCCCTTGCCAATGCGATTGGTATCACGATGGCGTTTTTCACGATCCAGCCGGATTATGTGAACATTGCCACGATCCCGCTTCCTGGTGTGATTTGTATTATTCTGACGATTGCTTCGGCTGTTGCCCTTGGTGCGGTAACCGCGTTTGGCGTAACCAAGATCGGCATTCCCTCCTTCATCATGACGCTCGCGATGATGCAGATTGCAAATGGTGTTTCGGCTTTGCTGGTGCGCGGCCAGATTGCTTATATTTTCCCGGATTTTATAACGCTTTTAGGTGCGGGTAAAATTTTTGGCCTGCGGTGGTCGATTATTGTTTGCTCGCTGCTTTTGTTGTTTGCGCATTTGGTGCTGACTTATACCCGCTTTGGCCGTTACGTGTTTATGGTCGGCGGCAACCGCGAGGCGGCGGAATATTCGGGCGTCAATGTGAAGATGATCATCGGCGCGGTGATGGTGATTTCAGCGGCGTGCTCGGGCTTAGCCGGCATGTTGGGGGTTGCCTATTTCGGCTCGGCGCAACAAAACGGGTTTGATGATTTTCTGCTCACCGCTATTTCTGCCGTCGTGGTGGGCGGCACCAGCCTGTTCGGCGGTCGCGGCGGTATTGGCAACACGATCATCGGCCTGCTCGTGCTCGGCGTGCTCAACAATGGCCTCGACCTGATCCAGATCGACAGCTTTTTGAAGATCCTGATCCGCGGCCTTATCCTGCTCGCAGCGCTTGTCATCAATGTCTACGCGCAGAAGCTGAAAGAAGGCACTGCTGAGGGCTGATCCTCCAGTTCCTGCCGTCATTGCGAACGAAGGTGAAGCAACCCAGCTAGCAGAAATTTAGAGGGCGCAATGGTGCCATCATACTCTTTCCTGCACTTTTAACTGGATTGCTTCGCTGATCGCTCGCAAGGACGGATGGGGTTAAGCGAGCTCTCCCATCGTCGGTTGATCGCTTAATCCAAGACCTCATAAGCAGGCAGCGTCAGGAACTCGGCGCAGTCTTCCGCCAGCGACATATCCGAGAACAGCTTGATCGCCTCCGGGAAACGGCCCTTGTCATAGACCGCAGGGCCAACCGCCTCGCGCACTTTGGCCATTTCGTCGGTCAGCGTTGCCTTGAAAAGGTCGGGCGTCACTTTACGTCCATCGTTCAGCGCAACCTGATGATGCACCCATTGCCAGGCCTGCACACGCGAGATTTCGGCGGTAGCTGCGTCTTCCATGAGGTTGTAGAGCGGCACGGCGCCACGGCCCTTGATCCAGGCTTCGATATATTGTACGCCGACGCGGATGTTTTCGCGCAAACCGTCTTCCGTCCGCTCGCCTTTGTGGAGCGAGAGCATATCGGCTTGTGTCACCTGCACATCATCACGCTGCTTGTTGATCTGGTTCTGCGACGGCATCACGCGATCAAACACTTCCGTTGCCAGCGCCACCATACCCGGATGGGCAACCCATGTGCCGTCATGGCCGTTCGAAGCCTCGCGTTCCTTATCGGCGCGCACTTTGGCGTAAGCCGCTTCGTTTTTGGAGTCATCGCCCTTAACGGGTATTTGCGCGGCCATGCCACCCATCGCGAACGCGCCGCGGCGGTGGCAGGTCTTGATCAGCAAGAGCGAATAGGCGGCCAAGAAATTCGAGGCCATCGTCATGACGCCACGATCGGGTGTGAGGAAGTACGGGTTATTGCCCAGACGCTTGATGAA
>CAIRGA010000116.1 GCA_903877935.1 uncultured Hyphomicrobiales bacterium
CCGAGATGGCCTAAGCCGATATAACCGTAACGCAGCATGGTGGAGGTTCCTTTTGTTTTGGGTTTAGGGCAGTAGGCAGTAGGCAGTAGGTATTGGAGCCTCTGATCTACTGCCCAATGCCTAACAACTACTGCCTACCTAATTCGGCAAATTCATCGGATCAAACACCGGCACGAGATGCAGGTCCTTGCCGGTGTAGGGGTTTGCGCGGGCGAGCTCTTCATCGAGTTCAATGCCGAGGCCCGGTTCATTGGATGGAATGACGTATCCGTTTTCCCATTTGATTTTGTTTTTGATCAGCGCGCCATAAAACCCATCAAACCTCTCAATGCTTTCGAGCACTAAGAAATTCGGTATCGATGCAGCCAGCTGCACATTTGCGGCGGCTTCAACGGGCCCGCAATAAAGATGCGGCGCGATTTGTGCGTAATGCGTCTCAGCCATTGCAGCAATTTTTTTGCTCTCCATCAAACCGCCCACGCGGCTGATCGCCATTTGTAGAATATGGGCGGCGCCCGTTTGCAACACGCGGGCGAATTCATATTTTGTGGAGAGACGCTCACCGGTTGCTATCGGAATGGTAGTTTGGCGCGCAACAAGAGCCATCTCTTCAGGCATTTCGGGGGGCGTTGGTTCTTCGAACCACAACGGATCATAGGCTTCCAATCGGCGTGCCAAGCGGATGGCGCCAGACGTTGTGAATTGCCCGTGCGTACCAAATAAAAGATCAGCCTTTGTGCCACAGACTTCGCGTAATTTTTTGCAGAATTGTTCCGCGCGATCCATCATCTCTAAACTGGGTTGGCGTGGATCAAAGGTGCCAAAGGGAATTGGATCAAATTTCAGCGCGGTGAAGCCTTGCTCTAAATAGTCGACCGCACGCTCGGCGGCGACATCGGGATTATAATAGACATCCGTGTCGACATAGGCGTCGCCGCCCTTCGGATAGAGATAGGTGTAAGAGCGAAGCTTCTCATGCACCTTGCCGCCCAAGAGTTCATAGATAGGCTTATTGAGCGCCTTGCCGTTGATGTCCCACATCGCGATTTCGAAGCCTGCGATGACGGCGGTGAGCGTTGGGTTGGGGCGCTGCGAATAGCCGCGGCCATAAACGTTTTTGAACATCTTTTCGAGGTGGAACGGGTCCATGCCTTGAATGTGATTTTCGAACACATCCTCAATCGCCGCTTTCATCACGTACGGGCCAAAGGCCGCATCATACACTTCGCCGACGCCGGTAATGCCGTTATCGGTGGTGAGCTTTACGAAAATGAAATAGCGCCCACCAAAGGTTGGCGGCGGATTGCCGACGATGAAGACTTCGAGGTCTTGGATTTTCATTTTAGTTTTCCTTTGGAAAAAGCGAATAGCGAATGGTGAGTGGCGAATATAGGCTGATGCAATAATGCGCCGCTCCCTATTCGCTATTCGCCATTCGCTACTCGCCCCTTAAATCTTAATCCTCGCCGAGGTTGGATCATACATCGGCTTCAAAGATACCCGCGCCGGAATACGCTTTCCGGCCACTTCGATCTCGTATTTGCCTGCCAGCACATCGTCTGGCGTTGCGGCAAATTCGGTGCCGACATAGCCCAAGCCAACCGCGCCACCGAGCGTGTAGCCATACATGGCGGAAGTAAGCCGCGAGATGATTTTGCCGTTCAGCCAGATAGGCTCGTCGTGGTAGAGCATGACATCGGGATCATCGATCACAAATTGCGCTAAGCGACGCGTGATGCCTTTTTCCTTCTGGCGGAGCAAAGCTTCTTTACCGATAAAATCGCCCTTTTTGTTCCAGGCAATGCAGAAGCCCAAGCCCGCTTCGAGCGGCGTATCTTCCGGCGTAATATCATGGCTCCAATGGCGATAGGCCTTCTCAATGCGCAGGCTGTTCATCGCGTGGTAGCCAGCGAGCTTCAAGCCGAAGGGCGCGCCGTTTGCCATAATAAAATCAAACACGCCGGGGGCAAATTCACTCGGGATATAAAGCTCATAGCCCAACTCGCCGACATAGGTGATGCGGGTGACGCGGATGCGGGCGGGGCCAACTTCAATCATCTGGCTGGTGCCAAACGGGAAGGCGGCATTCGACACATCATCGGGTGTGAGCGAAGCAAGCAAGGCGCGCGCATTCGGCCCCATCAGGCCGATGGTGGAGGTGCCCGAGGTGATATCGACAACGGCCACCGCTTCATCGTCGCGGATGGCGTTCTCCAGATGCCGCAGATCATGCAATTGCGTCATCGCGGCGGTAACGACGAGATACTCGTTCTGCGCCAAGCGGGTAACGGTTAGATCGGCCTCGATGCCGCCCTTGGCATTGCACCATTGCGTGTAGACGACCTTGCCGATGGC
>CAIRGA010000117.1 GCA_903877935.1 uncultured Hyphomicrobiales bacterium
CACCGCACCGGCAACCGTAAAGATTTCGCCATTCCGCCCCCCGACAACACGATCCTTGATCGTGCGGCATCGGCCCAACGCGATATCGCCACCATCGGCAAAATCGGCGATATTTTCACCCATCGCAACACGGGCCGCGAAATAAAAGCCAATGGCAATATGGCACTGTTTGATGCGATGTTACCCGAGATTGATCGCCTCGCCGATGGCGGCTTTCTGTTCGCCAATTTCGTCGATTTTGACTCCGAGTTCGGCCATCGCCGTGATGTCGCAGGCTATGCCGCCTGCCTCGAAGCGTTTGACCGCCGCCTGCCCGAGCTTAAAGCCAAACTCCAACCCGGTGATCTCGTCATCCTCACCGCCGATCACGGCAATGATCCGACATGGCAAGGCACCGACCATACGCGCGAGCACGTGCCAATCCTCTGCTTTGGCCCGGGGATTTACGCGCGTTCTCTTGGAGCACGGACAACCTTCGCAGATATCGGCGAAAGCGTCGCGCAATGGTTAGGGTTGCCAAACGGCGCGCATGGAGAAGGTTGGGTTTCAACCTCTCCGTCATTGCGAACGAATGTGAAGCAACCCAGCTGATATTGAAGGATGAAGTAGTTTGGCGCCGCCGCAGCCCCATAAGGTCGGTTAGCTAGATTGCTTCGCGTTCGCTCGCAAGGACGGTTATAAAGAGCACTCGCCTCTTTATAATATAGGTGGAAAACACGCCATTTTCACGCGCTGCAAGCCAATTGCGCATCGTCATCGCCCCGCGTCCGGCCTAAACTCGTACAGCTGAAAAAAATTACCGCGAGGCCACCATGCAAGGCGTAACCGTTGTTGATCATCCGCTCGTCCAGCACAAGCTGACCTTGATGCGGGATAAAAACCGTTCGACGACGAATTTCCGCCAGCTACTCAACGAAATCGGCATGTTGCTCGCCTATGAAGTCACGCGCGATTTGCCGCTGGAGCTCGTCGAAGTCGAAACGCCGCTCGAGAAAACCATGAAGCCGATGATCGCCGGCAAAAAACTTGTCTTCGCCCCCATCTTGCGCGCGGGCGTCGGCTTTTTAGACGGCATGCTCAACCTCGTCCCGTCCGCCCGTGTCGCCCATATCGGGCTCTATCGCGACCCTGAAACGCTCACTGCGGTCGAGTATTATTTCAAAGCGCCGAGCGATGTCGCCGAGCGCATGGTCATCGTGATGGATCCGATGCTCGCCACCGCCAATTCGGCGATTGCAGCGGTCGACCGTCTCAAAGCCCGCGGCGTCACCGATTTACGGTTTGTATGTTTGCTCGCAGCCCCCGAAGGCATCGCCAAATTCACCACCGCCCACCCGGATGTGCCGGTGTGGACAGCGGCGATTGACAGCCATTTGAACGACCACGGCTATATCGTGCCGGGGCTGGGGGACGCGGGCGACAGGATGTACGGGACGAAGTGAGCGTTTAACGTCCTACTTTTGCGCCGCAATCCATTCTTTCAAGGCCGCATCAACCCGCGTTTGCCAGCCTTTGCCCGTGCTCCGAAAATAATCGAGTACCTCGGGCGAAAAACGGATTGAGCGCAATTGTTTTGGATTGTCCGATAAAGGCCTGCCGCCCCGCTTGGCTTTCGCAAACCATTCTTCCGTCAATTCAACCGTATCCGCATCGCTCGCAATACCGGCATTAATCGCGGCGTCTTCCTGAGCAGTCGGAAGGATAATCCGGCGACCCGTTTTAGAAGTGAGCGATATAGGCTTTGACTTCGCGGTCATTGGCTTTCCTCAACGAGATGATCCGACGAATGGTTCCACGGTCGGTATAGACAGCAACAAAAAGCCGTGTGCCCATGGGCACGATGGCGATCATACGCTTCTCGCCATAGGCCTTGCGACCATCTTCACGGATCAGGGCCTCGTCCCACGCCAGACGCTGAGCCTCAGCCAAACAAGTGCCGTGCTTTTCCTGATTGAGAACATCTTTTGCTGGATCAAAGCTGATCTCTATTGGCATTGTGATAATCCACGCGGCTCAAAAAATCAAGTATTTGTAGATACAAAAACTAACTTAAGATACGCAGATCATCAGATTTTCAAAACGACGTAATCGGTAGGTCTACCCCATCGCCTCGGCCCGATAAGGATGCGCCGGATAAACCCCCAAAATCTTCACCTCGCGCGAGAAGAACTCCAACTCCTCTAAAGCGAGTTTCAGATTGGCATCATCCGGGTGCCCATCGACATCTGCCAAAAACTGCGTGGCGGAAAACGAGCCATCCACCATATAGCTTTCAAGCTTGGTCATGTTGACGCCATTGGTCGCAAAACCGCCAAGCGCCTTATAGAGCGCGGCTGGCACGTTGCGGACGCGAAAGAGGAAGGTCGTCACGGTGGGGCCATTGTTCGGCTTCGCCCATTTCGACTCTTTCGAGAGCACAATAAACCGCGTGGTGTTGTTCTCCGAATCCTCGACATTTTCGGCAAGTGTCTCAAGCCCGTAGATTTTCCCGGCCAGTGCGGTCGCAAGCGACGCACGCGTTTTGTCGCCCCATTCCGAGACTTCGCGCGCCGAGCCTGCGGTGTCGCCTGCAATCACCGCTTTAAGCCCATAGTGGCGGATGATCTTGCGGCATTGGCCAAGCGCATGGACATGGCTATGCACGCTTTTCAAACCCTCAATGGTCGCACCCTTCACACCCAGTAGCTGAAAATGGATCGGCAAAAAATATTCGCCGATAATATGCAAGCCCGATTGCGGCAGGAAATGATGAATGTCGGCCACACGTCCCGCGAGTGAATTCTCAATCGGGATCATGCCGAGGCTGGCCGTACCATCGATAATCGCAGCAAACGCGTCTTCAAAGGAGGCGCAAGGGAGCGGCGTCCAATCAGGGAACACATCGCGGCAGGCAATATCGGAATTGGCACCCGGCTCGCCCTGATAGGCAATCAATTTATTCTCAGTCATCTCTCAATGCACCCTAGGACGGTTGGCAAGAATGGCACGTGCGCGCTCCAGATCATGCGGCGCGTCGACGCCCAGCGGTACATCATCCACCAAGGCAATGTCGATCCGCATTCCGGCTTCCAGCGCACGAAGTTGCTCGAGCCGCTCGCGAATCTCGAGCGGTGAAGGCGGCAACGATACAAAACGCTTCAAGGCCGTGCGCCGCCAGGCGTAAAGCCCGATATGGTGATAAAGCGGCCCGGGGCCTGTCGGCGCGGTCGCGCGGGTAAAATAAAGCGCGCGCATCAGGCCGGGTGCCAATTCGGTGCAGACGGCTTTGACCACATTCGGGTCGGTCTTTTCTTCCTCGCGATGGATTTCCACCGCGAGTGTCACAATATCCACTTCCCGGTTGGATAAAGGCGGCACGGAGGCGGCAATCGCGCGCGGGTCAATGGTCGGCAAATCGCCTTGCACATTGACGACTACATCATGGCGACCTTCAGGGTCAAACGACTCAACCGCCTCGAAAATCCGGTCAGAGCCCGACGGATGGTCGGCCCGCGTTAATACCGCAATTCCCCCCACTTTTTCGATTGCCGCGATGATTTCGGGCGTGTCTGTTGCCACAACCACCGGTCCGAGGCCTGTTTCCATGGCGCGCCGCCAGACATGGACAATCATCGGCTCGCCGCCAATATCGGCCAAAGGCTTGCCCGGAAGGCGGGTGGAAGCCATGCGGGCGGGGATTAAAATCACGGGATCAGACATCGGATCTTCTTATTTTGGTTACCGTCACTCTAAAAAACAGCAGAACTGATAAAAAGTATCAGCAGAAACACGCTTATACGAGTTGCCAAGACCGGCGCAAAGCGGGTAATCGAAAGCGACTGAATTTTTGGGTGGACTCGCCAAAAGGCATGCCATCCGTTACTTGGCCGCGAAATGACATTGTCGGAGCTTCGGAATGGACTCGTTTGAACTCAACAAAATCACTGGTGCCGTTCTGGCCGTCCTCTTGCTGGTTATGGGAACGGGCATTGTCGCCGAAGGTATTTTCGCAGGACCAAAGGTAAAGGTCGAAGGCTATGAGCTTCCCGGTGGCGAAGCCAAGGAAGCTGCACCTGCAGCGGAGGCCAAGGCCGCCCCGGTCGACGCGCCCATCGCCGAGCGCCTGAAGGTGGCCGACGCCAAGCGCGGCGAAGCAGGCGTTAAAGCTTGCCAAGCCTGCCATAATTTCGAAAAGGGCGCGGCTGCAAAAGTTGGCCCAGCGCTTTACGGCGTTGTGGATCGTGTGAAGGGCTCGATGGCGGGCTTCAACTATTCCGCCGGCTTTAAAGAGCGCGCCGGCAAGGGCGAGAAGTGGGATTACGCCTCGCTTGACGCTTTTATCACCAATCCAAAGGCCTACATTGCTGGCACCGCCATGGGTTATGCAGGCTTAGCCGATGGCGCCAAGCGCGCGGACATCATCGCCTATCTGCGGTCGCTTTCGGAGAGCCCATCGCCGCTGCCATAATCAGCTCGCCTTGGTGTTAAATTCAAAAACGCCCCCAAACGGGGGCGTTTTTATGTTAAGGGCGGTTGCCCCGAGCAAATCCGCGATTTAGGGTGCCTTATGACCGATCTCGCGAGCCTCATCCAATCCGGCAGCCAAAATCTTTGGCTTTTCATCCCAAGCGCCATTTTGCTCGGCGCGTTGCACGGGCTTGAGCCCGGCCATTCCAAAACCATGATGGCGGCTTTTATCATTGCGGTTCGCGGCACCGTCGGACAGGCCGTTCTTCTGGGCTTGGCCGCAACCATCTCCCACACCGCCATCGTCTGGATCATCGCGCTCGCCGGCTTGCATTTCGGGCAAGGCATTACGTCTGAATCAACCGAGCCCTATTTGCAGATCGCCTCCGGCCTCATCATTCTAACCATTGCGCTTTGGATGGTCTGGCGCACCTGGCAAGACCGCCGCCCGCATGATCATGGCAGTCACGGTTCGCATGGCAGTCACGGCCATCATGGTTCGCATGGTGCGCATGGCCATCACCACGATCATGATCATCCCGTCAGCGCGACAGCCCTCAACACAGAAGCTTTGCAGCTCCCCGAGGACGCCTATTCCGACGCCCATGCCCGCATGCACGCCGAAGACATCCAGCGCCGCTTCGCAGGCCGCACCGCAACAACGGGCCAGATTGTCTTGTTCGGCCTAACCGGCGGCCTCATTCCCTGCCCTGCTTCCGTCACCGTGCTGCTCATCTGCTTGCAGTTGAAACAGATAACAATGGGCGCGCTTTTGGTGCTGTGCTTCTCGATCGGTCTAGCGGTAACCATGGTCACCGTCGGCGCCGTAGCCGCCTTAAGCCTCCACCACGCCTCAGGTCGCTTTAAAAACCTCAGCCAATGGGCCGACAACGCGCCCTATCTCTCAAGCGCGTTGATCATTTTAGTGGGTCTGTACACGCTATGGATTGGCGTGGCAGGCTTGAGCCATGGCGTGGTTTAAGGATTATCGCAATTTTTCCTCATGGTGAGCCGGAAGCGCAACGCGCTTCCGTGTCGAACCACGCCCTTCGACTCACATCGCTTCGCGATGTGGCTCAGGGTGAGGTATGATGAGCCCCCTCACTCCGCCGCCTGCAAAATCGGCTCCGGGGGCGTATATTTCAAGATCGGGCTCCGTGCCGCCCGTGTCTCATCCATCCGCCGCACCGGCGCGTGATAGGGCGCTCCCGTGAACCGCTCCGTCTCGCCGCGTTTCACGGCCATCGCAAGATCACGCAGCGTTGCGATAAAGAGATCGAGCGACACGCGGCTTTCGCTCTCCGTCGGCTCGATCAACATCGCCCCATGCACGACAAGCGGGAAATATACCGTCATCGGATGATAGCCCTCGTCGATCATCGCTTTGGCAAAATCAAGCGTTGTCACGCCCGTATCTTTGAGCCAGGCATCGTCGAACAACACCTCATGCATGCAAGGCCTGTTGCCGAAGGGCAGCGACATTAAATCCGCCAAACACGCGCGAACATAATTGGCGTTCAACACGGCGTCTTCTGATGCCTGCCGCAAGCCATCCGCGCCGTGCGAAAGCATGTAAGACAACGCCCGCACATACATGCCCATCTGGCCATGAAACGCCGTCATCCGGCCAAACGCATGGGCACCATGGTTTGCAGCTTCCGCTTCGCTTTCAACAAGTTCAAAGCCATCCTCCGTATGCCGTACAAACGGCACAGGCGCGAAAGGTGCCAGCAACTCCGAGAGCACCACGGGACCAGCGCCCGGGCCCCCGCCGCCATGCGGCGTCGAAAACGTTTTGTGCAGATTGATATGCATCGCATCGACACCCAAATCACCGGGCCGTGCTTTGCCGACAATGGCGTTGAAATTTGCGCCATCGGCATAAAAATATCCGCCCGCCGCGTGGATCACATCGGCAATCGCCACAACGTCTTTTTCAAACAATCCGCAGGTGTTCGGATTGGTCAACATAATCGCCGCCGTGTCAGGCCCTGCAAGCGACGCAACGACTGCCGGATCAACCGTTCCATCCTCCCGCACAGGTACTGGCTTGACGACAAAATGAATTAACGCAGCCGTTGCAGGGTTGGTACCATGCGCAGACTCAGGCACCAACACCACGTTACGCGTTGCGGCTTCACCCTTGGCCGCAATCGCAGCCTTGATCGCCATCATGCCGCAAAGCTCGCCATGCGCGCCTGCTTTGGGTGAAAGCGCTACCGCATCCATGCCGGTTAATTCCAGCAACCAATGCGAGAGCGTATGCATCACTTCCAACGCGCCTTGCACCGTTGCAACAGGCTGCAACGGATGCACATCGCTAAAGCCGGGCATGCGCGCAATTTTTTCATTCAAGCGCGGATTATGTTTCATCGTGCAGGAGCCGAGCGGAAACAGGCCCGTATCGATACCGTAATTCTTCTGGCTTAACCGCACATAATGCCGCATCGCTTCAGGCTCGGAGAGGCCTGGCAAGCCGATCTCGCTCTTGCGTTCAAACCCACCGAGACGAGCGACAAAAGGCTTCGGCGCTTCATAATCAACGCCTGTCGTCTCAAGCCTTCCCGTTTCGAAAATCAGTGGCTCGATTTGTGATAGCGCTTTATTGCCGGTAAACGTTGGATGGTCGCTCTGTAACGCATCACCCGGCGTGGTTGGTCGTCCTTGACGGTTCAACATTATAAAACCTCCTTCAACGCATCGACAAAGGCTTGACGATCGTCATCACTGTTCACTTCCGTATTGGCAACGAGCAACACATCATCAAGGCCTGCATCAGGTAAAAGCCGCGACACCGGTACACCCGCCATGATGTGACGCGCCGCCAACTGCTCCACAATATGACCCGCATTGCCCGGCAAACGGACGGCGAACTCGTTGAAGAAACTTTGGTTTAAAACCGAAACGCCTTTGATGGCGTTTAATTCATCCGCCAGCATCACCGCATTGGCATGATTAATCTCGGCCACGCGCTTTAATCCCGCCTGCCCCAGTAACGACATATGGATGGTAAACGCCAAGGTACACAGCCCCGAATTGGTGCAGATATTCGACGTCGCTTTGTCACGCCGAATATGCTGCTCGCGTGTTGATAAAGTCAGCACAAAGCCGCGCGTGCCATCGGCATCCACCGTCTCACCACACAGCCGTCCCGGCATTTGCCGAACATACTGCGATTTTGTGGCAAAGAGCCCAACATAGGGCCCGCCGAAATTCAACGCATTGCCAATCGATTGGCCTTCACCCACCACAATATCCGCACCCATTTCACCGGGCGGGGTAATCAAACCCAGCGACATCACTTCGGTAAACACCGCAATCAGCAAAGCGCCATTCGAATGGCATTTATCGGCAATCGCACGAAGGTCGCGGAGATTACCAAAAAAGTCAGGCGTCTGAACCACAACACAAGAAACGCTACTATCGATATGGCTCAAAATATCTTCATGGCCCAAAACATCCGGCGCAAGCGTCACACATTCCGCTTCCGCCATAGCGGAGAGCGTGCGCACCACATCGGCATAGTGCGGATGCAGCCCGCCCGATAAAATCGCCCGATTGCGCTTTGTAATCCGGTGCGCCATCAGCACCGCTTCACCGCATCCCGTCGAGCCGTCATACATCGACGCATTAGCCACATCCATGCCGGTCAACGCCGCGACTTGCGTCTGAAACTCGAACAAATAGTGCAACGTCCCTTGCGCGATTTCCGGCTGATAGGGCGTGTAACTCGTCAAAAATTCCGAGCGTTGAATCAAATGATCCACCGTTGCAGGAACATGATGTTTATAAGCCCCTGCGCCAACAAAAAACGGTACAGAAGAGGCCGAGACATTGCGCGACGCCATGCGTCCCATCAAACGTTCAACGTCGATCTCGCCTTTATGCAGCGGTAATTTCGGAAGATGGTTTAAAAGCCTATCGGATGGGATGTCGGCAAAAAGCGCGTCGATATGATCAACGCCAATTTTTGCAAGCATGCCCGCACGGTCATCAGGCGAGAGCGGTAGATAACGCATAGCGTGTACTCCGGAAATCTATTCAGTGGATCGAAGCGAGATAGGCCTTGTAATCGGCCTCATTCATCAAGCCCGCTAATTCGGAGGGATCAGCAAGCTTCACCTTCATGAACCAACCCGATCCTTCGGGGTCTTCATTGATGGTGCCGGGCTGCGCTTCAAGGCCAGAATTGATCTCGGTCACTTCGCCCGAAACCGGCGCATAGACTTCACTCGCCGCCTTCACGCTTTCAACAACGGCTGCTTCATCGCCCTTCGAAAGCGCCTTGCCAAGCTTTGGCAATTCGACAAACACAACATCGCCCAATTGGCTCTGCGCATAGTCGGAAATACCGACAATCGCGACATCGCCTTCAACGCGAATATATTCATGATCCTTGGTATATTTTGTCTCGCCCATCGGGTGTTCCTTTCGTTTCTTGTGATTAACTTAGCTGCGATGAAAGCGATGCGGCACAAACGGCATCGCCACAATGGAAGCGGGCATCGCCGTGCCGCGCACCATCAAATGAAGTTTCGTGCCAATGGCCGAATGCGCGGCATCGACATACCCCATCGCGCATGGTCCATTGAGGGTCGGGCCAAACCCGCCCGAAGTAACGGTGCCGATTTTATCACCCGCTTCCGTCACAATCTCTGTGCCTTCGCGTGCAGGTGCCCGGCCTTCCGGCAACAGGCCCACGCGTTTGCGCGATGGTCCGTCTTTCAATTCGCGGCTGATCCGCGCAAAGCCAGGGAAGCCACCTTCTTCACGGCGACGCTTTTGAATGGACCATTGAATAGCCGCTTCAACCGGAGAAGTCGTCACATCCAGCTCATGACCATAAAGGCACAAGCCCGCTTCAAGCCGCAACGAATCACGCGCGCCAAGACCGATCGGCTTGACTTCCGGATGCATCAAGAGACGCTCGTTGAGCACAGCCACTTTGTCGGCGCGGACAGAGATTTCATAACCATCTTCGCCTGAATAACCCGAGCGGGAAATATGCACGGGAATTGAATCAAACAGCATCGATGCGCCCGTCATAAACGCCATCAGGTCCGCGCCCTTGCAATGGCGCGATAACACACCCGCCGCTTCCGGTCCCTGCAAAGCGAGCAAGGCACGGTGATCGGCGATGATCAGCTTAATCGTCGAAGGCAAATGTTTTTTAAGATGCGCAAAATCAGCATCCTTGCATCCGGCATTCACCACCACCATCAAGGTGCCGTCTTCATCCGGATCAAGCGAACGCGTCACCATAATATCGTCGAGCACGCCGCCATCTTCATTCAGAAATTGCGAGTAGCGTTGCTGGCCGGGTTTGAGATTTAAAATGTCCGCAGGGATCAGCGTTTCAAGCGCGCGCGCTACCGTTTCATGGTCGCGGCCAACCAGAAAACATTGGCCCATATGCGAAACATCGAATAGGCCCGCATGCGTCCGCGTCCATTGGTGCTCGGCTAAAATGCCCTCTTTGTATTGTAACGGCATATCATAGCCGGCAAAGCCAACCATGCGTGCACCAAGGCTCACATGGCGATCGTACAACGGGGTGCGGCGAAGAGGGGTAGGATCGGTTTGAGGCTCGCTCATCAGGTGCTCCGAACATAGACGACGTCGCATCCGGACCTTATCGATCCGTGCAACGCCCCCTCTGTCCTACAACCTGAGAGATTTCCCGCCGGAGCTTTAGGCTCCAAGGGTTACGCCCTTCGGTGGGATAAACCAATAAAGGCTAATCCACTTTCCAGAGTGCCAGCTCCTCGCGGTCCTTTTGCCTGAGCGTTTCCGGGGCGGTTGCGCCTTCGGCACCGGCTAGTCAGGCTCACGCCCAACGCCGACTTCTTCCGCGAGGATCAATCAGCAATAATGAGATTACGCTGCATTGGCCATATGTCAACCTAGAGGGACAGGATGTCAGCCCTTAAACCCAACCGTGATCGCCAAATCGCCAGCGCCCGGCGGCACTTTGATGCCGTCTTCGATGATGCGGAATTGCGCCTGCTCTTCGTCAGCCGGAATGGTTACTTTTGCCACGGTTGCCCGCGTTGCTACCGTTTTGTCGCCGCGGGTAACACTAATCGTCACGGGGGCCGAGGCAGGGCCGGGCTTTCCGGCGGCGCCAATTAACGCCAATCCTTCTATGCCCACTTTGAACACCACCGAATCACCGGCAGCTACACATTCGCGCGCGACATTTTTGATCGTGAACTGAATTTTGACCGCTTTGGCATCGCCTTGGCGGAAATTCGCACCCCCTTCGCGGATCTCGACCTGCGGGCATTCAACTTCCGGAACAGGGGCCGGAGCCACGGATGCAACCGGAGCCGGCGCGGGCGCTTGGCCAAAAAGGCCTGAAAACATGCCGCCGCCGGAAGGCGCTTGGCCTTGGGAGGCCCCGCCGCCCATACAGGCGGATAATAAGACCGTCACTGGCACAACCACACACACCGCCCGTAATGGCGCAATCCAACGCTTCAGCATGTTCTGGCTCCCTCAAAGCATTTCAGATCGAAGCTATAGCTCAATTACTGCAATTTTACTAAACCATTGGCAAAACCCGTCAGCTTGATCGGAATGCCAACCCCGTCATCGGGCGCTGGAAAAACAACAAAAAGCGCCGTTTCTCCGGTGCTAAACCGATTAACCAGCGCCTCATCCATCACCACTTCGGCCAGACACCCATTGGCGAGGCACCGCATAAAGCCCGTCCGGCCAATATCTGCCCGGTCGATTTTAAGCCCGAGTCCCGATGGTAAAATCACGCCAAGCGGTACAACGACTCGTAAAATATACCCGCCCGATGGATTTTTCAGCACAATGACCACCATTTGCATCGTCGGGCGGTCTTCGGCCGATACGTTCTGAACAAGAACGCATTGCTCGCCTGCGGCTTGTGCATTGCTTTCGCACCTGAGCGCCCAATCGCCAAAAACACCTTTAACGGCTGGATCAAAAGCGGCTCCGGCTTCTGTATGCGTCAAAATCACCAATAAAGCCGCCATTACGCTCAGACTAACCCGGATCTGGGCGAAAATAGGCATTTGTGAGCACTCCAGATGTCATCGCACAATATCGCCAGAACTATGTCGAGCGAGGCTCGCCTGTCAAACCTGCACCAAGCCTCTGGTAACCTTATTTGCCGCACGACAGCATGTCGCGGGTTAAAAATACCATTTTATCCCGTCATACACGTTGCACTTCGGTCGCCTTTGTGATTTTTGAGGGCGTAATTAGGGCTTTGCCGCCGGGCCGTCCCGGACTGCGCCCATCCAATCCCAGTTTGAGCCGGGATTGAGGGGTGCTATGGCCCGAAGGTGCGTTCAAGGAGAAGATACGATCATGATCCGTTGGAGAAATGGCGCTGCGGCCTTAGCAGCCCTCACAGCCGGCACTGTCGGCGAGGCGTTTGCTGGTACCGGACAACCTTCACCCTGGCAGTTAGGGATGCAAACGCCGGTAACAGAGTCTGCGATTTTCCTAAACAATATGCATGATGGCGTGAATATCGTGATCGCCCTGATCTCGCTGTTTGTGCTGGCTTTGCTGATCATCGTGATCTTCCGCTTCAACGAGAAGTCAAATCCGGTTCCGTCCAAGACGACCCATCACACGGGTCTCGAAATCGCTTGGACGTTGATCCCCGCCCTCATCCTTGTGGGCATTTCAATTCCTTCCTTCCGTCTCTTGAAGATGCAGGTCGAACTTCCGACCGCCGACATTACGGTGAAGGCCGTCGGCCACCAGTGGTACTGGTCGTATGAATATCCGCAGGATCAAGGCGGCGGGTTCGGCTATGACAGCTATATGCTCGATCCAGAAGGCGCGAAGAAGGCGAATCAACCAAACCTCCTCGCCGTCGACAATGAATTGGTACTGCCAGCCGGCAAAACCGTGGTTGTTCAGGTCGTTGGCCAGGACGTCATCCACAATTTCGCAGTCCCATCCTTCGGCATTCGTATGGATGCGGTCCCCGGCCGTCTGAACCAGACCTGGTTCAAAACGGACGTTGAAGGGCTTTATTACGGCCAGTGCTCGCGCCTCTGCGGCGCCAACCACGCCTTCATGCCGATTGCGGTTCGCATTGTGAGCCCGGAAAAATACGCCGCATGGCTGGTCGACGCGAAGAAGAAATATGCCGAAATCGACGCTAAGCCGGTGAAGGTCGCAGCAGAATAAATGAGAAAAAGTCGCGGAATGGCTCAGATACGGGTCATTTCAACGAATTTAAGTAAGCTTGGGAACAGATAAAATGGCAAACGCAGCAGCTGATCACGCTCACGGTCACGACGCCCACGCCGATCATCCAACCGGATGGCGTCGTTGGGTTATGTCGACCAACCACAAAGACATCGGCACAATGTACCTGATCTTCGCAATTTTTGCGGGATTGGTTGGCGCTTTCTTGTCGATCATGATGCGCCTTGAGCTCGCAGAACCCGGCCTGCAATATTTCTCGAACCCGCAGACCTATAACGTGTTCGTCACGGGTCATGGTCTCATCATGGTGTTCTTCGTTGTTATGCCCGCGGTTATCGGCGGCTATGGCAACTGGTTCGTGCCGTTGATGATCGGCGCGCCGGATATGGCGTTCCCGCGTATGAACAATATCTCGTTCTGGCTCCTGCCTGCCTCGCTCTCGCTGCTCCTGATCTCGCTGTTCGTCGAAGGCGCACCGGGATCGAACGGCTTTGGTGGCGGCTGGACCGTCTATCCGCCGCTCTCCGTTGCAGGCCATCCGGGCCCCGCGCTCGATTTCGGTATTCTCTCGCTGCATTTGGCGGGTGCGTCCTCGATCCTTGGTGCAATCAACTTCATCACCACGATCTTGAATATGCGCGCCCCTGGCATGACGATGCACAAAATGCCGCTCTTTGCTTGGGCGCTTCTTGTCACCGCTTTCTTGCTGCTTTTGTCGCTCCCCGTGCTTGCTGGCGCGATCACGATGCTTCTGACCGATCGTAACTTCGGCACCTCCTTCTTCGATCCGACGAATGGTGGCGACCCGATCCTCTATCAGCATCTCTTCTGGTTCTTCGGTCATCCTGAAGTGTACATCATGATTTTGCCGGGCTTCGGCATTGTCAGCCACATCATCTCGACCTTCTCGAAGAAGCCCATCTTCGGCTATCTCGGCATGGCTTACGCCATGGTCGCGATTGGC
>CAIRGA010000118.1 GCA_903877935.1 uncultured Hyphomicrobiales bacterium
AGGAGGCCCCTTCGCCCCTGCTTGACGAAGCAACGCGTCAAAAGATGGGCGAGCAGGCCGTGTCACTCGCCAAAGCGGTAAATTACGATTCCGCAGGCACAGTCGAATTCGTCGCCGGCCAAGACAAAAGCTTCTTCTTTTTAGAAATGAACACGCGTTTGCAAGTCGAGCATCCGGTGACGGAACTGATCACCGGGGTCGATCTTGTTGAGGAGATGATCCGCTCGGCTTTTGGCGAAAAACTTCGCCTCAAACAGTCCGACATTAAATTGAACGGATGGGCGGTTGAATCCCGCGTCTACGCGGAAGATCCAACGCGTAATTTCATGCCGTCGACGGGGCGGCTAACGGTCTATCGCCCACCGGCGGAAGGAAGCGAAAACGGCGTTACCGTTCGCAACGATACAGGTGTTTATGAAGGCGGTGAAATCTCGATTTATTACGATCCAATGATTGCCAAACTCGTGACCCATGCGCCGACGCGGGCGCAGGCGATTGCCGTTCAAGCCCACGCGCTTGATGCCTTTGCCATTGATGGTATCCGCCACAATATCCCGTTTCTATCGGCCTTGATGGCGCATCCAAGGTGGCAGGCCGGCGAGCTTTCGACCGGCTTTATTGCCGAAGAATTTCCGGAAGGATTTCATCTCATTGAGCCGGAAGGTAACACGCTTGAAGCCATGGCGGCCATCGGCACGTCGATTGACCATCGGATGAATGAACGCAAGCGGCATATCTCCGGGCAATTGCGAGCGGCGACGCCTGTTCGATTTGCACGCGAAAGGGTTGTCGCGCTGGGAGAAAGGCGGCTTCCGCTCATCATCGAGAACGAAGGCGAAACGCTTGCCTTGCGGTTTATCGAGAGCGGAAGAACGATCACGCTTCGCTCCGAATGGCGCCCCGGCCAGCCCGTCTGGCACGGTACGATTGATGGCAAGCCGGTAGCGGCCCAAATTCGCCCCACAATGAATGGTGTAAGAATTTCGTATAGCGGCACGAGTTCGATCGTTCGTGTGTTCACCCAACGCGAATCCGAGCTTGAATCTTTGATGCCACCGCGCGTTGAAGCCGATACATCAAAGAGCCTCATCTGCCCGATGCCGGGCCTTGTGAAAGCGCTCTCGGTCACCGTCGGCCAAGAGATCAAAGCCGGCGAAATGCTCTGCATCGTCGAAGCCATGAAAATGGAAAACGTACTTCGTGCCGAACGCGATGGCACGATTTCTAAAATCCATGCGAAAGAAGGCGATAGTCTGGCGGTGGACGCGGTGATTATGGAGTTTGCTTAAGTACCGGACCGCGCGCCTCCCGGCGCGCCTCTTGATAAATGCGCACCGATCGCAATTGGCATCATCCTGAGCCATACCGCAAAGCGGCGTGAGACGCCCTTCGACAAGCTCAGGGTTGAGGGAGTGGTAAACATATCACCTCATCCTGAGCCACATTGCGAAGCAATGTGAGTCGAAGGACGTGGTTCGACATGATGCCATGATCGCGAGCCAGTCGAACGACGCATCGGCTCACCATGAGGAACATGTCACATCACCACATCAAAATGCGTCGGAGTCTCACCCACCTCATGCCTGCGCCACACTTCCTGATAAATCTGCTTGAACTGCTGCACCGTTCGCGGTGCATCAAACAATCGCGCCCCCGGTAACGCATCGTTCAACCGCTTGCGATGCAACGCCAACTCATCCGGATCGCGCGCCAATCGAATGGCCGTTTGAAAATACGCGTCCGCCGTTTCAACGATCAACTCCGTCGGCCCCACTGCGCGGATATGTGCCTCGCTTAATCTCCCTTGCGCGGTGCGGCCGCGTTTGGTCAGGACCGGAAGTCCGGCGGATAACGCATCCATCGTTGTTGTTGCAGCGCTGAACGTAAACGTATCGAGAAAAAGATCCGCGAGCCGGTGCCGGTCGATATGCGAGCGTTTATCCGCGGTGCGTGCTGCAATCACGAGCCGCATCGGATCGACGCCTTTGGCGTCTGTAAGCTCCCGGATTTTCTTGATTGATTCCGGCGTAGGCCCAGCCGTGAACCACAACACACTCTTGGGCACTTCGCGTAACAGATTAAGCCAGATATCAAAGACTTCTGGATCGATTTTTAACCAGTTTCCGAATACACAAAAGACAAAGCCGTCTTCCG
>CAIRGA010000119.1 GCA_903877935.1 uncultured Hyphomicrobiales bacterium
CGGGTCCGGGACTATCTGACCAGTCCAGTTGACTACCTGAAAGCATCATATATCTGGTTAAAAAAACGCGCTCCGGCATGGTCATTCCGCGGAAAAACACCGCCATCGCAAAAGCGGCCGCCTGAGCATCCGTCACCTGGCCATTGGTCAGTCCGGCAATAAAATCGCCTATTTCCAGGGCGCTCAGCTCGGCCCCATCCCGTTTTTTGCGGATAATTTCTTGCGGAAGCATTTTTATTCTCCGGAATCATCGTCAATTCCGGTGATACAGTGCTTTGCCAATAAAATCAGGCCTAAAAATCAGGCCAAAAGATCAAGCAGCGTAACGGGTCGCGTCCTCGCCATAATGGTCAATATAGCGCGGATGAATAGCGCTGACCGGTAAGATGACCAGAACATCAGTGGTACCAAATTGATAGTCTATCACCGCCCCATCACCAATTTTAGCGCCAACCCGTAAGTATCCCTTGATCAAAGGGGGCAAGGATTGCAGCGCTAATTTTGAATTGATCGTCTCAGGCTGGATCAAATCCATCGAAATACTACGTTGCGGCAAAGCACAGGCCCTCCACGAGCCTTCCGCGCGGGCGTTATAGTGCAGAAAACTTAAAGGCAGTGCTAAGGCTTCAGGATCTGTACCTTCAAAACTGGCGCACCCAAACATGACATCAATGTGATACCGCTTCACATACGCCCAAATGCCATGCCAAAGCAGTTCAACGGTCCGTTTATCGCGGTATTCTTTGGCCACGCAAGAGCGTCCTAATTCCAAAAACCGCTTACCCGGATGAGCTGCTAGCATAGGCCCGATGTCAAATTCCGATGCCGTATAGAAGCCACTATGACGATCGGCGATCTCTTTTCGAAGCAACCGGTAAGTGCCAACAACTTTAGGTTTCAAACCCGCGTGATCGACAACTAAAAGATGGTCACAAATGGCATCAAACGCATCAATATCTCGGCGTTTCATACGCGAGACGAGGTCAGGTATCGCGGACATTTCCTTACAAAAGACGTTATAACGCAGTCTTTGAGCGCGTTTGATGTCCTTTTTTGTCGAAGCAAGGCGAACTTCGAGCGAGCCAATTCGTCCAAGGGTGAATTGATCGCGGATTGGACGATGAAAGAGCGATTGCATCAGATCGGCACCTGTTCGAGCAACCAGCGCAACTGGGCCCGTATAGGTTTTGTGATCGTGCATCGTACCGTCCTCCATCATCGACCAGCAGCATCGATTCGAATGGCTGCATTATGACAGAGACATCATAAAACGCTGACGAGAATGTGACAGATAAGTGGATTTGTTATCAAACCGTAATATCACGGGAACGATAGCTTAGCGCCTCTGCAAGATGGATACGGCGAATCGATTCCTCTCCATCAAGATCGGCAATGGTACGAGCGACCTTTAAGACGCGGTGGTACCCTCGCGCCGTTAATTTCATGGCATCGGCGGCGCTTCTTAAGAGGGAGAGGCCTGCATCATCCAAGGGCGCAATCTCGGCTATACGACTCACCGGACAGGCCGAATTGGACGTAATTTCACTCAAACCGAGACTTTGATAGCGTTGCGATTGGAAATTTCGGGCTCGGGCCACCCGCCGCGCCACGGCCGCCGAAGGCTCGCCTGAACCCGGTGTAATCAAATCCACGGCCGTTACAGCGGGAACCTCAATCACCAAATCAACGCGATCGAGAAAAGGGCCTGAAATCCGGGATTGATAATGCGCCATGCATGTCGCATTCGGCCCCTTTTTGCACGCGTATCCGGGCTCTGTCGCGCGTCCGCAGCGGCAAGGGTTCATCGCGGCAATGAGCTGAAAACGGGCGGGGTAAGTCACCCGATGATTGGCCCGAGCAATAATCACTTCGCCCGTTTCGAGCGGTTGGCGCAAACTATCGAGCACTTGGGGTTGGAATTCCGGCAATTCATCCAAAAACAAGACGCCATGATGCGCCAAAGAGGCCTCGCCGGGCCGCGCGCGAATTCCGCCGCCAACCAAAGCGGCCATCGAAGCTGAATGGTGCGGGGCCCGAAAGGGACGACGATCGGTCAGCTCGCCCCCGGCGAGCGCTCCGGCGACCGACTGGATCATTGAGATTTCCAAGAGCTCTTTTGGGCTAAGTGGCGGAAGGATTGAGGGTAATCGAGAGGCTAACATCGATTTTCCAGCCCCGGGTGGGCCGGAAAGCAGCATATTATGGCCGCCGGCGGCTGCAATTTCGAGAACGCGGCGGGCAGAATCTTGTCCTTTAATATCCGCTAGGTCCGGTAAAGGTGCCCCATCTGCCCGTATAGCTGCCGTTGGTCGGCTTAGAATTTGGGTGCCTTTGAAATGATTGGCGAGTTGGATGAGGGAGCGGGGCGCAATGATTTCGATATCATTTGATGCCCATGAGGCCTCAGGCCCTGATGCATAAGGGCAAATCAGACCG
>CAIRGA010000120.1 GCA_903877935.1 uncultured Hyphomicrobiales bacterium
ACCGGCGTCGGTAACCCGATCGTCTATCTCGGCTCGAAAACCGGCCGCGACGGCATCCATGGCGCGACCATGGCGTCAGCCGCCTTTGATGACGCGGCGGATGAAAAACGCCCGACCGTGCAGGTTGGCGATCCCTTCGCTGAGAAGCTCTTATTAGAAGCCTGCTTGGAGCTGATGAAAACCGGCTCCGTCATCGCCATTCAGGACATGGGCGCGGCTGGCCTCACCTCCTCCGCCGTTGAAATGGGCGCCAAGGGCGATCTCGGTATCGAGCTTGATCTTGATAAAATCCCGTGCCGCGAAGAAGGCATGACGGCTTACGAGATGATGCTGTCGGAAAGCCAAGAGCGCATGCTGATGGTGCTCGACCCGGCAAAAGAAAAACAGGCCGAAGCCATTTTCATCAAATGGGGTCTCGATTTCGCCATTGTGGGCAAAACCACCGACACGCTGCGCTTTGTGGTCAAGCACAAAGGCGAGGTGATGGCCGATCTTCCGATCAAAGAATTGGGCGATGAAGCCCCGCTCTATGATCGCCCCTATGTCGAGACGCCGAAACGCCCCGTTCTCGACGCCAAAAAAATCCGCTCGCCAATGTCCAACCGCGAGGCTCTCCTCAAGCTCATTGGTTCACCCGATCTCGCCTCCAAGCGCTGGGTGTGGGAGCAATATGACCATCTGATTTTGGGCAATACGGTGCAACAACCAGGTGGCGATTCAGCCGTCGTGCGTGTCGGCGAAGGCCCGCGCGGCTTGGCGCTCACCTCCGATGTCACGCCGCGCTACTGCGAGGCCGACCCGTTTGAAGGCGGCAAACAGGCGGTAGCCGAAGCCTATCGCAACATTATTGCGGTAGGTGGAACGCCAAAGGCCATCACGGATAACCTCAATTTCGGCAATCCCGAGCGGCCCGAATATATGGGCCAACTTGTCTATTGTATCCGCGGGTTGGGCGAGGCCTGCGAGGAGCTCGATTTCCCCGTCGTCTCCGGCAATGTGTCGCTCTATAACGAGACGAATGGTCGCGGCATTTTGCCAACGCCAACCATTGGGGGCGTTGGCGTCATCGACGATGTGTCAAAATCCATGTCACTCGGGTTCAAGTCAGAGAATGAGATCATCGTCCTCTTGGGCGAAACCACCGGATGGCTTGGCTCCTCAAGCTGGCTCGCCGAAATCGCCAACCGCGAAGATGGCGCACCGCCGCCGGTTGACCTCTTGATGGAAAAACTGATCGGCGAGCTGGTGCTCGGGCTCATCAAGGATGGTCTCGTCACCGCCGTCCACGATCTTTCCGATGGCGGATTGGCGGTCGGCGTCGCTGAAATGGCCATGGCGGGTGGCATCGGCGCCACGATTGCCGCTCTGCCCTTCGGCCTCCCCTCGCATGCCGAGCTCTTTGGTGAAGACCAAGCCCGCTATGTCGTAACGGTCAAAAACAAGGACGCGCTGGATGAGCTATCGCGCCGCGTTGGGGCCGTTGTTGCAACCGGCGAAGCCCTTGTGCTGATGACGGTGATCGGCAAAACGGGCGGTGATGCATTGACGCTGCCGGGAGAAATGCCCATATCTCTGACAGAATTGCACAATGCGCATGAAAACTGGCTGCCATCCTATATGGCTGGCGAACTCTGACGGGATACCGACACTATGGCGATGAAAGCCTCTGAAATCGAAACCATGATCAAAGCGGCCTTCCCTGATGCCGTTATCGAGATCAAGGATCTAGCAGGCGATGGCGATCACTACGCCGCAACCGTCGTTTCCGAAGCGTTTCGCGGCAAGACGCGCGTGGCCCAACACCAGATGGTCTATGCAGCCCTGCAAGGCAATATGGGCGGCGTTTTACATGCTTTGGCGCTAACCACCTCCGCGCCAGCGGTGTGAGGGCAATAAATGGGCAAACATGCTGCCTATGACACCGACATCGTAGCCTGGGCGGACGAACAAGCCGCCCTTTTACGCGATGCCTCGCGCCATTCGTCATTGGCCTCAAATCGGATCGATTGGGAAAATATCGCTGAGGAAATTGAAACCGTGGGACGATCAGAAACGCGAGCGGTCACCAGTGCGATACGGCTTGTTTTCGTGCATCTGATCAAGCTCGCAGCTCTGCCAGCTTCGCCATCTTCCACGCATTGGCGGGCCGAGATTGTGACCCGGCTCGGCGATATTCGCGAAGATTACACGCCTTCAATGGCTGGTAAAATCGATTGTCAGTCGCTTTGGCAACGGGCCTTCAAAGAAGCATCCATCGCTTTATCCGATAACCCGGTCGCACGGATCCACGACATCACCCAAGTTTGTCCTTTTAAACTGGACGATCTTCTGGATGGGCACATTAACCTTGCCGACGCCGTTGACACTTTGACGGCGAAGGACAATTTGGCATAAACCTAGTTCCACTGTGAACACGCCGCGCCTTGAACGCGGATAAAGAGGACACATCCGATGAGCGCTCAAGACACGATTAAATCCGAAATCACTTCCAACGACGTCGTTCTGTTCATGAAGGGCACGCATCAGTTTCCGATGTGCGGCTTCTCGGGCCAAGTCGTACAAATCCTCGATTATATCGGCGTGAACTTCAAAGGCATCAATGTGCTCGAAGACGCTGATTTGCGCCAAGGCATCAAGGATTACGCCAATTGGCCGACGATTCCGCAGCTTTACGTCAAGGGCGAGTTCGTCGGCGGCTGCGACATTGTGCGGGAAATGTTTCAGTCGGGTGAACTCGTCACCCATTTGAACGAGCACGGTATTACGGCCACAATGCCAGCGAAGGCCTAACCTTAGCTCGTTTTTCTCTTACTCATCTCAAGGCTCGCAGCATGCACCGATTTGGTGTATTCTGCGGGCCTTGTTGTTTTGGTGATGGATAATGGCCACGCATTGGAAAACCCTTTCCGACAGAGAGGCCGAGGCCCGACGGCTATTTTCGGGCCATGTCGCGCAGCTCGAAATTCAACTTGCCATCTATGGCAATGAGCATCGTGGTACGTTTCATCTTTTCGGCTCGGCAGCGAATGGCGCCATTCACGATGCCAGCGATGTGGATATTCTGGTCGAATTTCCGCAAGATAAAATATTCGCCGCCTGCGAATTCGCAGAAAAGGCATGTTTTGAACGTGGCTTGCAGCCGGATGTCCGCCCGATGATATGGGCGTCAAACGAACTTCGGGATCGGGCCTTGAGTACGGGGCGGTCATGTCCGTGAATGCCGCACGATGGTTGGACATCGACGCTGACCTTGCTTCTGCTCGGAAGCATTTCTCCGAAGCTGTTCGCGCCTATCGCGCAAGCCCCGCTCGGCTTGAACCCGATGATTATTGGGCCTCGATGGCTTTTCAACACGCTATGCAATCCGGATACTCGTCCTTTGAGGCTGCATTGGAGCGAACCTTGTTGATGTGTGGCGAGCAGTTACCTGTCGGACGGGACTGGCACGCTAAGTTGTTGGACCGTGCTGCAATATCAATTGATCGTGAACGTCCAGCAATAATCAGCCATGAATTACGCAGTGCCGCGCGTATGTTGTTAGCCTTTCGCCATGTCGCCATGCACAGCTACGACGATTTTGAACCAGTGCGCGCTTTGCCCGCTGTCGAAGCAGCTGAACTTTATCTGAGCCTAACCGAAAAGGAATTTGCTACGTTTCGTGCTCAAATCGATCCCGCTTGATTGAATTACTTCCCCGCCGCCGCCTTCAACATCGCCAGCGCCTCCACACTCGACCATTCCGCCGGCCCGGCCATTTCGGCCAGCAAGCACCCTTTGTCATCCACCAAAAGCGTCGTTGGAAGGCCCGTTACCAACCCTTCTTTCCGTAAGTTTTGAAACGCTTTGCCCTCTTGGTCGGTAAACAACGTCAGCGCGGAAATCTGATTTTCCTTGAGCCACACCGGCACCTTCTCCACATTGCGGGTGTCCATATTTAACGCGACGACCGCAAAATCAGCTCCACCAAGGCTGGTTTGTAGCCGATCAAGCGACGGCATTTCGGTACGGCAGGGCACGCACCAGGTAGCCCAGAGATTGAACAATACCGTCTTTCCTTTGAAACCGGCGAGCGTGATGGGGCCATTCGGGCTATCAAAACCAATGTCAGGTGCGGGGCGCGGCGCTTTTAAAAACCGCAAACCAGCGATCTCGCCCTTGGCCAAAGGCGTTAAAAGTGCAGATTTTTGCGCCGCATCGCGACATTCCCCTGCCGACTGATTGCCCGATCCCCCTGCTTTCCCGTATAGGACTAGGGCAAGTCCCCCGATCCCGAGCAGCACGACGGCCGCAAGAGCACCGATCGAACGTTTGGAAAGGGATAGGCGAGTAAGCATCGGCATGATCCGTTCGAATGAGAGAAAGTACTAAACGATGAGCAATCAGATGTGGGGTGGACGGTTCGAATCGGGACCCGACGCGATCATGGAAGATATCAACGCCTCGATCGAATTCGACAAGGCCTTGTGGCGGCAAGATATCGCAGGTTCCCGCGCCCATGTCGCCATGCTCGCCAAACAGGGCATTGTTGAGGCAACAGATGCCGCAGCCATTACAAAAGGGCTGGACAGTGTTGAGACCGAAATTGCCTCGGGCTCGTTCGCCTTCTCCCGCGCGCTCGAAGACATTCACATGAATGTCGAATCCCGCCTTGCCGAAATCGTCGGACCCGCTGCCGGTCGTCTTCACACGGCGCGCTCACGCAATGATCAGGTCGCCACCGATATGCGGCTCTGGGTGCGCGATACGCTCGACGCGCTCGATGCGCAAATGGCGGATCTGCAATCAGCATTAGCCGACAAGGCGCTCGAATTTGCCGGCGCCGTTATGCCGGGCTTTACGCATTTGCAATCCGCCCAGCCCGTCACCTTTGGCCATCACCTCATGGCCTATGTCGAAATGCTCGGCCGTGATCGTGGCCGCGTCAAAGACGCCCGCAAGCGCATGAACGAGAATCCGCTCGGTGCCGCAGCCCTTGCCGGAACCTCTTTCCCGATTGATCGACATATGACGGCTCAATTGCTCGGCTTTGACCGCCCTACCGCCAATTCGCTCGATAGCGTATCGGACCGCGATTTTGCGCTGGAAGCGCTTTCTGCCGCCTCCATCTGCGCGATGCATCTGTCGCGTTTTGCGGAAGAAATTGTCATCTGGACCACACCGCAATTCGGTCTTGTTGCGCTATCGGACAAATTCACCACGGGTTCGTCCATCATGCCGCAAAAGCGCAATCCGGATGCCGCTGAATTGGTACGCGCCAAATCGGGCCGCATCATCGGTTCGCTTACCGCTTTGCTGATCGTGATGAAGGGACTGCCGCTCACTTACGCCAAGGACATGCAGGAAGACAAAGAGGGTACGTTTGACGCGCTGCAGTCGCTGTCCCTCTGTCTGGCTGCGATGTCCGGCATGGTACGCGACATGACGCCTGACACAAAAGCCATGAAAAAAGCCGCAGGCTCGGGCTATGCGACCGCAACCGATCTTGCCGACTGGCTCGTCCGCACGCTCAAAATGCCCTTCCGCAATGCCCATCACGTGACGGGACGCATTGTCGGTTTGGCCTCAGCCAAAAAAATCGGGCTCGAAAGGCTCACGCTTGAAGAAATGCAATCCGTTGAACCTAAAATCACGGCCGATGTGTTTGCCGTTCTTGGCGTCGATAAATCGGTGAAAAGCCGCACGAGCTACGGCGGGACCGCGCCAGCCAATGTTCGGCGCGAGGCGAAACGCTGGATCGTCAAGCTGGCACGCGAAAAGCGCTAGTCCTAGCTTTCGCTCAAACGCCAATTAAGGTTATGATTGGGCTACTGATGGAGACTATCCTTTGCGCCTTTCTCATTTAAAGATCCCAACACTCGCGCTGATGGTCGCACTCGCTGTTGCGGGATGCGGCCGCAAAGGTCCGCTCGAGGCGCCGACAACGGCTGTTCCGACCGCCGAGGAAACAAAAAAGGTGGATGAGAAAGCGGTCTTATCGCCCATGCCAAAACATCCGGCAGAAACGAAGACCCAACCAGAAGCGCCTAAAAAGCCGTTCTTCCTCGATTTTCTTTTGTAAGTCCTAAGGCCTCGCAATGTCAGCTTTTTCCTATCGCGATCATTTTCTCCATGTCGAAGGAGTGGATATCCGCACAATTACCGCTGCCGTCGAGACACCGTTTTATTGCTATTCAACGGCGGAGCTTGAGCGCAACTACACCGTATTTGCCGGCGCTTTTGCAGGCACCGATGCCCTTGTCTGCTATGCTATGAAGGCCAATTCCAATCAGTCCGTATTAAAGACCTTTGTGCAGCTTGGTGCTGGCATGGATGTTGTCTCGGAGGGCGAGCTTCGGCGCGCCCGCGCGGCTGGCGTCCCCGGATCAAAAATAACCTTTTCAGGCGTTGGCAAAACGGACCGCGAAATTAATTACGCGCTCGACCAGTCCATCCATTGTTTCAATGTCGAATCCGAGCCTGAATTACTGCGTATTTCGGCCTTGGCGACGGCGAAGGGAACCAAGGCCAAAATTTCGATCCGCGTTAACCCCGACGTCGATGCAAAAACACACGCCAAAATTTCAACCGGCAAGAGCGGGGATAAATTTGGCGTGCCCATTTCCCGCGCGCGTGAGGTGTATCGTGAAGCGGCAACGCTACCGGGCCTTGTCGTATCGGGCGTTGACATGCATATCGGCAGTCAGATCACCGACCTGCAGCCCTTTGAGGATGCGTTCACTCTATTGAGTGAGTTTGTGGTGCAATTGCGTGCCGACGGACACACGATCGACCACCTCGATTTAGGAGGTGGGCTCGGCGTTCAATATCGGCCTGATAATTCTCCACCACCCCATCCCAATGATTATGCTGCCATCATCAAAGAACGTCTTGGCCATTTAAAGACGAAATATGTGCTTGAACCAGGACGCTTGCTCGTGGCCAATGCCGGCATCTTGGTAACAAAAATCATTTATGTGAAATCTGGCGACGGGAAAAACTTTGTCATTGTCGATGCGGCGATGAACGACATAATTCGGCCGACGCTTTACGAGGCCTATCATGACATCAAGCCCGTTCGTGAACCATCGCTCATACAACCGCGCATCGTGGCCGATGTCGTCGGTCCTGTTTGTGAATCGGGTGATTACATCGCACTCGAACGTGATTTACCGCAGTCTGAAGCCGGCGATCTTTTGGCGGTGATGTCAGGTGGTGCCTATGGCGCCGTGCAAGCCGGTACGTATAATTCTCGGCCTCTGATCCCGGAAGTTCTGGTAAAAGAGTCGAGCTTTGCCATCATTCGCGCGCGCCCGAGCTACGAGGATCTGATCGGGCTCGATCGCGTTCCTGACTGGTTATAGGTCAAAGAGTAGACAGTGCAGATGGGCAGAAAGGCCGCCGAGATGGCAACGCCAAAAAGCGATCAGCCCAACCAAAGCGAGAACCACCAAACGTCTGACCGACTAACGATCAAACTTGCCCGCGCCGGTTTGAATGTCGCGATTGAGCAGGCATGGCCTTGGCTCATTCTGAGCCTATCCATTGTCTCGCTCTTTTTAGCCCTGACATGGCTTGGATTTTTTATCCTTTTGCCTGCCGTGCTGAAAATGATGGGTGTCTTTCTTTTTGTGTTTGGCAGCCTCCTGGCGTTCTTGATGGCCATCCAATCAGCACGCGCCACCTTTAGCGAAAGCATCAAAAGGCTTGACCATGAGGCGGGCGCGCAACACCGGCCCGTCACAACGTTGTTCGATCAACCTGCCGGATTGCAAGCGGACGCACTAACCCTCAGCCTATGGCGCAAGCATCAACGCTTGGCCCTGGTTGACGTTGCAAACATTAAAGTCGGCGGGCCACGGCTGGATCTGACGTTACGCGATCCTTATGCTATCCGTTTTATAGCCCTTCTATTGGCCGCAGCCGGTTTCTTTATCGCGTATCCTGAACATGATGCGTTGCTAAGTTCCGCCTTTGACTGGCAAACAAATGCCGAGCCAAGTGTCTTGGCGAGAGTCGATGTCTGGATTAATCCGCCGGCCTATACGCATGCGCCGCCCATCGTGTTAGACTTCAAATCAGCAACCGCAACGGGCAATCAATACGTCAAAGTTCCCGTCGGTTCCGATTTGGTCATTCGCACATCGGAAACGCACGACCTAACAATGGAGATCAGCGGCGGTCTCGTCGCTAAGCCGATATCGACCGACACAACGGCATCGTCCGGTAAAGAATGGCATTGGACCATTCAATCTGGCGGCGCTCTTACGATGCATTCTGGCAGGACAACTTTGCCTTCCGTTTTAATCGAGGCAATCCCGGACCATCCGCCCGCTATTCGATGGAACGAACCGCCAACCTCATCGACGAGTGGCACGACACTCACCTATCACATGAGCGATGATTACGGCGTTCAAAGCGGTGAAGCACGCGTTGCAAAGCCTCAGACAGGTGATAATCGCTATTTTGGAAGGAGAGCGCCTCTTCTTCCACCCCCGCACATCGACTTAGCGCTACCGCCTGATCCGCGTGACGGTAACGGTAAGACACGGATTGAACCATCCGAGAGTCCATGGGCGGGAATACCGCTCGAGCTAACGCTGGTGGCGAAAGACGACGCCGGACAAGAGGCAAGCACCGCGCCGACTGACATCATTCTACCGCAGCGGATCTTTACAAATAGCCTTGCACGCGCCCTCGTCGAACAACGACGCCTCTTGGCGTTAAATCCGAACGCGCGATCTTTAGTGTCCGAAGCGCTTTACGCGTTAATGATTGCACCCGATCTCTTCACACCGGAAGCCGGCACCTATCTGGCCTTGCGCGATATTTCCAAAACACTTCAAATGGCGAAGACCGACACGGATTTAATCGACGTGACGAATGAACTTTGGTCTGTAGCCACAGCCATCGAAGATCACGATCAAGGGGACGGCAAAAAGGCGCTGGATGCTGCGCGGGATGCCTTAAAAAAGGCGCTCGAACGCGGCGCATCGCCGGATGAACTCAAGGCCCTCACGGATCGGCTTAAATCCGCGCTTGATCACTATTTAAAAGGCCTCGCGGCAAAGGGCCGAAACAATAAAAACCAAGCCGATAAGAATAAGCCGTCCAATGGCAAAACAATCCGCTCCGAGGATCTGCAAGCGATGCTAGATCGGATGAATGATCTGGCAAAAAAAGGCGCGCTGGATGATGCCAGTCGCATGCTCGAAGCTTTAAACTCAATCATCGATCAGCTTCAAACCGCCGAGCCGCAATCGGTCGATCCTTCGCAGCGCGAAATGAGCCAAGCACTTGATGAGCTTGACAAGATGATGCGCGATCAACGGGCCTTACGCGATGACACCTTCAAACAAGGCCGCGCAACGCCGAAGTCTGGTTCGCCCGATGACGAGAAGGCACTGGCCGATCGCCAAAGCCAATTGCAGCAACGTCTCGACGCCTTGCGCAAGGGGTTGAAGCAAAATGGCGCGCCTGATCAAAAGTCGTTTGATGAAGCCGAAGAGGCCATGAAACAGGCTGAAGGGTCCATCGCGGAGGGTGACACGCGCAACGCCATCGATGCACAAGGACAGGCGATCGATTCCTTACGGCGCGGCGCACAAGCGCTCGCGAAAGAATTGCAAGGCAATGAGCCCGGCAAAGGACAGGCCAAGGGCAACCGTGGACAAGACCAAACCGGAGAGGGCAATGGGTCATCCAATGACAATGATCCGCTCGGTCGCGCGACAAGAAATTTGGATCCTGGCGACGGAGCTCTTCAACAAGGCGGCAAAGGGGGCAGCCTCGAAAAGCGCAGCCGCGAAGTGGTGGAAGAATTGCGCCGCCGCTTAAGCGAGCCGGAACGCGCCCAAGAAGAGCGCGACTATTTACGTCGCCTCTTAGAACAAAATTGAAACCAACACCGCGATATGATGGACTTCGCATCTTGGTTTCGTTACGAGTAAATCATGCTTCGAAAACTGTATGACTGGATTGTGGCGCTGTCGGCTCGCCCAAGTGCGCCTTGGGCCTTAGCAGCCGTGGCCTTTGCGGAGAGCTCCTTCTTCATTATCCCGCCCGATGTCATGTTAGCACCCATGGCGTTGGCCCGGCCCGAGCGGGCGTTTCGCTACGCCTTGATCTGCACATTAGGATCGGTCGCGGGAGGCGTCTTGGGCTATGCCATCGGCCATCTGCTGTTTGACTCCGTCGGCATGTGGATTTTAGATCTCTATGGCTATGGCGCGAAGGTTGATGCCGTAAAAGAAGCCTATGCGAAATGGGGCGCCATGCTCATTTTGCTCAAAGGTCTCACCCCCATTCCGTTCAAGCTTGTGACGATCGTTTCAGGCGCGCTTGATTATAATTTCCCGCTCTTTGTGGTGTTGTCGTTCATCACGCGTGGTGCGCGGTTCTTCTTGCTGGCGGGCTTGCTAAACCGCTTTGGCGGGCCGATGCGATCCTTTATCGAAAATCGCTTGGGCCTCGTCGTATCGGGCATGGTTGCTTTGTTCGTTTTAGGTCTGATTGTCGCTGCCAAACTGGCTTAAGGATCGTATCGTGTCATTGCGCCGCTTCATCACTCCTCGAACCATGGCGATCGTGATCCTGATCGTGTCCCTCGCGACCCTTTCTGGTGCCTGGTTTATTGAGCTCGTCCTTGGCATCAAACCATGCCACCTTTGCCTGATTGGCCGCATGCCACATTATGCAGGAATTGCGGTTGCGTTACTGACGGTATTTTTGACAAATAGACCGTCACCCTCGCGGCTCATCGGCCGCCTCTTGCTTGCCATGCTCACCCTTATTTTCCTGCTCGGAACCGGCATCGCGATCTATCATTCCGGTGTTGAATTCGGCCTCTTCCAAGGTCCTACCGATTGCACCGGCGCGATAGAAAAGCCGGTCGCCATCCAGGATTTTTTAAAGCAACTCGAAACGGTGAAAGTCGTCCGCTGCGATGAAGTCGCTATGCGTATATTTGGTCTATCGCTCGCAAGCTGGAATGCGGTGATTTCGTTGGCGTTGGCAGGGGTGGCGGGAATTGGGGCATTAGGCGGTAGGCAGTAGGCCCATTAACCTCATGGTGAGCCGCTGCGAAGCAGCGTGTCGAACCACGGCACTTATTTTATCTAACGTCCTTCGACACACATTGCTTCGCAATGTGGCTCAGGATGAGGATAATCCGATGCACTGCAGCCAAATGCCTACTGTCTAATGCCCGCTTAAGGCTCCAACTCCGTATCCCAATAAAGATAATCGAGCCAGCTCTCATGCAGATAATTGGG
>CAIRGA010000121.1 GCA_903877935.1 uncultured Hyphomicrobiales bacterium
GAACCTAATTCCCTCATCCTGAGCCGCGCCAAAGGCGCGTGTCGAAGGACGCTGAGCCGCGCCAAAGGCGCGTGTCGAAGGACGCTGAGCCGCGCCAAAGGCGCGTGTCGAAGGACCAAATAAGGGTTGCGAAACGACAAATTCCAAAGAGTGAATCACTTCGCCAACTCCTTCAAGCCTTGGCGGATAAGGGCCGAGGTTTCTGCATTATCGCCTAAGGTTTTCACCGCTGCAGCAATAGCCGTCATCGCGTGCGCCTGCGGGTAGCCGAGATTGGATAGGGCCGAGACCGCATCGGCCACCGGTTTTGGTGCTGCGCGATCTGAAATCGATGTGGCAAGGGTTGAAAGACCCACATCAATCCCGGTCAGCGCTGGTGATTTATCCTTTAATTCAGAGACAATGCGTTGCGCGAGTTTCGGCCCTACGCCCGGCGCGCGCGCTACCATTGCTTTATCGCCTGTACCGATGGCGGTTGCGATTTCGCCGCCTGTCATAATCGATAAAATCGCAAGCGCTACTTTCGCGCCTACGCCCTGCACGCTTTGCAGCAATCGGAACCATTCGCGCTCTTGCTCTGTCGTAAACCCAAACAAACGGATCGCGTCTTCGCGTACTTGCGTTTCGATGAAAAGAATAA
The DNA here is from genome assembly GCA_903877935.1 of uncultured Hyphomicrobiales bacterium. Classification (GTDB taxonomy): domain Bacteria; phylum Pseudomonadota; class Alphaproteobacteria; order Rhizobiales; family Beijerinckiaceae; genus CAIUPE01. Next base: position 641 of record CAIRGA010000121.1, read on the forward strand.
CGGCCTCGCCATTGGATAGTGTTTGTAAGGTGCGCGACGACCCTTGCACGACATAGCCCACACCATGCACATCGATGACGGCGTGGTCTTCAGCAATGCCATCAACCGTACCCTTGAGTTTGCCGATCATGGGTTATTGCCTTTCGCGGCAAGAAGCTTTTCATCAACGAGACTAGCCATAGCCTGCGCTTCGCCATCTGGTATCGCCTGAAGCCCCGCGACGACGCCCTCACGATCGGCCTCGGAGCGGTTTTGGCTCACTTTCCATTTACCCGCGACAGCAACAATATCGATTTCAATGCCGACAATACCGCGGACTTGTCCGTCAATATAAGGCGCGGGCGCGTCATCCACCGCCCAAGGCTTCGGATATCCCCCTTCCATCATATCCGTGAGATCGCGGATTTGGCGGCCAAGCCATTGCGGGTTATCCATCACGCGGGCGATACCACGAACCTGCACCATGGCGTAATTCCAAGTCGGAACAACCTTGCCCGTCTCGCGCTTGGTTTCATACCAGCCGGGATGCACATAATGCTGCGCGCCTTGAAAAACGACCAAAGCTTCCGACATACCGTCGATCTCTTTCCATTGCGGATTAGCGCGCGCGACATGGCAACGAAGCCGTCCCTGTTCGCCCGCCTCCGGGTCAATCATAAAAGGGATAGGATTGGCGATAATTCCGGAGGGGCCATAAGTAATCAGCATCCCAAGCGGAAAGGCTCGGATCAGCGCATGCTGATGGGCAGGCGAGTCTTCATGAAAATGGGGTGGCTGATACATGCGAAGGCCTTGAGAAGAAGAGAACGAAACCAGAATATAGAAGGATTCGGCTAGAGTAAAAAGGATTATAGCCCAGATAGGCGGGCTTTTAAGCCGCGATGCTGGCCGTGGGTGATCGCAATCGCCAAAGCATCCGCCGCATCAGGCGTTTTGGCATCCGATTTTGGCAAAAGCACCTTTACCATCATATGGATCTGATCCTTATCGGCATGGCCTGAGCCGACGACGGTCTTTTTGATCAGATTGGGCGCATATTCGCCCACCGAAAGGCCGTTAAGAGCCGGAACCAACAAAGCGATGCCGCGGGCTTGGCCAAGCTTAAGCGTCGCGCGGGCGTCCTTATTGACGAAGGTTTCCTCAACCGCCGCCTCATCCGGGGAAAAAGAGGCAATAACGCCCTGCAGCCCATCATGAAGCTGGCGTAAGCGCTCCGAAAGCTCGCGCTTTTCGTCAGATTTGATGGTGCCGCACGCGATAAAATGCAGTTTTGATCCATCCTGCTCAATCACGCCCCAGCCCATATTGCGAAGGCCGGGGTCAATACCGAGGATGCGGGTGGGGGGCATCGGTTAGTACCTCAAAATACACGTTAGGGTTGATTCACAATTTGATGAGAAAGTGGTATTGAGAAATTCTCCTCAAAGATTGGAGGTTTGATACGGCTGTTTCCAGTTTGTCCGCCGCTCGTCTGGCCTGTGAAATTCGCAATTGGGAGCTTACAAATCTTGAGCTTCAGAAAATTCTTTATATTGCTCACATGGCGCATGTTGGCAGTTTAGGTCAACCGCTCGTTGAAGAGCCGTTTGAGGCGTGGGATTTTGGTCCTGTGGTGGCCAAGCTTTATCACCACGTTAAGGGATTTGGGTCGAATAAGATTAGAAATGTTTTTCATTCCGTCGCGCTTCCCGATCCCGATAGCACTGAATACGGTTATATTTCGGGCGCTGTGAATGCGACTAAGTCGATGACCGCCGGACAGCTGGTTGAGTTCACGCATAGACCGAATGGTGCGTGGATTAAAAGCTACCTTCCTGGGAAGCGCGGACAGTTAATTCCAACTGAATCAATTTTGAGTGAATTTAATGACTGGCAAGAAAGACTTCGATCCAACTGAGGATTTCGAAGCGCTAATAAATTCAGAGCAACCTAATTCTTTCGAAAATAAGACCTCTGAACAGGTTTCTATCCTGACGAGAAATTATGAATCGGAAAGAAATGATAGAAACGAAGAGCGCTTTATTTGGATTTTAGTTTTACTGATAATCGTTGATTTTGAATTTTTTACAATAATGCAAAATATCGCTGGTCCAATTGTTATCGGCTGTATCGAAACGTTGCTTATTTTTGTATTGGCAGAACGGTGTGGAATTGATGGCGTTCTGCCGCTAATCGATAGGGTACTTAGCGCGGTCGGACCTTCAAAGATAAAATAATCATCCGCTTAGCTTTGCCATCAAAGCATCCGAAAACTCGACATTCGAATACACGTTTTGCACATCGTCGCTGTCTTCGAGGTTATCAAGCAGCTTCATGATCTTTTCGCCCACTTCATCATCGACCATGATCGTGTTTTGCGGCCGCCAGATCATGCCGGTTTTACGCGGTTCGCCGAATTTTTCTTCCAATGCTTTGGCAACTTCACGTAGCGATTCAAGCGTGGTTATCACCTCGTGGCCGTCCTCGGAGGTTGCGACATCGTCGGCACCTGCTTCGATAGCGGCTTCCATCATTTGATCTTCGGTTGCGACCTTGATGTCAAATTCGATGACACCGATACGGTCAAACATAAAAGACACTGCGCCCGTTTCGGCCAGTGCTCCGCCTGATTTCGAGAAATAGGAACGGACTTCCGGTGCCGTGCGGTTGCGGTTATCGGTCAAGGCTTCCACGATCACGGCGACGCCGCCCGGTGCATAACCCTCATACCGAATTTCTTCGTAATTCTCGGCGTCGCTCCCGCTCGCCTTTTTAACCGCGCGCTCAATATTATCCTTCGGCATGTTTTCGGCGCGGGCGGCTTGAATAGCGGCACGCAGGCGAGGATTCATGGCCGGGTCAGGCAGGCCGAGTTTGGCAGAAACCAAAATTTCGCGGGCAAATTTCGCGAACATCTTAGAGCGCACCGCGTCCTGCTTGCCTTTGCGGTGCATGATGTTCTTGAATTTTGAATGGCCGGCCATGGTTGTTCCTACCCGTTTTGATCGAAGTGTCGCGCTTATAATGCGCAAAATTTTGAAAATAAAGACGGCGCCTAAGCTCTATGTTTCCCAAAAGGAGGGAATGGAAGGCGACAGGCGAGGACCGATCCGCACCGCTTCTACCTTAATCGCAAGACCCGTTCGGTCATCCGTCTCCACCGCAATCCCTGATAAAGAGCCCTGGCCGCTGGCCGCTTCAAGCCGCGAGCCGGGTGTCTTTTCAACAAAGCGGCGTACGGGTTCGTCCTTGGTCATGCCAAGAATGGAATCATAATCGCCGCACATGCCGGCATCCGTCATATAGGCGGTGCCGCCATCGAAAATTTGATAATCAGCGGTTGGAACATGGGTGTGTGTGCCTACAACGAGGCTCGCGCGACCATCCAAGAAATGGCCCATCGCCTGTTTTTCGCTTGAGGCTTCGCCGTGAAAATCAACAAGAACCGCATCCGCGACACGGCCAAGGGGAGCTTCTTGCAACGCCCTATCAACGGCAGAAAACGGATCGTCGAGCGGGTCCATATAGAGCCGTGCCATCGCGTTGACGACAAAAACGCGTGCGCCGGAGGCGGTTTCAACCAAGGTTGCACCACGACCCGGCGTTGTCGATGGATAATTGATGGGCCGCAAAAGACGTGGCTGGCGTTCAATAAACACCAATGCCTCGCGCTGATCGAAAGAATGATTACCGAGTGTGATGGCGTCTGCACCTGCAGCGAGCAATTCGTCACAAATGGCTTCGGTAATGCCAAAACCACCGGCGGCATTCTCGCCATTGATCACGACACAATCGAGTGACCATCGCTTTCGCAGCGCCGGCAATTGTTCTGTGACAGCTAACCGACCGGGTCGCCCGACAACATCACCTAGAAAAAGTAACCGCATTTTTAAGAACGTCCCACCCTTATGAGGAGATTTTACTGACACGGACGCGTTGCAAAGTCATGCAAAAAGCCAAAATCTCGAACAAAGATCAGGCTTCGCATTGATCGAACGCGAAGCTTGCGCTACAGAATTTGTATATTCTGACTTTATAACGATAGAGGTTCTCTAATGGCCAATCATGATCACGCCGCCGGTTCCGCCATGGATTATTCCGAACACGAGCGCACCTATGAGATGTTTCTCGGTCTGGTAAAATGGGGCAGCATTTTCGTCATAGCCCTTTTGGTAGGAATGGCGATCTTTCTCATCTGATCCAGTACTCATCCGGTTTGAGGTCGGTTGCCTATCACGATGAAACAGCGAATGCCCGGGGGAACGAATGCATATTGCCGTCATTACTGAAACCGGCGCGCTTGAAACCCGGGTTGCCGCGACGCCCGAGACGGTCAAAAAACTCATCGCTCTTGGTGGATCGATTACCATTGAAGCTGGAGCGGGTTTAGCCTCCGGCATTCCCGATGGCGATTTTGAGGCCGCCGGTGCGGTGATCGCAAAAAATGCGAAAGACGCGCTGAAGGGTGCCGAGGTTGTTTTAAAGGTTCGCCGCCCATCCTCCGCTGAGATCAAGCTGGTGCCGAAAGGCGCGTTGGTTCTGGCCATTATGGACCCCTATGACAATGTCGAGGCGTTATCCGCCATGGCAGAAGCCGGCCTTGTGAGCTTTGCCATGGAGTTGATGCCGCGTATTACCCGCGCTCAGGTCA
>CAIRGA010000122.1 GCA_903877935.1 uncultured Hyphomicrobiales bacterium
CAAGCCACCGTCTTTCTCGGAAAGATTCATCGAGCCGCGCGTCACCGTCATGCGGATGCCGAGCTTTCGTGCTTCATCCACTTCGATATCGATGGCTTCGTCAAGCCCTGCGGGAAACAGATAATGATGATCCGCCGCCGTGGTGCAGCCGGACAGCAAAAGCTCGACCAGCGCCAAGCGAACCGAAAGGCGAAAACTTTCCGGATCAAGCCGCGCCCAAATCGGGTAGAGCGCTTTAAGCCAGGGGAACAATTCTTTGTTGATCGCTGATGGATGAGCGCGCGTCAGCGTCTGATAAAAATGATGATGGGTGTTGATCAACCCCGGCAACACAACATGGCGTGAGGCGTCGAAGGTTTGATCCACCGGTTTTGCCGGAGACTGGCCAGAGGCCAGAAGCTCCACGATGCGGCCCTGCTCGATCACGAGGCCGCCCGCCGCCTTGTCAGCGAGAATGCCGAGGGGGTTTTTGAGGTGTAGGCGCATTATTTGTCCCCATTTGCTCAATCATCGGTGCCGTCCAAGGTGACACATCCGCGAAGCCTTGATAAGAAGCCATCCAACGCCTTGCAACTTATAAACGGACGAAACGCCATGCATGATTCAGCTCTCGCCTCCATCATTGACGTCGCTTGGGAAAAGCGGACGGAATTAACCCCTTCGACCAAGGGTGAAGTCCGTGAAGCGGTTGAATATGCCATTGATCGGCTTGATTCGGGCGCCTTGCGGGTGGCAACCAAAGAGGCGGATGGCAGCTGGCAGACCCATCAATGGCTCAAAAAGGCCGTGTTGCTCTCCTTCCGCTTGAACGACAATGTGTTGATGTCGAATGGCCCGGGTGGCTCGTCCTGGTGGGACAAGGTCCCGTCCAAGTTTGAAGGTTGGGGCGAAGCCGAGTTCAAATCGGCTGGCTTCCGCGCTGTGCCGAATTGCACCGTGCGTCGCGGCGCTTACATTGCACCAAACGCGATTTTGATGCCGTCTTTTGTCAATATCGGCGGTTATGTGGATACGGGCACGATGGTTGATACCTGGGTAACCGTCGGTTCCTGCGCCCAGATCGGCAAGAACGTGCATCTTTCTGGCGGCGTCGGCATTGGCGGCGTGTTGGAGCCGGTGCAGGCAGGACCGACGATTATTGAAGACAATTGCTTCATCGGCGCGCGCTCCGAGGTGGTTGAAGGTGTGGTTGTGGGTGAAGGCTCGGTGATCTCGATGGGCGTGTTCATCGGCCAGTCGACCAAAATCATCGACCGCGAAACCGGCGAAGTATTCATGGGCCGCGTGCCGCCTTATTCCGTTGTCGTATCGGGCTCGATGCCCGGTAAGCCGCTGCCCGATGGCACGATGGGGCCGTCGCTCTATTGCGCGGTGATTGTGAAGCGCGTGGATGCCAAGACGCGGGCAAAGACGGGGATTAATGAGTTGCTCAGGGATTGATGCGAGGATTGACGGATTTCCCCGATAGGAGGATGATCTGAATATGACCAAAGTAACACCGCATGGTTTTATTGTTGATGCGTCTTGGGATGCCGAGGCGGGCGTTTGGCTTGCCACAAGCGACGCAGTGCCGGGGCTCGCCATAGAGGCCGCGACTTGGCAAAGTTTAATAGAAGAAATTGGTCTCATTCTTCCTGATTTAATTGAGCTTAATCGGCTTGATCTTGATTCCAGAGCATTCACAGTGCGGGCTGAATCTCATGTGTCTTTGACAGCGGCATGAGGTGTGGCCAATTTTTATCGCGATTTGATTACCATCCTCAAAACGAATAATTGCACATTTGTAAGAGAGGGTAAGGGCAGCCATGAAATCTGGTTTAGTCCGGTCTCAAGGCAAAACGTCACTGTGCCCAAAACAACACTATCCCGTCATATGGCCAACATCGTTCTAAAACAGGCCGGCCTCAAAAAGGCATTCTAATGCTCAACCCCAAAGACGCCATCGCCCTAACCCAAGCCCTTATCCGCTGCCCGTCGGTAACGCCGGAAGAAGGCGGGGCTCTGCATCTTTTGCATGGGATTTTGCAAGAAGCAGGGTTTGAGAGCCACATCGTCCGCTTCTCGGATACCAATACGCCGGATGTCGATAACCTTTACGCCCGTATTGGCACGGGTTCGCCCTGTCTGATGTTTGCAGGCCATACGGATGTCGTGCCGGTGGGGGATGAGACGCGCTGGACGCAGGGGCCGTTTTCCGGCGAGATCGTCGATGGCATCCTCTATGGCCGGGGTGCGGCGGATATGAAGGGCGGCGTTGCGGCCTCTGTCTCGTCCGTTCTGGCCTATCTCGAAGAAGCGGGCGAGACCTTCAAAGGCTCAATTGCATTTCTCATCACGGGTGATGAGGAAGGCCCGGCCATCAACGGCACCGTTAAATTGCTCGAATGGGCTAAAGCGCGCGGCGAGCGGTTTGACCATTGCATTTTGGGCGAGCCAACCAACCCTGAACGCTTGGGCGATATGATCAAAATCGGTCGTCGCGGGTCGTTGTCGGGTCGTTTGGTGGTGGACGGCAAGCAGGGCCATATCGCCTATCCGCATTTGGCGGAAAACCCCATTCGTGGCATGGTGAAGCTGGTCGGCGGCTTGATCGCTGAGCCGCTTGATCCAGGGACCGCTCATTTTGGCGCGTCGAACCTTGAATTCTCGTCGCTTGATGTCGGCAACAAAGCAGGAAACGTCATTCCGCAATCGGCAGAAGCGAAGTTCAATATAAGGTTCAATGATCTTTGGACGCATGCAACGCTTGCTGCCGAGATTGAAGCGCGCTTGCATCGCCTGGCGGGCAATGAGGTGCGTTATACGGTGACGTTCGAGCCTTCCAATGCAGACGCGTTTTTAACCGCACCCGGTGCCTTTGTGGATATGGCAGTTACCTCAATTGAGGAGTCGACCGGTATTAGACCCGTGCTATCGACAACCGGCGGAACATCGGACGCCCGATTCATCAAAAATTATTGTCCGGTGATCGAATTTGGCTTGGTTGGGCAGACCATGCATCAGCTCGATGAGCGGGTGCCTGCGGCAGATATTGCTCGCCTGTCGGAGATTTATCTTGGTTTGATCCGTCGATATTTCGCCGGAAGCTAGGCCTGAACGTTTCGCTGCCCTTCCCAAGGTACCGATTTTTGACTAGAAGCACGGCACAATTTTGATTGAGGAGCTTCGCACATGATTCCGGCATCCGAACAGGTTGTAACCGTCTTTGGTGGCTCAGGCTTTTTGGGCCGCCATGTCGTGCGTGCGCTTGCCAAGCGCGGCTATCGTATTCGGGTTGCGGTGCGCCGGCCTGATTTGGCCAATTTTCTCCAGCCGCTTGGCAATGTCGGTCAAATTCACGCGGTGCAGGCTAATCTACGCTTTCCGGCTTCGGTTGATCATGCGGTGAAGGGTTCGGATGCGGTCGTCAATCTTGTCGGCATTTTGGCCGAGAGCGGCCGCCAACGGTTTAATGCTGTTCAGACAAATGGCGCGAAAGCCATTGCGGAAGCGGCCAAGCGTCACGGTATTACGCGTCTCGTGCATGTTTCTGCCATTGGGGCGGACGCTGAATCGCCATCCCTTTATGCGCGCACGAAAGCGGCGGGTGAAGCGGCGGTCCGGTCTGTTATCAACGACGCCGTTATCCTTCGCCCTTCGATCGTGTTTGGCCCAGAAGATGATTTTTTCAACCGTTTCGCGGCACTCGCCCGCGTGATGCCCTTTCTGCCTTTGATTGGCGGCGGGCATACGAAGTTTCAGCCGGTTTTTGTGGGCGATGTCGCAGAAGCGGTGGCGAAAGCGGTTGATGGAGCTCTAAAGCCCGGCGCTACGTATGAATTGGGTGGCCCAGAGGTCAAAACCTTCCGCGAATTGATGGAAATCACGTTGAAAGTGGCTAACCGTAAACGGGTGCTTCTGCCGCTTCCCTTCCCCTTGGCGCGTCTTCAGGCGGGCTTGTTTGAATTCATTGATACGGCAAGTTTCGGTCTTTTGATGCCATCGGCGTTGCGTCTTACCCGCGATCAAGTGACGTTGCTTGAGCGGGATAATCTCGTCTCCGACGAGGCCAAGACAAACGGCCTGACACTGGAAGGCATGGGAATCGAGGGCGAAACGGTGGAAGCCATCGTGCCAAGCTATCTCTACCGTTTCCGCAAAGCCGGCCAGTTTGAACGTATGGCGGATGCTTGATTTTTTCCTTCTCCCTGAGGGAGAAGGTACCTGCGGAGCAGGGGGATGAGGGACTAATGTTTGCCGCTAGAACCTCATCCGTCGCGTCCCGCGACACCTTCTCCTCAAAGGAGAAGGGTTATTTTATTGTATTAATAATGCTCGGGATCGGCCAATCGATGCAGCCTCTCAGCCGTTATCCGCGCGAGCCTTACCAACATCGCTTTTCGGGTCGCTGCCGCCAATCGATGCTCAGGCGCGTAGCGTAAGACAGCGGCGCCATAAGAATCAGCCAGAATGAGCCCTGCATCGCCCGGCATGATCTCTGACGGCACCGTTTCGGGGATCGCGAAGAACAGACGGTCGCAATGGTGCCGATAATCGGGCCATTTCTGGTCCACCTTAAAATCCTCGATGCTGGATTTGATCTCGACGATCCAGACCGTGCCGTCATCGCCAAGGGCCACGAGATCGGCGCGGCGGTTGGAGGCCAACGTCACTTCGGTAACGCTCGCAAATCCTAAATCGCGCAAAAGCCGCCGCGTTCCGCGGGCAATCATCAGCGCCGTTTCCGATTGGCGGCCGTCAGGCGGTAAAATGAGTGAAGAATCGGACATTGGCTTATAAGTTAAGCTAAAAAGACGGGTGAGACACGGAAAATTCAACTGTCCCCGTTGCAAACCCTCAGCTTTCCCTCTATACACCCACCCTTCAAACCGCCCGGCTGATTAAGGGCTGCCGTGGCGGTTTATTTCGCTCAATGACGATGCGAACGGTGTGGCAACACGCCGACTTTATTAAGAATGGATGGTTTCGGCCGTCCGAAGGAGAGCAAAATGCCCAAGATGAAGACCAAATCGGCCGCCAAAAAGCGGTTCAAAATCACCGGCACCGGCAAGGTGATGTATGCCCAGGCAGGTAAGCGCCACGGCATGATCAAGCGGACGAACAAGCAGATTCGTAATCTGCGCGGCACCAATGTGATGTTCGAAACCGACGGTTACAACGTCAAGAAATACTTCCTTCCAAACGGCTAATCGCCCAAAGATTGCAGTTTTCCGTCACATTTTTAGCATTTCTTCCGAAGGAGATCCGTCATGGCACGTGTTAAACGGGGTGTAACATCCCACGCCAAGCATAAAAAAGTTTTCAAGGCCGCGAAGGGCTTTTATGGCCGTCGCAAAAATACGATCCGCGCAGCTAAGGCTGCTGTTGATCGCTCGATGCAATACGCCACCCGCGACCGTAAGGCCAAGAAGCGTACGATCCGCGCGCTCTGGATCCAGCGTTTGAACGCTGCCGTTCGTGAGCATGGCATTGTCTATTCGCGCTTCATCGACGGCCTCAACAAGGCTGGTATCGGTGTTGACCGTAAGGTTCTCTCCGATCTCGCCATTCACGAGCCGGTGGCCTTTGCCGCCCTCGTTGAAAAGGCCAAGGCGCATATCACGGCCGTTGCTGCTTAAGCTTTCGACGGTTTCACGGATTTAAAAAGTCCGCCTAGCAATAGGCGGGCTTTTTTTATAGCGATATATCGCTATACAATTCTTTGAATTTGAGCGATATTATCGCTTATGAAAACGATCATCCTTTCTGCCGCTGCGGCAAAAGATCTGGATGCGTTGCCATGGGCAGCACGAAATTCTGTCTCAGAGGCCTTAATCCACTACGCCGTCAGCGGGTTAGGAGATGTAAAAAGGCTGCAAGGCCGTGACGGCTACAGGATGCGCGTCGGTCGTTACCGTGTTCTGTTTGACGAGGACCACACCACCATTCTTGCCATCTATATCGGTAAGCGTGAAACGACAACTTATCGGAGATCCCCATGAAAGTTCAGTTTGTCACAACACCTTCGGGTGATGATATGGCGATTTTGTCTCGCAAGGATTACGAAGAATTGCTCGAACGGCTTGCCGAGTTTGAAGAAGATGAAGGGGATGTAGCCCTTTACGATGCTCGGAAGGCTGAGCTAAATCCCGCTCTGCCTCACGAAGTGTCGCAACGATTGCTAAAAGGAGAAAGTCTCCTCAAAGCCATTCGCCATTGGCGCGACATAACGCAAATGCAGGTGGAATTTAAAACCGGCATCGCTCAGGGCTATTTAAGTGATTTGGAGTCAGGGCGTCGGAAGGGTACAGAAGAAACATTAGGCAAATTGGCTTCGCTTTATAACATTCCAAGCGAATGGCTGATAACGACTTCTCGCTAATCATGCATTGATCGCCCTCGACAAGGCGGGGCTAGCGTGGCACTAGCCATGTCCTTATTTATGCTTCCCTAGAGACTTCTCCAATGACCGATTACTCGTCGCTTGAATCCGAACTCGTCACCGCCATCAAGGTTGCAGCCGACGAGGCTTCGTTGGAAGCCATCCGTGTGGCGGCCCTTGGCAAAGCAGGTTCGATATCCGCTCTGCTTAAAACGCTTGGCGCACTAACGCCGGACGAGCGGAAAGAGCAAGGCCCGCTCATCAATGGCTTGCGCGACCGTGTTACCGAGGCGCTAGCTGCCCGCCGGACCACGCTGAAAGACGCAGCCCTTGAAGCCCGCCTTGCCGCCGAGCGCGTGGACGTGACGCTGCCGGTGCAGCCCTCCGACAATGCGCGTGGCAGGATCCACCCGATCAGCCAAGTCATCGAAGAGCTCACCACCATCTTCGGCGATATGGGTTTTGCGGTCGCTGAAGGCCCGGATATTGAAAATGATTTTTACAATTTCACCGCGCTGAATTTTCCGCTCGGCCATCCGGCGCGCGAGATGCACGATACGTTCTTTTTCAACCCCGACGAGAATGGTGAGCGCAAGCTGCTGCGCACCCACACCAGTCCCGTGCAAATCCGCACCATGATGACGCAAAAGCCGCCGATCCGCGTCATTATTCCAGGCCGCACCTATCGCTGTGACTCAGACCAGACGCACACGCCAATGTTCCATCAGGTCGAAGGGCTAGTGATCGATAAGGGCTCGCATATGGGCCATTTGAAATGGATTTTGGCCGAGTTCTGCAAAGCCTTCTTTGAAGTCGATGACGTCAAAATGCGCTTCCGCCCCTCTTTCTTCCCGTTCACGGAACCTTCCGTCGAGGTCGATATCCAATGCTCGCGCAAAGGCGGTGAAATCCGCTTCGGCGAGGGCGAGGATTGGCTGGAGATTTTGGGCTGCGGCATGGTGCACCCCAACGTCATCCGCCATTGCGGGCTTGATCCCGACGAATACCAAGGCTTCGCCTGGGGCATGGGCATCGACCGGATTGCCATGCTGAAATACGGCATGCCGGATTTACGGCCATTCTTCGAGGCCGATGTCCGCTGGTTGTCGCATTATGGGTTCCGGCCGTTGGATTTACCAACGCTGACCGGCGGCTTGAGCGTGTGATGTAAAACAAGAGGTTTGGAGCAGAACAATGGTTCAGAAGCAAACATTGCAGTCCTATCAATCCTTGGCACAAAAAGTTTTGCGTGGTGAGCTGGGCACCTATGTCTCAAAGGTTGAAGTACGCGAAGATTATGATTTTGCAGACGAAGAAGCGCTCTTTTTTGAAGCCTATCTGAAGAAAGATGCTCCAAGGGATTTAGGAAAACAGTTTGTCTCCGCACATGTCCTTCTCCGCCGTGCGCTTGAGGCCTTGGGTGAAGAACGGTTTCCATATCTCAATACCCGGCGGCCTGTTGGAGATAACGAACCGACAGAAATGATTTTGAAGACGCCGCGTCGTGAAGGAAGTTTGGCAAGAAGGACGTCAGCCCGATGATCGACGAACTTCTGACACTTGCCGAAGAACTGGCAAGGCGTGAACAGTCGGTGGCGAAACGGAGAGCGATTTCGACGGCCTATTATGCGGCCTTTCACGCACTGTGTGAATTAGTTGCCGATGCCTTTATTTCAGATAGAAAATCGAAAATGTATGAAAGAATCTATCGGCATATTGAACATAGTGCAGTGAATAATCCGGACCTTTTTCGGATCAGTGATAACCAGTCTGAAAACTTCGGAAACGTAAGAGATTTGCTTTTAAATTTACGTCAAAGCCGTGAGATCGCCGATTATTCGCCCCGGTCAAATGACGCTCCGCTTGATGCGGAATTTGCGGTGGCAGAAGCTCGAAATATCGTTGAAATTATAAGATCAATTCAATCAGAAGATCGATACAATCTTGCATTGAATATTTTATTGGGCGGCGGCAGAAAGACAAAATCTACTCATAATTCCATTACCCCCCAGACCGCCCGAAAAAACACAAGTTTAGTAAAGCCAAGAAGGTCTAAATCACCATGAAATTCACCCTCTCCTGGCTCAAAGAGCATCTTGATACCGCAGCATCCCTTGAAGCCATTGTCGACGGCCTGACGAAAGTTGGCCTCGAAGTCGAAGGCGTCGAAGATCCGGCCAAAGAACTCGCGCCCTATATCACCGCCTATGTTATCTCCGCCGAGCAGCACCCGAATGCAGATCGTTTACGCGTCTGCATGGTCGATATTGGCGACGGTAAGCCCGTTCAGGTTGTTTGCGGTGCGCCGAATGCACGTACGGGCATGAAGAGTGTGTTCTCGCCGCCCGGCACCTATATTCCTGGCAAGAACATTACGATCTCGGTCGGCATGGTGCGGGGTGTCGAGAGC
>CAIRGA010000123.1 GCA_903877935.1 uncultured Hyphomicrobiales bacterium
GGCGATGCAACATTTTTCAGGGCGGGGTGCAGCGTGAAACGGAGTTGGTCGACGTCGTCGGGTGCAATCGCCGCGAAGGCTTCCGGGCCGAGCGGTGTTGCATCGGCCGCGTGGTAGCTTTGGGTGATGGCGCATTCGACACGGGCGAGGTCGGCCATCCAAGGATAATCGACGAGCGGCGGGAAGGTCGCGATAAAGTCGGGGAAGCTGTCACCATACTGCATCATCAGCGGTGAGGTGGGCACATTCGAGCCTGCATAATCCCGCGCAAGGCTCGTGAAAAATTCAGCGCCCACGGCGTTTTGTACGGCGGGAAAGCGGGCTTTGAGCGCGTCGACCAAACTCACAAACACATTGTTACGATAGACGGCAAAGCGCTTCGACGCTGTTGGCGGGACAGATGCCAAGAGGTTTTGTGCGAAGTGAGTTTCAAAGGTGTGATGCATGGCTTTTTACGCGGCGTGCTGGGCGCGGAATTGGGTGAGAATATCGTAAGCCCGCGCCGTCTCTTGGCGCAGCAACGGCCAAGCGGGCACGTCATTGTCCCATTCGATCAAAGTGGCGATGGGGCCGGTCTTGGCGATGGTCTCCGCATAAAGCGCCCAGACCGGATCAGCCGTTGGCGAGCCATGCGCGTCGATCAGCAACAAGGCGCCTTCGTCATCGGCGTCCTCGGTGTGGCCGCCCAAATGGATTTCGCCGACGTGTTGAAGCGGGAACGCGTTAAGATAGGCGCGCGGGTCGAGCGCATGGTTGGTCGAGGACACAAACACATTGTTGACGTCGAGCAACAGGCGGCAGCCGGTGCGTTCTGCAATGGTTTTTAGAAATTCCGTTTCGGGAATTGTGCTCTCTTTGAACTGCACATAAGTCGATGGATTTTCGAGTAGCATTTGCCGATTGAGCGTTGATTGCACCTCATCAATATGGCGGATGATGTGGGCAAGCGTCTCTTCCGTATATGGCAGTGGCAGAAGATCGTTGAGATAGGCGCCGTCATGCGTTGACCAAGCCAAATGCTCGGAGAAGCTTGCGGGCTCATAGCGGTCGCAAAGGGCTTTGAGACGTTGCAAATGGTGTTGGTCGAGCGGACCAGCACCACCAATCGAGAGGCCAACGCCGTGGATGGAAAGCGCGTAAGTCGCCCGCAGACGCTCCAGCATCGCGTGCGGCAAGCCGCCTGCGCCCATATAATTTTCGGCATGAATTTCGATAAAGCCCAAAGGGCCTGGTGTCTCGGCGATGCCGTCAAAATGCTCGGGCTTGAAGCCGACACCGACGGAAGGGGGCAGATGGGTGTTGATCATGACGAAAGGCTCCCGATGGCTCTCGCAAAAGGAGGCGCGCAGGTGGTCCCGCGCGCCCAAGATTGTGGGGGAGGAAGCGCGAATTAAGCCTTGATTTCGGTGAGTGAGCCGTGGCCCTTTGGTGTCTTCATCGTGACGCATGTGCCTGCTGGCACCAAACGCCAAGCATTGCCTTGATAGTCGGTTTTCGAGGTGCCAGCGCAAGTGGTGCCTGCACCCGCGGCGCAGTTGTTTTCGCCCTTTAACGCCACGCCGAAACATTTCTCGGTGCCAGCCTTCATCGATTCAAGCTTTTCGCCCGCCTTGGCCGAAAACATCATGTCATCCGCAAACGATGGAACAGCGAAGGCACCAAGGGCTGAGGCGAGCGAAGCAGCGAGGACGAGAGAAGAGGTGCGGGTCATGGGATATCTCCTGAAAGGTTGATCGGGTCCGTCAGTGGCCCCGTAACTGACCTTTCGTCGGATCATCAGGATATGTTACGTAAGAAATGATATTTTTATTTGATCATCGTTTTGTAACAATTCCCCTGCTCCAACGAAGACCTTTAACCGATGACTGATTTTGATGCTCAGACCGATGCGTTGGGTGTGCTTTTGCAACAGGCGAATGCGGGCGATGCAGCTGCCTATCGCCGGTTTTTAGAACGCTTGGCTCCTTTGGTTCGCAGCATGGCGCGTCGCGGGATTGGCCGCATTGGCACGCCGATGGCCGATTTGGAGGATGCGGTGCAGGAAACCTTGTTGGCCGTGCATTTGAAGCGCCACACCTGGCGCGAGGATCAGCCGATCGGGCCTTGGATAGGCGCGATTACGCGCTACAAGCTGATCGATCTGGCGCGTAAATATGGACGGCGGAAGGAGATTGAACTGGATGACAATTTTGAACAAGCGGTCCCAGAGCCCGAGGAGCCTTCGCTTCCCGAGCCCGAGATGCACCGTTTGTTGGAAACGGTCAGCGAGACCCAGCGCATGATTGTGCGCTCGATTTCGATCAAGGGTGTGTCGATCCGCGAGGTGGCGGGTACGATGAATATGACGGAAGGGGCGGTGCGCGTGGCGTTGCATCGCGCGTTAAAGGCACTAGCAGTGGCGTATCGGAGATTAGAGACATGAAGACCGGAGATTTTATCAATGCGCTGGTCGAGGACCAAGGGGCCAAACGCCGCTCGTTTCAATTCGAGTTTGGCACGCGGATGGCTGCGGGTCTGGCGTTTTCGCTTATCGTCTTTTTTCTGTTCTTAGGCGTTCGGTCCGATTTCTTGGACGTGGTGACGGATCCGCATGTCGTTTTTAAATTTATCTTTGCGGCATCGCTCTTTGCTGCATTGCTGCCTTTGGCGATATCCGCGTTGCGGCCGGAAACCCGTCTCGTGTCGATGCTTCGTTGGCTTGTACTGCCTTTGGTGGTGCTTGCCGGTGGTATTGCTTTTCAAGTGCTGACGAGCCCGCCGGAGTTTTGGGTTTCAGGGATGATGGGACGCTATCCGGCCGCCTGCTTGCGCAGCATTCAGGCACTCGCGATTGGTCCTTTGGCGGTTTTACTGCTGATGTTGCGGAACGGGGCACCGAGCCAGCCGGTTATTGCGGGTGCTGTTGCAGGAGCGGTATCCGGCGGCCTTGCGGCCTTTATCTATGCGCTGCACTGCCCGGATGATAGCGCGCTTTTTGTGGCGCTGTGGTATTCAATCGCAATCGGGATCGTGACCGTAACAGGCGCGGTTTTGGGGCGGGTTTGGTTGCGGTGGTAGACGTGCTTTACGGACCGTGAGGCTCCTGCCTCGGATCTTGAAGAGCGAGCCGGGAGGCTCGCGGTCCGTGCTTTTTATGCCGCCCGCCTCAGCATGTGCAGGCGCGGTATTTGGGTCGGGTTTGGCTCGCGGTCCGTGCTTTTTATGCTGCTTGCCTCAGCATTGGTCTGTAAAGCGCCTCTGACACATTGCTTAAAAACTGCCGAGCGGCGTTTTCATGCGAATATCCTAAGGCAAAGGCGCGGCTTGTTTGACGCGGGATATCGAGCGCTTTAAGGGCAGCTACGCGTAGATCATGGTGCATGACGCCCGCGCCAGCATGAGCCAATTCAGGGATGAGGCCTTCGACCGGAAAAGCCGCAACTGGTGTGCCTGACGCCATGGCCTCCAGCATAACGAGGCCGAAGGTTTCGGTTTTGCTGGGGAACACAAAGACATCCGCGGACGCGTAAATTCGGGCCAAATCGGTACCGAAGCGAGCGCCTAAGAAATGTGCGTCGGGATATTTAGCTTCGAGCATTGCGCGATCGGGACCGTCGCCGACAATGATTTTGGAGCCTTGAAGATCAAGCGACAAAAAGGCTTCAAGGTTTTTCTCGACCGCTACGCGCGCGACACAGAGAAAAATCGGACCGGGGAGATCCAGTATTTCGCGCGCTTGCGGATTGAACAGGTCGGCATCGACACCGCGCGACCAAATGAGGCAGCGGTTAAAGCCTTGATCAAGCAATTCCGTTTGAAGCGAAGGCGTTGCAACCATGGTAGCGACACCCGCATTATGAAAATAGCGCATGACACCATACGTGACCGATTCCGGAATTGGATAACGCGCCGAAATATATTGCGGGTAGCGGGTATGATAGCAGGTGGTGAAGGGCCGATTGACTTTGATGGCCCAGTGGCGCGCGAGCCAGCCTAAAGGGCCTTCGGTCGAGATGTGCAAGGCATCCGGATTATGCGTTTCGATCGCATCGGCGACGGCTTGCGGCGTGGCAAGGGCCAATTGAATTTCAGGATAACCGGGGAGCGGGGCTGTCGGGTAATTTTGTGGCGTTAAAAACTCAATCGAATGGCCTAACCGCCCGGCGTCATATGCCAAACGGTCGAGCGTTCTGACGACGCCATTGATTTGCGGATGCCAAGCATCGGTGACGATTAATATGCGCATGAAAATTCAAGCCCGGATTGACGGGCGCTACAAACCGGATTCGTGTTGCGGTTTGATGACGATGGCCCGATTTAATGCAGGCCGACTTTACCTTTGCTCGAATGAGCCGGAATTTCGATGGTGCTGCCCAAATGTTCTGGCCGGGGCAATGCCTTATGGGCGGATTGCATAATGGCAATCGCGTCCAGAATATCCGAGGGGAAGGGTGCTACTTTGCGTTGGGTCTTATCGATGTGGAGGGCCATTAATTCGGATGTGGCGGCAAGCCAGCCTTCACTCGAATGGCGCATTTCCAGATAAAGATGGAGGCGTTTTGAATCATAATCGATCAGTTGAACGGTTACCCGAACAGGGCTATCGGCGTACAGTTCTTGGCGGTAGCGTAAATGCGCCTCGCCGATAAAGATTGTGCCGGGGCCTTCCGAATAATACGTATCATTTAACCCGACGAGTTCGAAAGCCTCGTCGATCGCGCGCTCAAACAGGACATTGTAATAGGCCATGTTCAGATGGCCATTGCCATCAATCCAGTCGGGCTCGATCCGAAGGACGGATGAAACGAATGGAGCAAAAAACAGCGGATTTAACTTCCGTTTGGCGGTCATTCTTCCTGTCACGCGATGGGGTTTAAGTAAAATAATCCTGCAAGAAGGCATGAAAGGCAAGCGATAGCGCGTCACTTTCAAAAAGATTGTTGGCTCATGGGCGTGTTGCTCTAAAATTTCATGAATCAGAAGGATAATCATCGTATGATCGATGCTTAGCCGATATCATGGTCGGAAATTTAAGAAGATATACGCCTTTGGGCGGATTTCTAGAACGGATTTACGGGTATTCTGTGCGCGAATTATTGACGGGCCTCGCAATTTTGATCATCGGCGTGCTGTTTGCAGCGCTGATTGCTCCTTTTGTGGTCGATTTCAACAGCCAGCGCGACTTTATTGAAGGCAAGCTGACCGAAGCGGTTGGCCGCCCCGTGACGATTGGCGGTCAGATTGATATTCGGATTTTGCCGTTCCCGGTCGTTCACCTTGAGAAAATTTCAGTCGGCTCGCTGGACGGTGGCCTGGCCGATACGGCCGAGCATGTGAGCCTCGACATCGCGACAATGCCCCTTTTGAAGGGCGAGGTCCATGTGATGGATGCCCTTGTCGAGCATCCTTCGCTCCATGTCATGATCGGCGCGGATCGTGCGGCTGCGGGTTCCGCACGATCGGGCGCCTCCTATGGCGATGATATATTGCCGGTTACGGCCGTCTCGATTGAAAGGCTGACCATCAAAGGCGGATCGGTCGCGTTTCAGCTTGCTCCGGGCGTGCCGCCTATCATGATGACCAAGCTTGATCTCGACATTACGGCGGCTTCGCTGATGGGGCCATGGCGCGTCGACGGAACTGGCGAATGGAATAATCGACCCGTCGGATTGCGGGTATCAACCGGCACGCCGGATGATACAGGTTCCTTCCGTATCAAGGCCGGCTTGAACCATCCGGATGGTGGATTTAAAGCCGATATTGATGGGATGGTTGCGTTAAATCCCCGGATTGGTTTTGTCGGCAAGCTTGGTGTGGCCGGAGAGATGGCGTGGCCAGAGGCGGATGCGCTCGCAACGCGTCCTTGGTCGGTTTCAACACAGGCAAAGCTTGACGGCACTATGCTTGAACTCTCCGCCGCTGAAATTAATGCAGGCGGCGATGAAGGCGGTTTCAAGCTCAATGGATCGGGGGCGGGCGTCTTGGGCGATGGCCGCTCGCTTTCACTTCTCTTTGATGCACGACAATTGGACCTTGATCGTCCCTTGCATGTGGATGGCAAGCCAAGCCCCGCGCTTCCGTTGGTCTTGTCTGCCTGGCGAAACGCGTTATTGGCGTCGGATGATGATTTGCGGCCTTCCATCCCGGTTGATTTGAGCATTGCGATTGATAGCGTTCTGGCGGGTGGCGATACCATGCGCGGCTTGAAGCTCGACACGCGGCTTGATTCAGGCGGCGTGACCTTGAAGCGCGGTGAGGTGCAATTGCCGGGTAATTCAAAATTATCGGCGTCCGGTGAAATTGGCCTATCGGATGGCGGCGCGTTTTATGGACACGCCATTTTCAATTCGAAAGAATTCGCACGGTTTGGTGGATGGGTGGATGGTGACGTGTCCGGGCGCTCGGCGCGGTATGGCGAAGCGCATGAAGTGGGTGGCGAGGCCGATTTAGCGCTATCGTCAACGCTTATCGGCGCCAGCAATTTAAAGATTATGCTCGACCAATCCTCGATTACAGGACTGGTTCGCTATGCGCTACCGGAAATGGGGCAACGCGGCCGCTTGGACGCGCAATTGGCTTCAGATGGATTTGATCTTGAACAATTGCCAGAAGCGTCTCTTGTTGCTGCGCGCTTCGGTGCCATCGATGCATCGATTGTGATTGATGCACGCAATGTGCGTGCGCCACGCGTGCGGGATGCGCATGCGGGACGGTTGCAAATGAAAGCGACCGCATCGGATGAAGGTCTTGTCATCGATATGCTCGATATTGCCGATATTGGCGGGGCCAATGTCAAAGCGAGCGGACGATTAACCTCGGCGGGGGATCGCGTTGAGGCGTTAATTGATGCGCGCGACGTGGGACCAATTGCGGTTCTGTTTCGCAAAGTATTACCCGGTGCGTTTGCCAATGCGATTGCGGATCGCGCAAAATTGTTGGGGCCTGCTAAATTCAACGTCACAGCGCAAAGGGCTTCTGACAAAGCCCGCACAATTCAATTGGCGTTTGACGGAACCGCAGCAGGCAGTGCGGTTTCGGGAACGGGCAATATGACGGTTGATGATGCCGATCTCGCTTTGGTAGGCGATGTGAAAGCGAGTTCAACGGATGCGGGATTATTGCTCCGGCAAATAGGTATTCCTGTTTTACCGCTTCCGTTAGAGGGTGGCGCTAAACTATCCGCCAGCATTGGTGGACATAGTGCCAGCGATTTTTCGATTGGCTTAAAAGGCGATGTTGCCGGGGCGACTTTATCGGGCGATCTAAAGCTTGATACGACGGCGTCGCATGTCAATGGTGCGGTTCATTTTAATGCGAATGATGCATTGCCATTGCTGCAAGCTTTGGCTTGGCCTGTACCGGATGTTTCAGCGCGCGTGCCAGTTTCGTTTTCGGCGATGGCTAATTGGGATTCAACGGGCGTTTGGTTGAAGGATATTGATCTTCAATCCAGCGGGCATCGTTTTTCGGGCGCGGTAACCTATGTCGCATCAACGGCTAAGCTCGGCGGGGATGTAACGGTTGATCGGCTTTCGCTCCCCGCCCTTGCATCGCTTGTCTTAGGCCCTGTTGCGGCTCAGACGGCTGGTGGTATTTGGCCTTCGGCGCGTTTCTCGCCGCCTGGTCCACCGCCCTTTGATGTTGAGCTTAATCTGACAGCAGTGAATTTTGATACGGGTTTTGGACCGAGCGTTCCCAATGCGGCGATGACGTTCGTCTGGCAACCGGACAGCGTTGAAATCCGCGCGTTTAACGGCGACGTTTTAAAAGGCCGATTGCACGGTATGCTGGCGGTACGCAATGCGAGCGGGCTCGGCAGCTATTTGGGTAAGTTTAGCTGGACGGATGTTTCGCTCGCCGACCTTCTGCCGAAATCGGGCGTTAATGGTACGGCTGATTTTGAATTTGATGCGGGTGGATCAGGCGAAAGCCTCGCAGCCTTTGCCAATGTGCTCGCCGGAGGCGGTTCGATGAAGGCAAAGAACATCACTCTACCGGGCTTTGATGTTTCGGCGATTGGTGCCGTGACGAAGGCGCTTGATAGGGAGCGTGATCCGACGGATCCGAAAAAGCTCAATGATCTGATTGCGTCGGGATTAATGGCGAAACCACTGACGATCACCGCTTTGCAGGCGCCGATGACGGCGTCGGGTGGTGTTATCCGGTTCGGGCCGATGGAGGCCCATCAAGGCGGCGCGGTGGTGCAAGGCAGTCTGGCATTGGATATCCGCTCGTTGCGCGTCGATGGACGCTCAACGCTGCTGGCCGATGATGCGCCCAAGGATTGGGTGGGGCCGCCGCCGCAAGCCTCGGTTGGCTTGAAAGGCTTGGTGGGTGGAATGATGATCCGCGATGTGGATGCGTCATCGCTTTCTAATATTATCACGACGCGAACCGTGACGCGCGAGCTTGCACGATTGGAAGCGCAAGAAGCGGATTTAAGAGAACGCAACGCGTTTGCCCGCCGCTTAAAGCATGATCGCGAAATGGCCGAACAAGCCAGAAAAGCGGCCGAAGAAGAAAGGCTCGCCGAGGAAGCCCGGAAAGCCGAAGCCCAGCGCGCGGCCGACGAGGCTCGTAAAAAAGCGGAGGCGGAAGAAGCGGCTAAAAAGGCGAGCGAAGCCGCTGATACCCAAAAAATTCTGGATGATCTTTCCGCGCAGACCGCAGCCGATGATGCGGCGCGCAAAGCAAAAGAGAAAGAAGTGTTGGATGGCGTCAATCAGCTGATTAACGGTGGCGCGCCTAGCCAACCATAATCTTTCAAGCGGGATTGATAGTGCAGTGCGCTTTCTATTGAGGTTTATCTCATCCCGAGCCGCGTTACATAGTGGCGTTAGGTCGCCCTTCGACGAGCTCAGGGTGAGGGCGGGGTAACGTTTATCTCCTCATCCTGAGCCGGACCGCAGGTCCGAGTCGACGGACGGGCCGCCCGATAATGACGCCCTTCGACGAGCTCAGGGTGAGGGCGGGGTCACAATGCGGCTCATCATGAGGAATACGGACTAAAGCATGTGGAATTTTGAAGGAATCCCAATATGCCTTAATTTTTCAAGCAGTTTTGATAATCGCGTAAAATCGCAAGCCGAATGGCAGACGATAGGTTTTGATCGCCGCGCCCTGCATCGATGGCGCTGATCTCGGCATTGACGCTCCGGTTATTGCGTTGCGCGAGCGTTTGAAGGGCGTCCCAAAATTCAGGCTCAAGCGACACGCTGGTGCGATGGCCTGCAATGACGACGGAATGTTTGACGAGACCTGTCATTCGGGCTTGTCATCGTCCGGGGGCAGGCGCGCGCCATCGACAATTCGGGCGATCTGATCTTTGCGCGCTTTTTCAGCGAGCTTTTCCGCTTTGGTGCGACCAAAGGAGGCGCGATTTTCGGCGGCCTTCTGCTCGTCCTTCTTTTTCTGAAGGGATTTTTTGGCACGATTAAAAGGGATGATCTCGGCCATTATGGCGCAGGTCTAAGGCTTTTTGCGGAAGGCGCTTAGGCTGACAATCTCTGCGCCACCTTCGCTGTCTTTGCGTGGCGTCTCGCTGTCCTCAAGAATGCGCTCGAGCAGCTGCGGATCCTCGCCTTCGGCATTGAGATCGTAAGGCGTGTCATTATCGGCGGCTTCAACGCCAGCCAATTCAAATTTGAGGCCGAAATCAACGGAAGGATCCCAAAAGCCCGACATTGCGTCAAAAGGTACCACGAGCTTTTCTGGAACACCGCCGAAGGAAAGGCCGACTTCCAGTCCGCTATCGGTGACCGTTAAGTCCCAAAACTGGTGTTGCAGCACAATCGTCATCTCTTCCGGATGACGCTCTAACAGGCGATTGGAGATGTGGACGCCCGCGGATTTGGTGCGGAAGGAGATGAAGAAATGATGCTCGCCCGGCAAGCCCTGTTGAGACGCGTCCACAAGCACGCGACGAACAACGCCCCGAAGCGCTTCTTGGACCAGAAGGTCATATCGGATCATATCTTCTGGCATCTCACGCTGTCCCACCTACAAAAATAAAGTGGAGGCTTCTGTTGCCAGGCGCCTCCGGGCCCCGCCTTACGCTGCTAAGCGCAAGGGCTTTGATTTCGGTACCAGCGCCGCATTACGCAGCGAGAGCCACCGGAGCATAGTTGTCATTTGCAACTATAGAAAAGCCCGATAACGGCGGAACCATACCGGAAGAAAGATCACCCTTTACGCCCTCGTCGATCCTATTTCGCCCCCGCCGAAGCACATGCTGAACCGTGTCATGCGCTTGGGTGGAGGCGCCGGGTACCGCCCCCGGGTCCGAAAGGTTTATTCCGATGCTCGTTTATCCTCATAGCCATCTTGCGACGGCAAACTGAATATAGGCGTTTTGGGGGATAAACGGAAGGGGCTATTCCATTGGGGACAAACGGGGGGCGTTTCTTATATTTCCGGTCCCGTTTCAGGCCTGAACAGGGTAAGGTCGCTACTCTCAAAGGATTCGGTACATGCAAGCCTATCATGATCTCCTGAAGCGGGTATTAGCCGACGGCGTCGTCAAGACGGATCGGACGGGAACCGGCACGCGCTCGGTTTTTGGCCATCAGATGCGGTTTGATCTGGCCCAAGGTTTCCCGCTGGTAACGACCAAAAAGCTGCATTTGCGCTCAATTATCCATGAATTGCTGTGGTTTATCGCGGGTGAGACGAATATCGACTATTTGCGCAAAAATGCCGTGACGATTTGGGACGAATGGGCGGATGAGGGCGGCGAGCTTGGCCCCGTTTACGGCAAACAATGGCGCTCTTGGGCTGCACCCGACGGGGGCACGGTCGATCAGATCCAATGGGTGATCAACGAGATCAAGCGTAATCCGGACTCGCGTCGGCTGGTCGTTTCGGCTTGGAATCCGGCGGATTTGGAGAAAATGGCGCTGCCGCCGTGCCATTGCCTGTTTCAGTTTTACGTGGCCGAAGGGCGGCTATCGTGCCAGCTTTACCAGCGCTCGGCGGATATTTTTTTGGGCGTTCCCTTCAATATTGCGAGTTACGCCTTGCTTACGCATATGATGGCGCAGGTGACGGGTCTGAAGGTTGGCGATTTCGTGCATACCTTCGGCGATGCGCATATTTATTCGAACCATTTGGAGCAGACGGAACTGTTGCTGTCTCGCGACGTGCGACCTTTGCCCTCTTTGAAGTTGAACCCGAAGGTTCAATCGCTGTTTGACTTCACCTTCGATGATATTGTGATCGAAGGGTATAATCCCCATCCCGCCATTAAGGCCGCCGTTGCGGTGTAAGGACCCGATATGATCCGAATTCGCCGTGCTGAGCCAAAAGACCGCGCCCTTGTCTATGGGTTGATCCGTGATTTGGCGGACTATGAAAAGCTGCTTCACACGGTGGACGCGACCGAGGGCATGATCGGAGAAGCGCTGTTTGGCGAAAATCCGCGCGCGTTTTGTGAAATCGTATCGTGGAACGGCGAAGATGCCGGATTTGCACTGTGGTTTTATACGTTCTCGACGTTTCGCGGAAAGCATGGCCTGTTTTTGGAAGATATCTTCGTCAACCCCGATTATCGCGGCTGGGGGTTGGGTAAGGCGTTGCTCAAACATTTGGCGCAGCGTTGTGTTGATGAGGGGCTGGCCCGTTTTGAGTGGTCGGTGCTCAATTGGAACGAGCCTTCGATTGCCTTTTATAAAGCCATGGGCGCTCAAATGATGGATGGTTGGACGGGATGCCGGGTGTCGGATGACGCTTTGGTGCGGTTGGCGGCGGCAGAATGAGTCTTCCCCTCTCACTCGTCGTCGCAATGGCGGAAAATCGGGTCATTGGCCGCGATAATGGCCTTGTTTGGCGGATTAAGTCCGATTTGAAGTATTTCAAAGCCAATACGATTGGCCGGCCGGTGATTATGGGCCGGAAGACCTTTTTATCGATCGGGCGGCCGCTGCCCCAGCGGGAAAACATTGTTTTAACGCGTGATCCTGATTTTTCGGCGGCTGGCGTTCATCCGGTCCGATCGATCGAGGAGGCGATTGCGCTTGGCAATCAGCTTGGCGCTGATATGGGCGCTTCCGAGATTGCGGTGGCAGGTGGCGCCGATGTTTATGCCCAAATTTTGCCGCAAGCGAGCAAGATCGTCCTAACTCTCGTTCATGCAGCACCTGAAGGGGATGCGTTTTTTCCGACATTTGAGCAGATGGATTTTCGCGAAATCTTCCGCGAAAAGCATGAAGCGGGACCCGACGATCAGTATTCCTTCACTTATATAACCTATCAACGGACTTAAAGCGTGAACCGAAGCGGGATCGAACCGTTGACGAAACAAGATTGAAACCCCATCTGAGACTGAGTTATCGGCCCAATTTGCTGAAGACGGATTTGAAAAGGACGATTGAATGACCTGGAGCAATCAAGGCGGAGGTGGACCATGGGGTCCGAAAAAGCCAAATCCATGGGGGCAGGGCCCGCAGGGGGGTGGCAAAAACAATGGTCCGACGCCCGATTTCGAGGACATTATTCGCCGTAGCCAAGAGCAGCTCAAAACCATGATGCCGGGCGGCGCCTTTAGTGGTCGCGGCGTATCGTTGATTGCATTGGGTATCCTAGTGCTTTGGCTTGCCAGTGGGCTTTATACGGTCAAGCCTGACGAAGTTGGCCTTAATTTGGTGTTTGGCCGTTATGTCGGCTCAACCCAGCCGGGGCTTAATTACAACCTGCCTTATCCGATTGGATCGGTCATCCGTCCGAGTGTGACGACGGTGAACACGACGGAAATCGGCTTTCGTTCGGGCGAGGGCCGCGCACGCAATGCGCAGCGCGATCTCGCGGAAGAGAGCCTGATGCTGACGGGCGATGAGAACATCGTCGATATTAATTTTGCCGTTCAATGGCAGGTGAACCCCGCCAAGGCCGCTGATTTTGTGTTCAACATTCAAGAGCCGGAAACGTCGATCAAAGCGGTTGCGGAAAGCGCGATGCGTGAGGTGATCGGCAAGCGCAATATTCAAGCGATTTTGACGACGGAACGTGGCGCGGTGGAAGCCGATGTGCGGCAATTGATGCAGGACACGCTCGACTCCTATGGCGCCGGTGTTGTGATCCGTTTGGTGCAGTTGCAGAAGGTTGATCCGCCTGCGCAAGTCATCGATGCGTTTCGTGATGTGCAGGCCGCGCGACAAGACCAAGACCGCGCGCGCAACGAGGCTGAAACTTATGCCTCGAAAGTGGTGCCGGAAGCACGCGGTGAAGCCGCCCGTATTCAGCAGGAATCGGAAGCCTATCGCGAGCGCGTGATTGCGGAAGCCACCGGTCAAGCGAGCCGGTTTAGCCAGATTTATGTCGAGTATAAAAAGGCGCCTGAGATCATTCGCGAGCGGATGTATTTGGAAACGATGGAACGCGTTTTAACGGGTGCTGAAAAAACTATCATCGATCAGAATGGCGCGGCCCAGCAAGGCGTGGTGCCTTATTTGCCGCTCGGTGATTTGCAGAAGAAGAATGGCGCGGGAGCGGTGAAATGAACTCGACCAATCGTTTTTTAGCGGGCATCGCCGTTCTTGTTCTTGCCGTCTTCGTTTTGTCCTCGACCTTCGTCGTGCAACAGACGCAGCAGGCCCTTGTGTTCCGATTTGGTAGTGTGGCGCGTGCGCCCATTACCGAACCGGGGCTCTATATCAAATTTCCCTTCATCGAAAATGTGATCACGATTGATAAGCGAATTCTTGATTTGGAATTGCCGCAGCAAGAAGTGATTGCATCGGATCAAAAGCGCCTCGTTGTGGATGCTTTTACGCGGTACCGCATTACGGACCCACTGCGCTTTTATCAAAGCGTGAACAGCGTGGCCGGTGCCAATATTCGGTTGACGTCGATTGTGAATTCATCGGTGCGTACGATTTTAGCCGATGCAACGCTTTCGACCGTTGTGCGGGCTGATCGTTCGGGCCTGATGCATAAGATCCGCGATGATGTGAATGCACAGGCGCAAGGGCTTGGTCTGCAAGTCGTGGATGTGCGGTTGCGGCGCGCGGATTTGCCGGAGCAAAACAGTCAGGCCGTGTTCCAACGCATGCAGACAGAGCGTCAGCGTGAAGCGGCGGATATTCGTGCTCAAGGTTCGCAGCTCTCGCAAACGATTAAAGCAAAGGCTGATCGTGATGTCGTTGTGTTGCGCGCCGAGGCCACCAAGACTTCCGAAAAAGTTCGTGGTGAAGGTGACGCACAAAAGAATCGTATTTTGGCCGAAGCCTATGGTCAGGATCCGGAATTCTTCGCGTTTTATCGCTCGCTGCTCGCCTATGAGACGTCTTTAAGGCCTGGCGAGACGCGGCTTTTATTGAGCCCCGAGTCCGAGTTTCTGCGCTATTTTAAAGATCCGTTTTCTGCCAAGAATAGCGACCAAATTCAGGAATAAGACTTATTAGAAAAACGTAAGAGAGGAGCCGAAATCATGCGCGTTATTCGCTTGATGAACGTTGCGATCATCAGTGCCATTCTCTTGGTGCAACCGGTTGTCAATTGGGGTGCGATGGCACGTGGCCCTGAATCTCTCTCAGGCCTTGCGGAACAAGTGATGGATGCGGTTGTCAATATTTCCGCGTCCACCAATGTGCCCATGGATCAGCAGCGTTCGACGCCGATGCCGCAATTGCCGCCCGGCACGCCTTTTCAGGAATTCTTCGATGAGTTCATGAATCCAAAGGGTGAGAATGGCGGCAAGATGCCACCGCAGCATAAATCGAGTTCGTTAGGTTCGGGCTTTGTGATTGATGCATCGGGGATTGTTGTGACGAACAATCACGTCATCAGCGATGCCGATGAAATTATGGTGATCTTTAACGATGGCCGTAAGTTGAAAGCCGAGATTATCGGCAAGGATCCGAAGGTCGATTTGGCAGTGTTGCGGGTGAAACCCGACAAGCCACTCGTAGCGGTTAAGTTCGGCGACTCGGATGTTGAAAAAATCGGCGATTGGGTGATGGCGATTGGCAACCCGTTCGGTCTTGGGGGTTCGGTTTCAGCGGGTATTATTTCGGCCAAGAACCGCGATATTTCGGACCAATCCTATGGCCAATATTTGCAGACGGATGCGGCGATCAATAAAGGTAATTCCGGCGGCCCTTTGTTTAACATGGACGGAGAAGTGATCGGGATCAATACCGCCATTCTTTCGCCCACCGGCGGCTCGATTGGGATCGGCTTTGCTATTCCCTCCGCGCTTGCGGCGCCTGTCGTTGATCAGTTGCGGCAATTTGGTGAAACGCGCCGCGGTTGGTTGGGTGTTCGTATTCAATCGGTCGATGACAATATCGCAGAAACCTTGGGCCTTGGTACCGCGCGCGGCGCCTTGGTGGCGGGTGTCGATGACAAGGGGCCTTCTAAAGTTGCGGGTCTTGAGGCAGGCGATGTGATTGTGACCTTTGACGGCAAGCCGATTAAAGAGTCGCGTGATTTACCACGCCTCGTTGGGCAAACAGCGGTTGGCAAGACCGTGGATGTTGTGATCGTTCGCAAGGGTAAAGAACAGACCTTGCGGGTGACGCTTGGCCGGCTCGATGAAACCGAAAAGCAAGTTAAAGCGGGCGAGCCTCAGCAACCCGATCAGCCTGTGTTCAAGAAACTATTGGGTCTTGATCTGGTGGCGATCAATGACGAGATGCGGAAGCGCTTTTCGATCAAGGACTCGGTCAAAGGTGTGTTGATTGCGAAAGTAGATCCGAATTCGCCAGCAGCGGAAAAGCGCTTGTCGCCGGGTGACGTGATTGTTGAAGTGCAACAAGAAGCCGTTGCAACGCCTGATGCCGTTTTAAAGCGGATTGATGGGTTGAAGAAGGACGGGAAGAAATCCGTGCTTCTGCTCGTCGCTAATCCGCAAGGCGATGTGCGGTTTGTGGCTTTGGCGCTCGAGTAAGGTAGAAGCGATATAAATCTGCTTTTGTTTCCTTCTCCCCTTCAGAAGAAGGTGGCGCGGGACGCGTCGGATGAGGGGCTGACGGGCGTGATGAGAGCGGGGTGCGGTTGCGTATTAGGCGGCCAAGCACCAGAAGCTCATCCGTCATGCTACGCTTGATCCCCCCCCGCTTGGCTTTCGAAGCCTTCCGCGTCGAAGCCCTTGCGGGCACGCCGCTCGACCTTCAAGGAGAAGGACGGCCCGATTGCTTCTTCACTCCATCCAGCTCGAACGCGAATAGCCTTGGGCATATAAAAGCGCGGTGAGGTCGGAATGATCGATCCGCGCATCGGCTGCTGCGGCAACCGCCGGTTTAGCGCGGAAGGCCACGCCCAAGCCAGCTTCCTCGATCATATCGAGATCGTTTGCGCCATCGCCAATGGCAAGTGTTTCTTCTTGGCCGAGGGCGAATTGCTCGCGCAACTCGATGAGTGTCGCGCGTTTGGCTTCGCGGCCTAGGATCGGGTCGGCTACGTCGCCTGTTAGTTTGCCATTATGGATGACGAGCGTATTGGCGCGGTCCTCATCAAAACCGATCGTCGCGCCGATACGATTGGTGAAGAGCGTAAAGCCGCCAGAAACCAGCGCGGTGTAAACGCCTTGGCTGCGCAGCGTTGAAATTAATGTGCGCGCGCCTTGTGTGATGGTGATTTTTTCAGAGATGACTTTGGGGATCACCATCGCATCGAGACCTTCAAGGAGCCTGACGCGTTCGCGTAGCGCCGATTCAAACTCCAACTCGCCGCGCATGGCACGCTCGGTAATTTTGGCAACCTTTTGTTTGACGCGGAGTTCGGCGGCGAGCTCATCAATGCATTCTTGGCCAATCATGGTCGAATCCATATCGGCGACGAACAGGCTCTTGCGGCGATGGGCAATCGGCTGAACAATGATGTCCACGGGTTCGCTCGACAGCGATTTGCGAATTTTGGCCGATATTTCATCGAGCTCTGTTTCAGAACGGGCTGAAAACGCGACGTCGATGGCGATTTGCCGATCAAGGCGAATTACCTTTGCCGTTTCGGGCAGGGCTTGCGCCAAATGCGAAAGCAGCGCATCCGACAGAGCGGGCTTGTTGGGATTCGAGACGAGAGTGGCAACGAAATCGGTCATAGAGATAGAGTTATCATGAAGAAGACGTTAGGTCGACGTGCGATCCTGATTGCCGGGCCAACGGCGAGCGGAAAATCGGCACTCGCTATTCGGTTGGCGCAAACGCTTGATGGGGTGGTGGTGAATGCGGACTCGATGCAGGTCTATCGCGACCTGCGCATCATTACCGCGCGGCCGAGCTTGGAGGAGGAGCGCCAAGTTCCGCATCGGCTCTTCGGCCATGTCGACGCGGCGGAGAATTATTCGGTGGCGCGTTGGCTGGCCGATGTGGGCCGCGAAATCACAATGATCGAGGCGGAAGGTCGGCTGCCTATTCTGGTGGGTGGCACGGGGCTTTATTTCAGGGCGTTGACCGAAGGTCTATCCGATATTCCTGCCGTGCCAGAAGCCGTGCGGGCCGAGTTGCGCGCATGGGCGGAGGGCCGGACCGCAGAGGAGATCCACGCGCGGCTTGAGGCGGTTGATCCGTCAACCGCCGCGCGGCTAAGGCCGAGCGATCCGCAGCGCAATCTCCGCGCCCTCGAAGTGTTTATGGCGACGGGTAAGCCCTTATCGGCCTTTCACGATAGCCGAAGCGGCGCGGTTTTGGACGTTGCGTCGTGCGTCGCGGTGTTTTTGGAGCCCGACCGCGACGCGCTGCGGCAAAGGATCGATACGCGGTTTGAGACGATGATGGATAGCGGCGCGATGGAGGAGGTGGAAGCCTTAATGGTGCGCGGGCTTGATCCCGCATTACCCGCCATGCGCGCGCATGGCGTGCCGGGACTGATCCGGGCGCTGCGGGGCGAGATATCGGTGGCCGAGGCGGTGGCGATCGGCAAGGCCGATACGCGGCGTTATGCCAAACGGCAGCACACCTGGTTTCGGCATCAGGCGCCGGAATTTGAATGGGTGCGGGTGGAGGAGGCGGAGGGGAGGGTGCATGAATTTTCCTCGTAAAACGTGTATTGACGTTACGTAATACAAGGCTAATTTTCGAATACTTTTCACATAGGTATTCGGTCATCAAATGTTAATATTTAAGCTTTCCAAAGACCGTTTCACGAATATTTATCGCCTGACCCATTTCAATTTTGTTTTGTTAATTAGTACTGTACTTTTAGGAATACTACCGAGCTTATCGCCGTCCCACGCCGAAACATATTTAGGTTTGTACGGTGGATATGAATTTGATCCGAAGCCAACAAATTTAACAGCTATTGAAAATATGGGGTATTCTAGTCCAACTCCAGACTTACATCCTGCTACCAGTAGTGATTTGCAATTAAAGCAATCGATGGTTGGTGGAATAAAGTTGGGTGGCTTTTTTGAAGCGGAACCGAATATTGGTTTCGAGCTTTCAACGATGTATTCACGGCCGGACTATAAACAACAGAATGTATCGATTTCTCTAACCGATGGATACAAAGTTATTGGTA
>CAIRGA010000124.1 GCA_903877935.1 uncultured Hyphomicrobiales bacterium
CGCTGCGGCATGTGGCTGGCGCGGCACCCTGACATTCCCGTGATTATGGCGGGCATGGTGGGCAGCCGGAATGGCTGGGCGGAAGTGCCCTATCGCGCCTGCCCGGCCACCGCATCCGAGATTGCGGGTGCCATGGTCGCCGTCGATATCGGCAATGGCCGCCCAGCCCGCATCGTGCCGGGCCTTTCAACGCGCGATGCCGCTGGCGCGCCCGATGTCATGCGTGGCGAAGAAACGCTGGCGCTGGGCACGGGTATCGAGAACGGCACCGTCATTTTGCCCGGCACCCATTCCAAATGGGTGCAGCTCGAAAACGGCAAAATCAAAAGCTTCGCTACCTTCATGACAGGCGAGTTTTATGCCACGCTGCTGAGCCAGACGATTTTAGGCAAACTCCGCGAAGAGCCTGATGATTCAGCAGGCTTCGCGAAAGGGTTAGAAGCAAGTAAGCGCCCGGGCGGCCTTACCCATCAAGCCTTCGCCGCCCGCACATCAGTGCTGCTCGGCGACATGAGTGGGCATGAAGTTGCACCCTTCCTTTCCGGCCTCTTGATCGGCTCGGAAGTCGAGCACGGTCTTGCAATGGATCCAACGGGTGGCGAGATCGCGCTGATTGCCGAGGGCATTATCGTCGAGTCTTACTCCAAAGCCCTCGCAACGAAGGGTAAAACCTGCCGTACTCTAACGACTGAGGATTGTTTCACCGCAGGTCTTGCCCGCTTGCTTGACGCTTAAGGAAAGTTTGGCCATGCCGCATCGCTCCGCCTTCGATAACGCCTTCTCAGCCTGCCCTTTGATCGCGATTTTGCGCGGGCTTCATCCGGATGAGGCGGTGGCGGTCGGCGAGGCGCTCGTCGCGGCAGGCATCACCATTCTCGAAGTACCGCTCAACTCGCCCGAGCCCTATGAGAGCATCGGCAAACTCGCATCCGCCTTAAAAGACCGCGCGGTGGTAGGCGCCGGAACCGTCTATCGCCGCACCGAAGTCGATCGCGTCGCGCAAGCAGGCGGCACCCTCATCGTCTCGCCCAACGCCAATCCGGAAGTCATCTCCCACGCGAAAAGCTTGGGGTTGGTCTCCGCCCCCGGTTTCTTCACGCCGACGGAAGCGATAGCCGCCCTTGATGCAGGCGCGGATGTGCTCAAAATTTTCCCCGGCGAACTCATGTCACCTACCGGCGTAAAAGCGCTCAACGCTATTCTGCCGAAGGGCTCGCGCATGGTACTGGTCGGCGGCGTTGGTGAATCGAGCTTTGCCACCTATGCCGCAACGCCTCTTGCAGGCTACGGCATCGGCTCCGCGCTTTACGCACCGGGCGTAGCGGCAGAAGAAGTTGGCCGTCGCGCCGCCCGTTTTATCCAAGCCTATCAAGCGAGCCGCCCATGATCATCGTTTTCGGATCCGTGAATGTCGATTTCGTCACCCGCGTCCCCTCCATCCCGAAGCCCGGCGAAACGATCCTCGGCCCCGGCTATGACGTGATCCCCGGCGGCAAAGGCGCAAATCAAGCGCTCGCCGCCCAGCGCGCCGGATCGCCAACCATCATGGCGGGTGCCGTCGGCGATGATCCTTTCGCTGCCATCGGCTTGGGCTTGCTCGTCGAGGCAGGCGTTGATGTGAGCGCCATCGCAAAAGTCACGGCCCCCACGGGTGCCGCCTTTATTACCGTAGATCACAACGGCGAAAACGCCATCACCGTTGCCTCGGGCGCCAATGCCTATGCGAGCGCCAAAACGCTGGAATCCATCCAAATCGGCGCAAAAGACACGCTGTTGATGCAACGCGAAGTGCCGGAAGCCGAGCAAATCGCCGCCGCGCGCTACGCCAAAGCAAGAGGCGCGCGGGTCTTGCTCAACGTCGCACCCGCCGGCATCGTCACCGATGAGCTCGCCAACCTCGTCGACATTTTCCTCGTCAATGAACATGAAGCGATGGTGGTCGCCCAAGGCTTTGGCCTCTCGGCCGATAGCCCGACCGATGCCGCCCACGCCATCGCCTCGGCTCGCAACGTTGCTTGCATCGTCACCCTTGGCAGCGAAGGCGCGGTCGGCTGGACCGATGGCGTGCGCCGTCAGGTGCCCGCGCCCGCGGTGACCGTTGTTGACACAACCGCCGCCGGAGACGGCTTTTGCGGCGCCTTTGCCGCAGCGTTGGATCAGGGTTTCGGCTTTACGGGGGCGCTAGCCCGAGGCGTAACCGCCGGAAGCCTCGCTTGCACCAAACACGGCGCGCAGCCAAGTTTGCCGAACAAGGCGGAGATCGAAAGCGCTTTGAGCGATAAGATCTAACGACCCATTGCCTTCCTTCCCCCTGAGGGGGAAGGTGTCTGCGAAGCAGACGGATGAGGGTCTGATTTTATTATGATGCACGGCAGCTTCGTGCTTGATGCGGCAATCCTTAGAACCTCATCCCCCTGCTCCGCAGGGACCTTCTCCTTTAAAGGAGAAGGAACACGGTGGCGGTTTTAGGTATCACCCCTTCCTTGACGCATCCGAGCAACTGGGTGAAACAGTGAAGCTGAACCTTCATCAAGCCAGACAACCGGAAATCCCCCTCATGTTCCCAAAGCCCGTCGCCTCGCTCACCCCCAACACGCTGGGCTATGAGACCCTCCCCCTCGTCAAACCGACGGGTTTTCGTGAATATGATGCGCGCTGGTTGTTTGAGAAAGAGCTCAACCTCATGGGCGTGCAGGCCTTGGGCTTGGGCCTCGGCACACTGATCCGTGAAATGGGCGTGAAGCCGGAAATCGTCACTGGCCATGATTACCGCGCCTATTCCTCCGCCATCAAAATGGCCTTGATCAACGGGCTAATGGCTGCCGGATGCAAGGTGCATGATATCGGGTTGGCCATGTCGCCCATGGCCTATTTTGCGCAGTTCGAGTTGGATGTGCCGTGTGTGGCCATGGTCACAGCGTCGCATAATGATAATGGCTGGACAGGGGTAAAAATGGGCGCGCAACGCCCCGTTACGTTTGGCCCTGATGAAATGAATCGCTTAAAAGAAATCGTGCTCGAAGGGCGCGGAACATATGCCGATGGTGGCGCCTATCGCTTTGTCGAAAATTTTGCAGATCGCTACATCGCGGATTTAACAACGCGCAAGCCGTATACCCGCAAGATGAAAGTCATTGCCGCTTGCGGCAACGGTACTGCGGGCGCCTTTGCACCCGGCATTTTAGCAAAACTCGGCGTTGAAGTTATACCGATGGATGCCGAACTTGATTACACCTTTCCGCGTTACAATCCGAACCCTGAAGACATGGAAATGCTGCACGCCATGGCGCACGCCGTGCACGAACATCACGCCGATGTTGCACTAGGGTTTGATGGCGATGGTGATCGATGCGGTGTCGTTGACGATGAAGGCAATGAAATTTTTGCCGATAAAATCGGAGTCATGCTAGCGCGCGATTTATCAAGCCTGCATCATGGTGCAACCTTTGTCGTCGATGTTAAATCAACGGGACTTTTTGCCACCGATCCGGTGCTTATCCAAAACGGCGTCAAAGCCGACTATTGGAAGACGGGTCACTCTTACATCAAGCGTCGTGTCGCCGATTTGAATGCCCTCGCTGGCTTTGAAAAATCGGGCCACTTCTTCTTCAACGCGCCGGTCGGTCGCGGCTATGATGACGGGCTTGTCACCGCCATCGCGGTGCTCGATATGCTTGAGCGCAACCCCGACAAGACGATGGCCGATCTTTATCGCGCATTGCCGAAAACGTGGGGCACGCCCACCATGTCGCCGCATTGCGGCGACGAGGTAAAATACGGCGTCGTTGAGCGTGTCAAAACCGACATCGAAGCACTGGCCAAAAACAGCCATGCCTTCGCAGGCCAACCCATCCGCGACATCGTCACGGTAAACGGTATTCGTGTAACGAGCGAGGATGGCACCTGGGGGTTGATCCGTGCCTCCTCCAACAAGCCCGAGCTCGTGATCGTCTGCGAGAGCCCCGTCTCGGAAGCGCGCATGCGCGAGATGTTCAAGGCGGTCGATGACCTCATTCGGCTTAGCCCCGAGGTTGGTGCCTATAATCAATCGATCTGATAAGTCGAAGCGGCGTTCTGAGTATCTCAACCACTGGCCTTATTCACCTCAAAGACAGGCCTTATCTATCTCAAATCGTCGCTTTTCAGCCGAAACGCCTTGCCAAACCCGCCATTCAGACTGGCTTCCATCATAGTAAGTCGAATGTAGAGGAAGTCGGCGAAGTCAATATAAAGCGCGGCCTTGGGGTGGCGTGCTAAAAAGAGCGTCCGTAAAATAATGTTTTCGTCGCTGGCCCGATCAACAATACTGGCCGAACACTGTATGGTTATTCTTGCATGAGCCAGCGGGTCACCCTTGCCCGGCTCCCCCACCAAAAGCGAGCAGCGAGGGTCCGCTAACAAGTGCTTCGTATGGCCTGAAAGCCTCGAAACCAACAAAAACGGGGTCTGTGCCCGGTCAAGCGCAAAAGTCACAAGACTAGCAAAGGGATAGCCGTTTTCATTGATCGTTGCGAGGGTCCCAAAGCGAGCTTCCCGCAGCAATTGCCGCGTGGTTTCACGAGCGGACTCATTTGCAGATTGGACGGGGTCAAACGGCTCAGCCATTCGTTGAAAAAAGCATAGTCTGCCCTCCCGTCAAGGTTTTTCCGCATTTTTTAGCACAAAGCAGAGGCTCTGCCACAATTTGGCCTCGCTATGTTCTAGAATTTGGGATTAACTTAGAAATCGACTGTCGGAGCCCGCTAGAATGCCCACGATCGCCCTCGTTGACGATGACCGCAACATCCTAACCTCCGTTTCTATCGCGCTTGAGGCCGAAGGCTACCGCGTCGAAACCTACACAGATGGCGCTACCGCCCTGGAGGGATTGAAGCAAAACCCGCCTGATTTGGCGATTTTTGACATTAAAATGCCCCGAATGGACGGTATGGAGCTCTTGCGCCGTTTGCGGCAAAAATCCGATCTTCCGGTCATTTTCCTCACCTCGAAGGATGAAGAAATCGACGAATTATTCGGGCTGAAAATGGGCGCGGATGATTTTATCCGTAAACCGTTCTCCCAACGGCTCCTCGTCGAGCGTGTCAAAGCGATTTTGAGGCGTATTGGCGCCAAAGACGCACCACCGGCCAAAGAAGGCGACGCGAAGGTCCTTGATCGCGGCGAGCTTCGGATGGACACCGAGCGCCACGCCTGCACCTGGAAGGGCCTTCCTGTGACCCTGACAGTAACCGAATTCCTCATCCTTCAGGCCCTCGCCCAGCGTCCAGGTGTTGTCAAAAGCCGCAATGCGTTGATGGATGCGGCCTATGATGACCAAGTCTATGTCGATGATCGGACCATCGACAGCCATATCAAGCGGCTTCGCAAGAAATTCAAAGCCGTTGATGACGATTTCGACATGATCGATACGCTTTATGGTGTCGGCTATCGATTTTCGGAATAAATTGGCCTGAAATCAGATGAAACGCAGCCAAACCGACGAGTCTCGATCAAGTGCAACCCCGCACACCATCCCGTTGATCCAGCGTGTCCGCCGGTTTTTTCGCTTCATCGTTTTAAGGGCATCATCAAGCCTTGTAAGGCGCATTGTTGTCCTCAACCTTGCCGGTCTCTTCGCACTTTTATTGGGTTTTCTTTACTTAAACCAATTCCGGCAGGGATTAATCGATTCAAGGGTCGAGAGCCTCCTCACGCAAGGTGAAATTATAGCCTCCGCGGTCTCCGCCTCGGCCACCCTTGACGTTGAATCGATTACCATCGATCCAGAAAAACTACTGATGCTCCAGGCTGGCGAAAGTACGGTTGCAGGCGATGACGATACCGAATTTTCAATTAATCCCGCCCGAGTTGCCCCTCTTTTGCGCCGTTTGGTGACGCCAACACGAACGAGAGCGCGGATTTTTGACCAAGACGGCGAATTATTGATTGATACGGCAGCCATGTATTCGCCCGGCGACATTTTGCGTGCGGAATTACCGCCTCCTAGCGGGAGTGAAGAAACGCTGATTTCCCGAACTTGGGACATTGTCCGACATGGGTTTGGACCCCGTGTCAGTCTCAAAAGCGATGATCCAACCGCTGTCCATGGGCGCAATATTTCTGAGGTTAATCAGGCATTTAGCGGCTCGCCGGCAAGTGTCGTTCGGGTCAATAGTGCGGGCGAAACAATCGTTTCGGTGGCCGTCCCTATCCAAAAATCACGGATGGTCCGCGGTGCTTTGCTGCTGTCAACGCTCGGCGGCGATATCGACTCCATTATCCGGACTGAGCGGCTTTCCATCCTTCGCATTTTTGCGATTGCCGCATCGGTGATGATGATTGTATCGGCCTTGTTTGCCGGAACAATCGCGGGCCCCATCCGGCGCCTGTCATCGGCTGCCGACCGCGTCCGCCGCGGCATTCGAACGCGCACGGAAATACCTGATTTTACCAAAAGAAGCGATGAAATCGGCCATTTATCCGGATCGCTGAGGGACATGACGCGCGCGCTCTATGATCGGATCGAAGCCATTGAAAGCTTCGCTGCCGATGTTGCTCACGAGCTCAAAAATCCTCTAACGTCGCTAAGAAGTGCTGTAGAAACCTGGCCATTGGCCCGAACCGATGAAAGCCGTTCCCGCCTGCTTGAGGTCATCAAGCACGACGTAAACCGGCTTGATCGGTTGATCAGCGATATTTCTGACGCATCAAGGCTTGATGCAGAGCTGGCGCGCAATGACGAGAAGCTTTTCGACTTAGCCAAATTGATTTCCGCGGTCGTGGCCATTGCAAATAGCGTCAGTTCAGGTGAGACCATTAAAACGGAATTGACCGTTGCTGATCATGTTTCTGGTCCACAAGCCTATGAAATGATTGGGCATGACTCGCGGATCAGCCAGGTAATCAACAACCTGATTGATAACGCTAAATCCTTTTCAAGCCATGGCTCAACGGTAAGAATTTTTCTCACGCGAACAGACGGCAACATCCAAGTCATCGTCGAAGATGACGGACCCGGAATTCCTGCCCATGCGCTCGAGCGGATATTTGAGCGTTTCTATACCGACCGACCCAATCAAGGTTTCGGCCAGAATTCCGGGCTTGGATTGTCAATCTCGAGGCAAATTATCGCGGCCCATAATGGGTTAATTTGGGCCGAAAACCGTTATTTGGAAACAGAATCAGGCGCAAATCCCGAGCCGGTTGGGGCAAGATTCACCATTAAACTCCCTGTCGCAGCAAAATGACGCAGCAGCCGGAAGGCTTGGCCCTTCATGCCAATGGGGTTGTTGTTGGCGAGGCGGGGGTCATGATACGCGGCCCGTCGGGAAGCGGTAAATCGACACTTTCCCATCAATTGATCAGTTTAGCGCATAGAAATGGACATTTTGCCCGGCTCATCGGCGATGATCGACTTTATCTTACCGCCATTGGCGGCAGGCTGATTGCCAAAGGCCACCCTTTGACCGCCGGGAAAATCGAACTGAGAGGCATTGGAATTCGAGCGACAGACTTTGAAAATCAGGCCGTAATTCGACTTCTCGTGGATTGTGAACCTGTGCTAAACAATCGGTATCCGGATCATTTGGATATGTCTGACACCGTGTTGGGCATTTCAATTCGCCGAATTACCGTAACACCCCAGAGCGCCGAACTGGTTTTGGCCGCGCTGGGATTGGGCAGCTTGTCGATTTAAAGTCTTATGATACAACAACAAAACATGCATTCGGTCCACATCATCCCGCCGTCGGTGACGTATATGATGACGATGACGCGTATGAAGAGGATCGCACGATGATTGGAATGGTACTCGTCACGCACGGAAAGCTTGCGATCGAGTTCCTTTCGGCGTTGGAGCATGTTGTCGGCCAACAAAAACAGATAAAAACCGTCACGATCGGCCCGGAAGACGACATGGAAATACGTCGTACAGAAATTATCGACGCCGTAAGTCAGGTGGATTCGGGCGAGGGCGTGGTGATTTTGACCGATATGTTTGGTGGAACGCCATCCAATCTTGCTATTTCTGTCATGGGGACCGGCCGCACCGAGGTGGTGGCAGGGATAAATCTTCCTATGTTGATTAAATTGGCGAGCGTGAGGAGCGATTGCGAGCTGCAACAAGCCGTGATCCAAGCGCAGGACGCGGGTCGCAAATATATCAATGTCGCAAGCCAAGTGCTTGCTGGTAAATAATCATCAGTCTTGTTGATCGAGTCTCGGAGCTGAAATTTATGACGCAGAATGTTCAAGGCTCAGCCATTACCCGGGACGTTGAAATTATAAATAAAAAGGGCCTTCACGCCCGTGCAACGGCCAAGTTTGTTCAATGTGCCGACGGATTTAATGCCGATATTACGGTCACCCGTTCCGGCGAGACGGTCGGCGGCACGTCCATTATGGGTATTTTAACGCTCGGCGCCGGAATTGGGTCAATAATTACACTAACCGCCTCGGGACCACAGGCCGATTTAGCCATTCAAGCGCTCACCGATCTGATCAATGGTCGGTTTGGCGAGTCCGAATAGGCATTTTGATCATATAAAGTTTTCTTTATATCTACGATTGCGCGAAGCGAAGAGCGCTGATATAGCGTGACGCTATTGCAATGATCACTCCTCTCACTTTGGCGGAAATACAATGAGCTCGCACTTTAACGATTATCGAATTGCCGACTTAGGTCTCGCAGAATGGGGCCGTAAGGAATTAACGATCGCTGAAACCGAAATGCCAGGTCTGATGGCCACGCGAGCCGAATATGGTGCTTCGCAGCCTCTAAAAGGCGCGCGGATCGCGGGTTCACTTCATATGACCATTCAAACCGGCGTTTTGATTGAGACGCTCAAGGCCCTCGGCGCCGATGTTCGTTGGGCGTCGTGCAATATTTATTCAACCCAAGATCACGCCGCTGCAGCCATAGCCGCAGCCGGTACACCCGTCTTCGCGATCAAAGGCGAAAGTCTTGAAGATTATTGGGACTACACCCATAAAATCTTTGAATGGGCCGATGGCGGCACACCAAATATGATTTTGGACGATGGCGGTGACGCCACAATGCTCATCCATCTCGGCATGCGCGCCGAAGCCGGCGACGTCGATTTTCTAGAAAAGGCTGGAAACGAAGAAGAAGAAGTCCTCTTCGCTGCGATCAAGAAAACATTAAAATCTAATCCGGGCTGGTATGGCCGTAACGGTCAAAATATTAAGGGCGTTACAGAGGAAACAACAACTGGCGTACACCGGCTCTATATTATGGCGAACGAAGGAAAGCTTTTGTTTCCTGCCATTAATGTGAATGACTCGGTTACAAAGTCGAAGTTTGACAATCTATACGGTTGCCGAGAGTCATTGGTTGACGGCATCCGCCGCGGCACTGATGTCATGATGGCCGGAAAAGTAGCAATGGTTGCGGGCTTTGGTGACGTTGGTAAGGGCTCCGCAGCCTCACTACGAAACGCAGGATGCCGAGTAATCGTGTCTGAAGTGGACCCTATTTGCGCGCTTCAAGCGGCAATGGAAGGCTATGAAGTCACCACGATGGAAGATGCGGCACCCCGCGCCGATATTTTCGTTACAGCTACCGGCAATGTTGACGTTATCACCATCGACCATATGAGGGCGATGAAAGACCGAGCCATTGTCTGCAATATCGGCCATTTTGATAGTGAAATTCAGATCGCCGCGCTAAAAAACATGAAATGGCACAATGTTAAGCCTCAGGTCGATGAAGTTGAATTTCCCGACTCAAAGCGGATCATTGTCCTGTCCGAGGGGCGTCTGGTGAACCTTGGAAATGCTACCGGTCATCCATCCTTTGTGATGTCCGCGTCATTTACCAACCAAACCTTGGCACAAATCGAATTGTGGACCAAACAAGGCCAATATGACAAGAAAGTGTACACCTTGCCGAAGCATCTTGACGAAAAGGTCGCGGCACTTCACCTCGATAAAATTGGCGTCAAATTAACAAAACTAAGCACGAAACAATCAGATTACCTGGGACTTGCGCCGCAAGGACCATTTAAGCCTGAACATTACCGCTACTAACCGATAAATCACTCAAATCTGAAAAATCCGGCCCAAAAGGCCGGATTTTTTATACTAAACGCGTTCATCAAATGAGCTATTTTCACAAAAATTACTTCTTGGAAATACTTTAAACCTGTATCTTATCTCCGATTCGAAAAAATCTATCGTTCCGATTGAAGCGATATAAAATCGGAGATTATCAAAAAATGCCCGCCAACTGGATCAGCAACTCCATAAGTCAATGGATTCCAAAAGTTGGTATCGTTGATTCCGGATTAATACTGATAATTTCGGGGTGCCTTATCGCAATTCTAATAATTTTAAAATTGAACCTATACAGTGTTCGATTATCTGGTGGTTTTTTATACAATAATATTCGCCAAGATCGACGTAAACAACCAAACTTACTTTATGAATTTGCTAAAATAGAGCCACACTTCATTATATATTGGAACGAAAATAATA
Organism: uncultured Hyphomicrobiales bacterium; assembly: GCA_903877935.1. Lineage (GTDB taxonomy): Bacteria > Pseudomonadota > Alphaproteobacteria > Rhizobiales > Beijerinckiaceae > CAIUPE01. The sequence goes on from CAIRGA010000124.1 coordinate 10,474, forward strand.
CTCCAATTCTCCTTGGTGAAAAAAATAATATAGAAGAAATAGTCGGCTGTATCGATCCCTTAATTTTCTCTGATTGGCTGCCACAAGACCGACGTAAAATCATCGAATCATCCGTATCGCTTTTAAAAACCAACGGAACACCATTTCAACTCATTCTACAGGCATCAAACGGAAATCAGGTCCAAATTGATGGCAAAATTGTAAATAATTTCGCCACCCTTAGAATTAAAAATATTGATGCTCAGCAAAAAAACTATTCTGACCTCAACAATGAATTTGAAAATCTGAAAATTGAGACGGTGGGACTGCGAGCTATCCTTGACACGCTATCACAGCCCATTTGGCTGAGAGATCGCAATGGTCGCCTATCATGGGTTAATGAGCAGTATGCATTTGCCGTCGATACAGAACAAACTCATGAAGTCATTGCCAAACAGATCGAATTTTTGGATTTAAGCCTCCAAAAAGACATTATAAAGACCCTCCAAAAGGGAGATATGTTTCAAAATAGAGTACCGGTCATCGTATCGGGACAACGGCGAATACTCGATATTATTGAAACACCATTAGCAGCAGGCTCAATTGGCTATGCAATTGACGTTTCAGAATTAGAAGCCACCCGTCATGACCTCCAGACACAAATGGCAAGCCACGTTTTAACACTGGACCAATTGCCGACTGCCGTCGCAATCTTCGATGAAAAGCAGCGTCTGGTCTTTTGTAATCTTGCCTATCGCACACTCTGGCAACTAGATGAGAAATTTACACAATCAAATCCGACCGACAGCGAGGTGTTGGATCAATTACGCGATGCTAGGCGCCTTCCGGAACAAGCGGATTATAAGAGCTGGAAAAAGTCCCTTCAGGAGGCCTACCAATCATTAGAAACACATGAAGTCGCCTGGTACCTGCCTGGGGGGAAAACCCTCAGAGTTGTCGTTAATCCCAATCCACAAGGCGGCGTAACCTATTTATTTGAAGATGTGACGGCCCAATTTAACTTACAATCAAACTATAACGCTCTATCAAGAGTACAAAGTGAAACCTTGGATTCTCTTAAAGAAGGCGTCGCAGTTTTTGGAACAGACGGAAAATTGAAATTAAATAACCCAGCGTTTGAAACAATGTGGGAGCTCAAAGAAAACGATTTATCTCAACAGCCACATATTGATGAGATTATCCTCGAGGCGAATAAAATATATGATGATCCGCAAGTCTGGTCAGATATCAAAGGCGCAATTGGAGGCTTTAACGATACACGGAAAGGCCACTCCTATCGCATGGAACGCAGTAATGGCAGCATCGTTGATTGCAACTTAGCGCCACTTCCAGACGGCGCTACCCTTGTCACGTTTATTGATGTTTCGGCCAGCGTGAATGTCGAACGTGCATTAAAGGACAGGAATGACGCACTAGAACAGGCGGCAAGATTGAGAGAGAACTTCGTTCACCACGTATCTTATCAATTACGATCACCTTTGACCAACGTCATCGGTTTTACGGAACTACTCGCGTCGGGGGCAGCCGGGCACCTCACGCAAAAGCAAAGTGAATATATTGATCATGTTTTTCAATCGTCCAACTCCCTTATGGCAATCATCGACGATATCCTTGATCTAGCATCCTTTGACCGTGGCGAAATAATTCTCGAGCGTAAGAATACAAAAGTTAATGACATAATTTCAGCGTCAATCGAGGGACTAAAGGACCGCATCGATGAACGAAATTTGTCCTTAAATGTTGAAATTTCTAGCGACATTGATGATTTTTTTCTTGACGGTAAACGAGTGCAACAAATTTTATTCAACCTCATATCGAACTCTATCGCCTTCTCATCCGAGGGACAGTCCATTTCCGTAAGAGCCAGTCTAGAGGCGTCGACGCTTAATATCTCAGTAATTGATAACGGACGAGGAATTCCAAAGGAACTCATTAGCAAGGTCTTCGATCGCTTCGAAACCTATACAATTGGCTCCCGCCATCGTGGACCAGGATTGGGTCTTTCAATTGTCCGCGCATTGGTTGAACTACACGGCGGAAACGTCAAAATTAACTCTCAGGCAGGACAAGGTACCATCATTAGCTGTCTCTTCCCTGCCAAGACATTAGAATCCACGATGATAGAGTCGAAGTGATGTTTCCCAATTCGTCAAACCGCAATACTCATGAGACCTTCGCGCTGACATCATCGAGTGAGCAAGATACGTTTTTACTCGCACGTCTGTTAGCCCCTCATCTCAAGCGTGGCGATCTTGTTACCTTGTCGGGTGACCTTGGTTCAGGAAAAACGACGTTTGCACGCGGCTTAATACGGGCTCTATCGGGCGATCCAGAACTCGTGATCACAAGCCCTACTTTTTTACTTCAACAAGAATACAAAGGGCTTACGGAAAATATTATTCACGCCGATCTTTATCGTTTATCAAGCGCTAATGAATTGATCGAAATTGGTTTTAACGAGGCAATGGATTCCGCGATCTCGATTGTAGAATGGCCGGAACGCAGTCCGGACTTATTAGAGGCTGCAATAGTCTCAATCAATTTTAAAAATAGTGCGCCACCTGATGAATTTAGACGAACCCTTTTTATCATCGGAAAGCCAAACCTTTTATCCTCGGTTGTATCAGACTACGATCTTTACCGGCTACTACGCGACCATAATTTGGAAGATGCGAATAGAGCGCAAATAACAGGTGATGCGTCGGGACGTCGGTATGAAAGGATTATTAAGGGATCAGAATCTGCGATCCTTATGATTTCTCCAAAACCCGTGACCGAACCCATTATCAAAAATAATAAGACTTATAAAAATATCGCGAAACTTTCCGTTTCATTGGAATCTTTTATTGCCGCATCTAAAGGGCTAATCGACTTTGGTTTTAGTGCGCCTAAAATTCTCGGTTACGACCTCAGCGCAGGTCTAATATTATCCGAGGACTTAGGAACCAACCAAATATTTGATAACGATGATCCGATAGTCGAGCGCTACAAAGCTGCAGCATCATTTCTAGGCACCCTACACACGACTGATCTTCCACGGCACATTTCCATTAATGACCATCTCATTTATCATATCCCCACATATGACGTGGATGCTTTACTAATTGAAGTTGAATTATTTCTCGATTGGTATCTACCGTATTTTACCCAACACGACATCACCAATGATGCCCGCGACGAATTCAATGAGATATGGAAGCGTCTTTTAACGCCGTTACAAAACGAGCAACATAGTTGGACATTACGGGACTTCCATTCCCCTAATATTTTATGGCTAGAGGAGCGCACTGGCATACGACGGGTCGGCCTAATAGACACCCAAGATTTGGTCTGGGGACATCCTACATATGATCTAGCGTCATTGCTTCAGGACGCAAGAATTCCGATATCAAATGAATTGGAGATGGAGCTATATGAACTGTATGTGCGCATGAGAAGCGCCAATGATCATAATTTTGATGTGATTGCGTTCTCTAAGGCCTATGCAATTTATGCACTACAACGAGTAACGAAAATATTAGGCATCTTTGTGCGCCTAAATCTAAGAGATCATAAGCCAGAATATCTTAAATTCATTCGAGGGCTGATTGTGTATCTTCGTCGGAATCTATCGCATCCGTCACTCGATGAATATCGCGGGTGGTTGACTAAAAACTGTCCTGACTTGCTGCACGGCGACAAGATTATCGGTGGTCAAGATGAGTAATCAACCTTCCCTACCCAACATGGCGATTATCTTGGCAGCCGGCTTTGGAATGCGGATGCGACCCATAACAGATACGATCCCTAAGCCTTTAATATGTGTCGCGGATAAACCGTTAATCCAATTTAATCTTGACGCCTTGGCTAATTATGGTGTTTCCGATGTCGTTGTGAATATACATTATTTAGCTGAGGATATGATAAAGTTTCTTCAGACGATCAAGAATCCCAAAATACACATTTCGCACGAAGTCGAAAAATTATTGGATTCTGGTGGAGGTATAAAAAATGCACTCCCTCGTCTCTCGTCCGCACCATTTTTTGTCCTTAATGCAGACTCATTTTGGGTTGACGGCGCCCAATCAAATTTAGCCCGCTTAGCAAATGCCTGGGATGAATCGCGCATGGATTTTTTGTTAATGCTGGCATCGGGAACTCAGGTAACCGGCTATAACGGAAACGGCGATTTTATTATGGATGCCAATGGTAATCTCAAGCGGCGCC
>CAIRGA010000125.1 GCA_903877935.1 uncultured Hyphomicrobiales bacterium
GATCCCAGGAACGGATAGCTGCATTCAAATCTCTGGCTATGTCCGGTCGGACAATAAATATACAGCTAACGTGGATCGTCCCACAAAATCGCCTTATAATTTGGGCTATAAATTCATCATCCGCGCCGACGTCCGTAACAATACTGAGCTTGGCACCGTTCGGAGTGTAATCGGTTTGCTCGCCGCAGATGGTGTGACTGGCAAGTCGGGTACAGCAACGGCAGTTGCCGGTAGTGCGGTTCAGACTGAAAGCGCCTTTGTCGAATTGGCTGGCTTCCGTGCTGGTGCGGCGCCTTCGCCCGTCGATTTCGATAATGCCTATAACAATTCGGGCGTTGCCTATCAGCCTACTCAGGTCGGCCAGCTGATTTACACGACGAATATCGGAACGACTGCACTGACCTTTGGCGCGCAAAGTGCTGAAAACAACAACGACACGACAACGACAGGTGAACCAACCAATAGCGTACAGGCCTCGCGGCCAGATCTGCTCGTTGCTGCAACATCAAAGTTCAGCGATTCCGTAACGCTGAAAGGCGGCATCGTATCGCACGAAGTTGTCGGCTCGACCTCGGGTACGGCTCAAGGCTTTGCCGCGATCGGCAGGGTTGATATCGCCTTCGCACCAGTAAAAATCATACTCGGTGGTGCCTATGCAAATGGTGCAAATGCGTATGTCGATAACAATGGCAACAGCGCGATCAATGGATATTTCAACTCCACCATGGGCGGTAAAGTAAAAGACTCCGCTCCAGACGCGAGCAATTTATCAACAGCCAATAATTATTACGGCGCTATTGAATATGCTCTTGGTGCCCATACGCTTTACGCCTATGCCGATGCCGAAAAGGGAACACAAGACGTTACCAATTATAAGCGCACTGATTACGGCGTAGGCTTCAAATATGTCGCCGCAAAGGGCTTCTATATCCGCCCAGAAATTTATCAGAAAGTTGAAAACGCCAACGCAGCGTCTGATACAACCAGCAACGTCTTCTATCTCCGTATCCGCCGCGATTTCTAATCAACGCATATCGGTGTGAGATCAAACCCCGGTGAGCAATCGCCGGGGTTTTTTGTTGTTTAACTTCCTTCTCCTCTTAGGAGAAGGTCCCTGCGGAGCAGGGGGATGAGGTTCTGGAGGTTATCGCGTTAAGTGCCAACCGTGCAGCGTACAATAACAACCATCAGACCCTCATCCGTCGTCTTCGACGACACCTTCTCCCTCAGGGAGAAGGAAATATGTCCTACCCCACCCTACCCACAAAATCCGCAATCGCTTTCGCCGTCCGCTCCCGCCCCACAAAAGGCGCATGCGCTTCGTTTGGCACCACAAGCGTTTCCATAGCCGGATGCCGCAGCATCATCTCGGCCAATGTCACCTCTGATAAAAGATCAGAATTTTCGCCGCGAAGCGTTAAAACGGGATAGGCCTTTAACAGCTCAAACAAAGGCCAAGCGCTCGGAAACGGTTTTGCAAAATCAATAGCTGCAAGCGAATTTCCAAGCGTCGGATCATAAGAGAGCGACAAGGCCCCATTCGGCTTTTCAACAAACACCGCGCGGGCAAACGCGCGCCATTCTTGTTCGGTCAAATCGGTAAAATCGCGATTTGCTTCTTGTAACCGTTTAGCGGCCTCGTCCCAATCCTTGGGCATAGCGCCCTTACCCACATAAGACGCGATGCGACGTAACCCCTCCGTTTCAATCACGGGTCCAATATCATTGAGGACACAAGCCTTGATCATAGAGGGCGCGGTTGCAGCAAGCGCCATGGTAATCAGCCCGCCGCGCGACGTGCCTATAAAAATTGCTTGCCTGATACGCAAGGCCTTCACCATCTGCCTTATATCTGTGGCCTCAACGCTGACCGTATAATGCCGCCAATCCCGAGCCCATTCTGAAGCGCCCCGTCCGCGGTATTCGATAACAATCACCCGCCGTTGCAAACCAGGCCCCGCGAGCCTCAGCGCGAGGTCATGGAAATCAAGCGCATTACGCGTGAGCCCCGGCAGACACACGATCGGAACGCCGCCCGCATCCGCCTCGCCATAAAGCCGCGCATGCAACCGAAGCCCATCGCTTGATGGCATAAAGAAATTGGTGAATTGATCGGGCATTGTAGCTTCCTTCTCGCTTAAGGCGCACTACCCCGCCTCAAATCATCGTTCAGCGCGCTTGTGAATTCACCCTTCAGCCGCGCCCGATAAATCTCTAAGTTTTCCATAACACGTTGAACATAAAATCGCGTTTCCGAAACAGGGATGCGCTCAATCCAACGCACGGGATCAACGCCCGCATCCCGTGGGTCGCCATTGGCCGCAATCCATTTTTTAACATTGCCTGCGCCCGCATTGTAAGAAGCGATGGCCAATATATAAGAGCCACTCCAATACTCGACCAGTTCACCCAAATGGGCTGTACCAATCACGACATTGTAAGCAGCGTCTGTCGTTAATCGCTCCGGCACAAATGCAATCTTATTTTTTCGTGCGGTCTCTTGTGCGGTTGGTATCATTAATTGCATCAAGCCCCGCGCACCGACAGGTGAAAGCGCCATTGGGTCAAAGGAGCTTTCCTGCCGCGCAATCGCATAGGCCAAAGGTGCTTCTACCGCAGGCTCGCTTGGCAATGGAAAACCATCCACAGGCCAAGCTTCAAGATCGAACGTAAACCCGCGTTGCAACGCCGCTTTACCTGCGATGGTCACCAATCGAATATCACCATATTCGCGACCAAGAGCGGCAAGGGCCGCGAGCGTCGACGCGTCGGGCAATTTCACCGCAACATCTAATGCAAGTGTGCCCGCAAATTCATTGCCGCCCGCCTCCATCAAATAGACGATGGCCTTAAAGCCAAGCACAGATGCAGCGCGTGCGAGATCCGGTTCGGGTGTCGCGCGAAACACAAGTTCAGCTTTATCTGATTTCATCCGCGCCAATTGTCCGTAATAAAGCAGCGGTGATTTTGCAGCGCGTTGAAACGCTTCCTTAGCCGATTTACCTTGCGCCTCAAGCGCCAATCCTAACCAATAAGCAGCACGCGATTTCAACGTATCGCTTGCAGCACGTTGCTCGGCATCAACAAAGAACGCTTCCGCCTTCGCGCCATCCTTTAAAAAATCGAGCGCAAGCCAGCCTTGCATGAACGCTGCATCGTATACATTAGCCGATGAAATTCCCGGATGTTGTTTGGCAACCTCCAATGCCACATCGGCGCGTCCAATTTCGGCGAGTCTACGAATTAAAACGCGGCGTTCAACCCACCAATCATCGGCACGAAAGGGCGTGATATTCGCAGGCAATTTAGCCAAGGCCGCAGCCGCGTCTAGCAATCGATCATTGCGACGCAAAAATTGGGCTTCGGATATAATATAGCCCTGTTCCTTCTTGATGTTTGCGGGCGCTGCCTGCAAAAGCTTCTCCGCGTCGGGGGCTCGCTTGCCAACCGAAATTCTAATTTTGGCTAATGCAACAGCATCAGTCCCAGCCAGCTCGGCCGCCCGCTGTGCTGCGGCCCAATTCTCGGCAAACAGTAAATTATCCATCCGCTCACGGTGATCAGCCTCCGTCAGCTCGTCGTGAAAGCGGGCCATAATTTCGGCCTCGATATCACTGGGATAATTATCTTCGTGCCATGATTTGCGGATCGTATCCGCTGCTTCTTTGACACGTCCCGCAGCTTTCAAGCTTGCAGCCAACAAATAGCGCCCCGTGGGCGTCAGTGGCGCGCGGATTTTGAAATAAGAGAGAACAGCCGCATCATCGCGCGGCTCGTTATAAAGCGCCTCTTCGCCTTTTTTTCGAATAAGCTGAAGCGTCGGCCAATCAGGATTATTCGACAAAAATTCATTGATCCGGCTGAACCCGGCCTTTTCCTGCGCTGAACGAAGCGCCACCCATTCCATCCCGATTTTGGCCAATGGGTCAGATAGGGCCAGAGCGGATTGATCCCCCGTTGCCAAATCGCCCGCCCGATACGCCATAAGGGCACTTTTCATCAAAGAGAGGGTCGCTGGATCAGGCTTTAGCCCGTCTAATCCGGCCAATTGGGCAAAACTTGGATAGATCGGTGCCATTTCAATAAAAAACAGCACCAATCCTAATTTTAAAAAATTGATCGATCTACGCGCCACAAGCTCACCCTGCTTCCCCATCAGCCCTAGGCCGATTCGCTCTATGGCAAACGATAGCGATAAATAAGGCAAGGCCATGGCCACGCCCCTTCCCCAACCGCAACGAAGCCGTTATGTGTCTTGGCGTTAGATTACTTAAAACGCTTCGGGAGCCGCTACTATGTCCAAGGGTCCACTCTTCAGGGGTTCAATGCCAGCCCTGATCACGCCATTCAAGAATGGCGCGTTTGATGAGGCCGCGTTTCGCGCCCATGTGGATTGGCAGATCGAGCAAGGCTCAACAGGCCTTGTCCCCGTTGGAACGACAGGCGAAAGCCCCACTTTGTCGCATGACGAACATCGGCGCGTCGTGGAAGTGTGTATTTCGGAAGCCGCCGGCCGTGTGCCCGTTATGGCGGGTGCAGGCTCCAACAACACTGCCGAGGCCATCGGTCTCGCCCGCCATGCTGAGAAAGCTGGTGCTGCAGCCGTCCTCGTCGTGACACCTTATTACAATAAGCCTAATCAAGAGGGCCTTTATCAGCATTTTAAAGCGGTAAATGACGCCATCGGTATCCCGATTTATATCTATAATATTCCACCTCGCTCGGTCGTCGACATGTCGATCGACACCATGATGCGCCTCTATGAGCTTAAAAATATTGCCGGCGTGAAGGATGCGACAGGCAGCGTCGCTCGCATTTCGCAACAACGTCAGGCTCTCGGGGCGGATTTCGTCCAGCTTTCGGGCGATGACATCATCGCCCTTCCATCGGTCGCCTGCGGTGCGCAGGGAACAATCTCGGTCATCGCTAACGTGGCACCCAAATTATCGGCGGAACGCATGGCCGCCGCTCTGGCTGGCGACAGCGCAAAGGCTTTGGCCTTGCAGGACAAGCTTGTCCCGCTTGATCAAGCGATCTTCGTTGAGCCGGGCCTGGCCGGCGCCAAAGCGGGCCTATCGCTCTTGGGTCGTGGCAATGAAGAAGTCCGTTTGCCCCTCGTCCCTGTGACGGCTGCAACAAAGGCGATTATTCAGTCGGCTATGGTGCATGCCGGCTTGATCAGCGGCTAAAAGGAACCATATTCCGGTCATGGTTGTAAAAGTGGATCCAAACCGGAAAATTGCGGCCGAGAATCGCAAAGCCCGCTTCGAATACGCGGTTTCCGACGTCTATGAGGCTGGCATCGCGTTGGCCGGCACGGAAATCAAATCGCTTCGCGCAGGCAAAGCGACAATTGGCGATAGCTATGCCGCAGAACGGAACGGCGAGCTGTTTTTAGTGAACGCCTATATCCCTGAATATTTGCAGGCCAATCAATTTAATCACGAGACAAAGCGCCCTCGAAAACTTCTCTTGCACAAAAGGCAGGTCAACAAGCTGATCGGCGCCGTGCAACGAGAGGGAATGACCATCGTTCCCCTCAAAATTTATTTCAACGATCAGGGCCGCGCGAAGGTGGAAATTGCGCTGGCAAAGGGCAAAAACGCCGCCGATAAGCGTGAAACTGCCAAAAAACGCGATTGGGATCGGGAAAAGTCCCGAATTTTGCGGGATAAGGGTTAGAGCTCAGATCTATAAGTGTCTGAATTAGTTGACTTTGAGGCTTATCGACCTATGATCCGGCACGAAATTGGATCGAATTGACCCTGAAAACCCGCCACTTCTGGCCGGTCGCCGCGACTGAGAGGCGGCAATAGCACAATGAATTTTAGCGAACTTGGCCTTAGCCCTAAAGTACTCGAAGCCGTAACGGCGTCTGGCTACACCCAACCCACCCCTATCCAAGAAATGGCGATCCCACGGGTCCTTGAGCGCAAGGACGTGCTTGGAATCGCACAGACCGGCACCGGCAAAACGGCCGCTTTTACGTTGCCGATGATTACGCTCTTGGAACAAGGACGCGCCCGCGCCCGCATGCCCCGCACCCTCATCTTGGAGCCGACCCGTGAATTGGCCGCCCAGGTCGAGGAAAGCTTCACAAAATATGGTTCCGGCCAAAAGCTGAATGTCGCTCTATTAATCGGTGGCGTCTCCTTTGGCGATCAAGACATCAAAATTGCCCGCGGCGTCGACGTGCTCATTGCCACGCCGGGTCGCCTGCTCGACCATTTCGAACGCGGCAAGCTTCTGCTAACCGGCATTGAAATTCTTGTGATCGACGAAGCCGACCGAATGCTCGATATGGGCTTTATCCCCGATATCGAACGCATCTGTAAAATGGTGCCGTTCACCCGGCAGACCCTGTTCTTCTCGGCAACTATGCCGCCGGAAATTCAGCGTATCACGGAAGCGTTTCTGCATAATCCGGAGCGCATCGAGATTGCGCGTCAAGCCACAACGGCTGAAACCATTACCCAGCTCCTCGTTGCCGCTCCGCATCATGCAGCGGAAAAGCGCGAAACCTTGCGCCGCCTGATGCGCGAAGCCACAGACGTTAAAAACGGCATTATTTTCTGCAATCGTAAGTCTGACGTTCAGATCGTTTGGAAATCGCTAGAAAAGCACGGATTTAGCGTCGCCGCACTTCACGGCGATATGGATCAGCGCGCGCGAACAGTGGCTTTGGATGGTTTCCGCGCCGGATCAACACAATATCTTGTGGCGTCCGATGTAGCCGCACGTGGGCTCGATATTCCCGATGTCAGCCACGTCTTTAATTATGACGCGCCGCATCACGCCGAAGATTATGTCCATCGGATTGGTCGCACAGGCCGTGCAGGACGCTTAGGAACTGCCTACACAATTATTACTTCCGCCGATGAAAAGAGCCTGTCAGCGATTGAGGCCATGATCAAACGCTCGATACCTTGGCTCGGCACCAGCCTCGCTGAAGCCAAATTCGAGGACGCGCCTCGCCCTGAGCGCGGTCGGAGCGGTGGGCGCGAAAAGCCATCTGGCGGCCATACACGCCGCGGTGCCAAGCCCGAACGTCCGGCTCGGACCGAGAATGTGGAAGCGAAAGTTGAAGCATCCCATCAGGATATACGCCCAGAACGGGAGCCGCCCCCACCTCGCGAAGAACGCCCCGTTCGTCAGGAGCGTCCCTCGAGCCAGCCACGGCGGCACCACCAAGAGGATGACGGCCCAACGCCAAAAGGCTTAGGCGATCATATGCCGGGTTTCATGATGCGTTCAACGAAGCTAAAAGGGTAACGATACGCTCACGCTGATGCGTGAGCGGCGTCTAAATCAACAGGTGTAATGGCAACCGATTCGCCGCACCCGCAGGCCGATGTCTCGTTCGGGTTATTGAATACGAACTGGCTTGCAAAACGATCGGTCTTGAAATCCATCTCGGTGCCGATCAGAAACATCAGCGCCTTGGGGTCGATCACGACCTTTACGCCCTTTTCTTCGACCACGTCCTCGCCGGGCATGATGGCCTCGGCATAGTCAATCGTATAGGCCATGCCTGCACAACCGCCGTTTTTCACGCCGACTTTGATCGCCGCAATCGGCTTGTCTGCATTGGTCATGATTTCGCGGATCCGATTAGCGGCGGCATCCGTCAGCGACATCATTTTGAATTTTGGCAGTGCCATTGTCTTAACTCCCCTACCGGGTTTAAGGCCCGGAAGTTGATTTCACCCTTAATGTAACACTGTTCGCGCCAATTGTAAGGGGCGTCAGCGGGTTGTCTTTTTCTTTGGTAAAGGTGCACGCGCAGCGGCTTCCTTGGCCCGTTCAAACCACGGCCTAAACACATCCGGATCCTCATAGGCCTCATCCGGCGTCTGGTAATACCGCATGGTCATGGTCTTACCCTTAGCCTGATAGGTGAAGGGCTTTAGTCCCACTGCCTCGAATGTCGCCTGGGTAACCGTATCGGCCTTTAGATATAAAACCCCGTCCACTTCAATCGCGATAATACGACCATCCAGGTAAACGCTGGTACCGCCAAACATACGTTTCAGCGAAACGGGAGCGAACGGTCTAAAAAGTTCATAAAGATCGTCATGCGTCATGCCGCATCACCACATATCAAGCGCAACCTTGGCTTCATCCGACATGCGCGATTGATCCCATGGCGGGTCAAACACCATTTTGACTTCAACCGCCTGAACGCCTGCGACCGTACTAACGGCCGTTTCAACCCAGCCGGGCATCTCGCCCGCAACGGGGCACCCCGGAGCCGTTAGAGTCATATCGATATCGACCTTGCGGCTATCGTCAATGGCAATACGATAGATAAGGCCCAACTCATAAATATCCGACGGAATTTCCGGATCATAAACCGTCTTCAAAGCGGCAATAATATCATCCGTCAAACGATCGATTTCTTCAGGCGGCAAGGCACTCGTGGCACCAATCTCCGGCTTATTCGGCGTCTCTTCCAGCGTTTGGGGAATGTCATTCATGCTGGAGCTCCTTTAAGAAAACATCGCTTCGGCCTTACGCAGAGCGTCGACCAAAAGGTCAACCTCCTCGACCGTATTGTAAAATGCAAAAGACGCGCGGCAGGTGGATGTTACGCCGAACCGTTGCAACAGCGGCTGCGCGCAATGGGTACCTGCGCGAACGGCAACGCCAGCCCGATCAATCACAGTTGCCACATCATGCGCATGCGCACCCTTCATCTCGAACGATACAATCGCACCCTTGTTGCGCGCCTTGCCGATGATGCGGAGCGAATTCATCTCACCCAAACGCGCCATCGCATAATCGCGTAGCAAATCCTCTTGAGCCGCAATGGCCTCGCGCCCAACGCTGTTCATATAGTCAAGCGCCGCACCCAACCCAATCGCCTGCACAATCGGCGGCGTTCCCGCCTCAAAGCGATGCGGTGGCTCATTGTAGGTAACCGCCTCGGTCGTCACGAGATCGATCATCTCACCACCGCCATTAAAGGGGGGCATTTTGGCTAAGAGATGACGCTTGCCGTAAGCCACGCCAATCCCCGTCGGCCCATAAAGCTTGTGGCCCGTGAAGCAGTAGAAATCGGCATCCAACGCCCGCACATCGGTTTCAAGATGCACCGAGCCTTGGCAACCATCCACCATCACCAACGCGCCATGGGCGTGCGCAATGCGGATGATATCGGCAATCGGATTAATCGTTCCCAGCGCGTTCGACATCTGCGTGATCGCAACAATCTTGGTGCGCGGCGAGATCAGCTTCTCGAACGCCTCCATATCGAGATTGCCGTCATCATCGCACGGTATCCATTTAATCACCGCACCATGCCGCTCGCGCAAAAAATGCCACGGCACGATGTTGGAGTGGTGCTCCATGATCGAGAGGATAATCTCGTCGCCCGCCTTAATCACCATCTGGCCGAGGCTTGCTGCCACGAGGTTCATCGCCTCGGTGGCGTTGCGCGTGAAGATGATTTCGTCGGTCGATTCGGCATTGATAAAGGCGCGTACCGTTTCGCGTGCATGCTCAAAAGCTTCGGTCGCGGCATTCGCCATATAATGCAGCCCGCGATGCACATTCGCGTATTCGTTCTCATACGCATAGACCATGCGATCAAGCACAACTTTGGGCTTTTGCGCTGAAGCCGCATTGTCGAGATAAACGAGCGGCTTGCCATAAACGATCTTCGACAGAATCGGAAAATCCGCTCTGATCTTTTCGACATCAAATGGCGTGGTGCTGGTCATCATCATATCATCCTTCAACCGCGTGCTTTCAGCCAAGCTTCCGTCATGGCCTCAAGCGTTTCGCGGACGCCTTCATGCGGGATCATCTCCAACGCTTCGCCCACAAACGCCTGTAGCATCAACGCTTCAGCTTCAGCCTTTGGCAGGCCGCGTGCGCGGAGATAAAACAAGAGATCATCATCCAAAGCACCAACGGTTGCGCCATGGCCGCATTGCACATCATCGGCAAAGATTTCGAGTTCCGGCTTATTGTTCATCGTCGCACCATCGTGCAACAAGACCGCGCGGCTCATCATCTTGCCATCGGTTTTCTGCGCATGCGGGCGTACAATGATTTTGCCTTGGAAAACGCCGGTCGCCTCGCCATCCAGCACATGGGCGAAATGCTCGCGACTGACGCATTCGGGAACCGCGTGGTCGACCACCAAAGTCGTATCGACATGCTGCCGGTCTTTGAGCAGCGATGCGCCCGAAATCGTCGCCGTTGAGCCTTCACCCTCGAACC
>CAIRGA010000126.1 GCA_903877935.1 uncultured Hyphomicrobiales bacterium
GTCGATTGCCAATAAAGTCGGCTGAGGTCTATTCCGACCGACCGATTGAAAATTTACGCATTTTTTCAATCAGCGTGGTGCGCTGAATGCCGAGCATTCGCGCGGCGGCGGAAACCGACTGCTCGGAATCGGTAAGTGCCACGCGGATAAAATCCGTCTCAAGGGCCGCGATATGGTCTTTCAGGCTGAAGGAGCGATCGGATGTCAGTAGCATCCGGATGGCTTGATCCCGCGCCTCCGATGGCTCCATCACCGCCAAAATGGGTTCTGACGCCATTTGAGATGGATCGGGCTCGTCATTTGCAAACTCGGCCAACGCATCCCAAATGGCGTCTTGCTCCTCGACCAGCTGACGGGGCTGACCGGGGAAGAGCATTTGGGACATCAAATCGCCATCGATTGGGCGATCCGCATAAAGCGCCCCTGCCCGCTCCAAGATATTTCTTAATTCCCGGACATTGCCCGGCCAATCATAGGATTTGAGCACATCAAGGGCGCTCTCCGTTAAAATTGGCGGCTTCGGGAAGCCCTGCGCCTCAAAACGCTTGATAATAAAGCCGACAAGCGACGGGATATCCTCCAGCCGCTCACGGAGCGGGGGGAGAAGGATGGGGAAGACATTGATCCGGTAGAACAAATCCTCGCGGAATTTCTGCTCATCGATCAATTGGCGCAAATCGCGATGGGTCGCGCAGACGAAGCGGACATCAATCGAGATCGATTTTGAGCCGCCGACCCGGGTGAAGCTGCGCTCCTCGATCATACGGAGCAGTTTAACCTGCATATCGAGCGGCATATCGCCGATTTCATCCAGAAACAGGGTGCCGCCGCTCGAAAGCTCCATTAATCCCGCGCGATCCCGCATGGCGCCCGTGAACGCGCCCTTTTCATACCCGAATAATTCGCTTTCAAGGAGCTCGCGGGGGATTGCCCCGCAATTAACCGGTACAAAAGGACCCGACGCCCGGGCCGACCGAAGATGGATCGAGCGCGCGACAATCTCCTTACCGCTGCCCGACGGGCCTTGGATGAAGACGGTGGAGCCCAAGGGGGCCACTTTGCCAATCATATCCGACACATTCCGCATCGCCGGACTGGGCAAATCCATAAATCGCGAAAAATCTTGTTCGGACACGCAGTACCTTTACACTACTCTAAGTTGTCGGCTTTTTGACATACACTCACCTATTAGCAAGCTTTTTAACGGACGATCATTTCGAAATGGTTGCTTTTGTCGGCTTCAAAGCCTCAATTTAGACAAATTTGAATAAATTTTTCGAAAAGTTTAAAAAAAATTAAGACAAAATTTATGATGTTTAACAACAACTTAATTTAAATTAGTGCCATCAGGTTGAACCAGTTCCGGAAAATTTCCGAAAACTTGGCAAGATCGTTGCTTTCATAGTCTCCGAACGGGTCAGCCCGAAGGAGTGGACAATGAACACGGTACTTTGCATCAACGACAATCTCACCGATGGTGAAGCTTGGATGACCCATCTGCATATGCGGGGGTATGAGACGGTATCTTGCGATATTAAGAGCCTTGCATCGATTAAGAACGACGCTTGGACGCGGACCGGCCTTCTTCTGTCGCATGAAGCGGCGAAAGCCTTGGCAACCGACACCGCAGGCCTTGCCGGTTGGTGCCGCAAGCTGAAGGCTGACCGCATTGTGGTTGTCGACAAGCCCGGCGAAACCTTCTCGCTGAAAGGCGAGTTCAACGGCTCCGTGCTGCGCCTCACCCCTTCGATCGTTGGCTGGCGTTACGCCTCCGAAGTCGCAGCCCGCTTTCTGGATGCAGATCAGAATGTTGCCGCCGGCGATCCTCAGACCTTTAACCTTCTCCGCCTTGCCCGCCGCGTTGCGATGAGCGATGTCACGGTGATGCTGGTTGGCCCGACGGGCACCGGTAAAGAAGTCATCTCAAAGTTTCTGCATAATTCATCCAAGCGCAGCCGCGAGGCCTTTATCGCTGTGAACTGTGCAGCCGTTCCAGACACCATGCTCGAAGCGCTTCTGTTCGGCTATGAAAAGGGTGCCTTCACCGGCGCGCATACACCGAATAAGGGCATCTTCAGAGCGGCCGATGGCGGCACGCTCTTGCTCGATGAAGTGTCCGAAATGGCACCGCATCTTCAGGCCAAATTTTTGCGCGTCTTGCAGGAAAAAGAAGTGACGCCATTGGGTGGCTCGAAGGCTGTTCCGATTGACGTCCGTGTGATCGCAACCTCGAACCGGTATATGATGGAAGAGGTTAAAGCAGGTCGTTTCAGAGAAGATCTGTACTACCGCTTAAATGTCTTCCCATTGGCGACCCAAGCGCTTGCTGAACGCCCTGGTGATATTCTCCCGATTTCCATTCTTCTTCTATCGAAGCACACCGGCGGGTTCCCGAACATTCCGGAACTGTCAGATGCAGCGATTGAAAAATTAGAAGCCTATGCATGGCCAGGCAATGTCCGCGAATTGGAAAACGTGCTTCAGCGCGCGCTTGTTCTGTCCGGTGGCGCTGTTGTTGAGCCTGAGCATCTGATGATTGAGCTGCACGATACGACGGCAACGCTGATCGATTTTGAACCTGTGCAAAAGCGTCACGCGGTTGCTGGTTAAGACGTTTGGACCTGACGATGAAAGAGGAAGTAAACACCATGATACCCTCAAGCAGCGTTGGCCTTTCCAGCGATATTCTGAGCCGGGCTACCCCTAAACTTCGTCCTTTCGAAGGCGCTACCCATCAGTCCGATTTCGGCAGCCAATTGCGTAAAGCGGTTGACGAAGTTGCCAAGTCGCAAAATGACGCTGAATCATCGATGAAGGCCTTCGAATCGGGTGACGAGGTGGATGTCACGAAAGTGATGCTTGCCCGCGAAAAAGCTTCGATTGCTTTTGAAGCAACGCTCCAGATCCGCAATAAATTGCTGAGCGCATATAAAGACATCACATCAATGCCGGTTTGATCTTAGGCTTGAATGACGCATAATTGGGATAATAGCGATGACCGACGCAAATGCAGTAACAGTTAATCAAACGGTGCCAATGGCCGCACGCCTTTCACAAGGCATGTCGTCCGTGAGAAGCTTCATTCGGCAGCCCGCAGTGATGCGTGCGGCTCCAATGATCCTGGTGGCCGCCGTCATTGCTGTTGGCTTAATCGCCATTATCTTTTTGAAAGACCCCGCTTACATTGTTCTCTTCCCGCAATTGGAAGAAAGCGATAAAGCGACGATCATGCAAACGCTGACGGATAAGGGCATTAAGCCCCGTCTCGATGCGACGACGGGCCAAATGACGGTGCCGCGCGCCGACTTCTACAAAGCGAAAATGCTGTTGGCTTCCGCTGGTCTGCCAAAGGCCTCAACATCGGGATATGATCTGCTTGGTCAAATGCCATTGGGAACCAGCCGATCGGTTGAATCGGCTAAGCTTCGTCAGGCCCAAGAAACCGAACTTGCCCGTTCTATTATGGAAATCCGCGACATCGAAAGCGCGCGCGTTCACTTAGCGGTGCCAGAGCGTTCCGCTTTCGTGCGTGAGCAGGTGCCGCCATCGGCTTCCGTTGTGATTAAATTGTCGCCTGGTCGCGCGCTTGGCCCAGGCCAAGTTCAATCGATTGTTCATCTCGTGAGCGCCAGTGTTTCTTATATGCCGGTTGAAAACGTCACGGTTGTTGATCAGTACGGCAATCTGCTTTCGACACCAAAGCAAGACACGGATATCGGGCTCACCTCGCAGCAGCTCGACCACAAGCAGCGTGTCGAAAAAATGATGCGCGAGCGCGTCATGAATTTGCTCGTTCCGATCGTTGGCGCAGGCAATGTTAACAGCGAAATCAATGTCGATCTCGACTTCACGCGGGTTGAACAGACCAGTGAGCTTTTTGATCCTCAGCAGCAAGCCATCCGCAGCCAGCAAGATTCGCTACAGGAAAGTGCGGAAGGCCGTGCACGTGGTATCCCTGGTGCAACTGCCAATCAGCCGCCGCCTGCCCCTACCGTTTCGACCCAGCAGGGCACTGATGCGTCCTCCTCAGATCAGACCAAGAATCGGTCGAGCTCATCGGTTAAGAATTTTGAAGTCAGCCGCGATGTTAAGTCGACGAAGACAGCATTGGGTGACGTCAAGCATCTCTCGGTTGCCGTTGTCCTTCGCTCGGTGATGACGACGGATGCCGATGGCAAGCCTGTTGAGAAGCCATTGTCTGACGATGAACGTGCGCATCTTACCGAACTCATTCAGCAAGCCGTCGGCTTTAGCGCTGAGCGCGGCGATAAGGTTGCGCTGATCCAAAGCTCATTCGCTCAAGAGCAACCTGCTTTGGAACGTGGCTGGTATGATGCGCCATGGATTGAAGACGCCATTAAGGAATTGGCTGTCCTTATTATCCTTGCCATCATCGTTCTCGGCGCCCTCCGTCCATTCCTCAGCCGCCTGATGACCATGTCTGACGTGATTGTTTCGGGTGCTGAACCTACCATGGGCGATGGTGAGACCGTGGAAGTCCGTGAAGGTGAGACGCTTGACGACATCAAGGCTCGTCTCAAGCCTAAGAAGAGCGGCATCAATGTTGACCTTCTTGACACCGCCAATACGTATGATGACAAGATTGCCCTCATCC
The DNA here is from genome assembly GCA_903877935.1 of uncultured Hyphomicrobiales bacterium. GTDB lineage: Bacteria > Pseudomonadota > Alphaproteobacteria > Rhizobiales > Beijerinckiaceae > CAIUPE01. The sequence continues at coordinate 4,616 of CAIRGA010000126.1, forward strand.
GGATGCTCGTTGGCGATGATTCAGGCCGTGTGACCGCCGTTCTCAAATCGTTAATCGCTAAAGAGATAAACTAAGGCGTCTAGAGTCTTGTTGAGTTAAGTTAGAGAGTTATTAACCATGGCCGAAGCTGCTGAAGTATCAACAATAAACGACGTTCAAGCCGCGTTTGAACTTTTGTCGGGCACACAGAAATGCGCCATTGTGATGCTTCTTCTGGGTGAAGAAGAGGCCTCGGAGATTCTAAAAAACCTCTCGCCTCGCGAAGTTCAGCAGCTCGGAAGTGCCATGTATTCGGTGGCCGATGTCGATCAGCGTACCGTTAATATGGTGCTCGACGAGTTCCTCGGGATTATCAAAGCGCAAACCAGCATCGGCCTTGGCGCCGATACGTATATTCGCCGCGTTCTGACCAAAGCGCTCGGCGAAGATAAGGCTGGCAGCATTTTGACACGCATTACGCCATCGTCTTCGACGAAGAACATCGAAATCTTGCAATGGATGGACGCGCGCTCGATTGCTGAAATGATCACGGGCGAACATCCGCAGATTATTGCGATTATCGTATCGCATCTCGAATATGCCATCGCCGCCGACGTTCTGGTGCTTTTGCCGGAAGAAATCCAACACGAAGTTTTACAACGTATTGCAACGCTCGACTCGGTTCAGCCAGAGGCGATTGCCCAGCTTGAACGCGTCATGCAGCTGCAATTCCAGGCCAACACCTCGCTCCGCGCCTCGAAGATTGGTGGCGTGAAGGCTGCGGCGAAGATTATGAACTTCACCAAGACGGCCATCGAGCAGCGAATCATGCGTTCGCTTGCCAAGGCTGACAAGAACTTAATGACGGCCATTCAAGACAACATGTTCACCTTCGACAATCTTATTGCGGTTGACGACAAGAGCATGGGTACGCTTCTGCGGTCGTGTGATCCAAATACACTCGCCATTGCACTGAAGGGTGCGGATGAGCGTCTGCGCGATAAAATGTTTGGTGCTATGTCGTCGCGCGCCGCCGCATCGCTTAAGGACGAAATCGAGTCGAAGGGCCCGATGCGTATTACGGAAGTGCTTGAAGCTCAAAAGCAAATTATTGCAACCGCCCGTCAACTGTCCGACGCCGGTACGATTATGCTAGCCGGACGAGGCGACGACTATGTCTAATTCAAGCTCGCGCCGCTTACGTCCAAAAGATGCGGCGATGTTTGCGAAAGTCGGCGGCGACTTCGTCGAAGAAGGACGCTTTACATCCGCCAATGACGGCGCGTTCGTGCCTTGGGGAAAGACGTCGTTCAAAGTTGTGGTCGAAGACCAAATCGTCGATGAGAACGCATTACCGGAATACAAGCCTGAAGTTGTCGAGCCGACTGCGGCCGAGATCGTCGATGAAGCTGCACGCGAGGCTGAAGCCGCAGCGATGGCGGCATCTGAGGCCCAACGGCTTGAGCAGGAAGCACAGGCGGCCGGGCAATTCGTGCCTCCTCCACTCGCTCAGGAGGCCCCTCTTAATAGCGCAGATATCATTGCTGAAATTGAAAAGGCGCGTGAAGATGGACGCGCGATCGGCTATCAACAAGGTGTAGCGGCGGCGCGCCAAGAACTTGCCGATGTAATGGCAGCCATCAGACGCCTTGAAGATCATTTGATTCCCGCAACCGAAGAGGTTTTGGAAAAGAATACGGCCATTATGGCGCGTCATGTTCGCCGCATTGCGCAAGATCTTGCTGGTAATGTGTTTGCGACCATTCCTGAAATGTTTATCGACCGGATCAAAAAATCAGCCGATATGTTCACGCGCGCTGGTTCCGAATTTACATTGGCGATTAACTCAAAAGACGCTCAGGCTTTAATGCCGGCGCTTCGCGGTGAAGAGCTGTTTAAATCGATCAAGATTATCGAGGATCAAGATTTACCCCATGGCGGTTTCCGACTGACGGGTCGTGATCTTGAAGTCGAAGATATTCCTGAAATGCTGGGCGTTGCTGAGGAAGTGCCATGATCGATATGGCGGCCAAGCTCGATAAAGAGCTGTCCATTCTTCGTGGCGGACGGACGGTAAATGCGGTTGGTCGGGTTAAGCGTTTCGACGGACAGATTGTCCATGCCAGTGCTTTTCCGGCAGCGGTTGGAAATGAATGCCGTATCGAATGCGGTGACGGACAATGGGCCGAAGCCGAAGTGATCGGCTTTTTAGATGATTATACGGTGCTTGTTCTTACAGGCGGACAAGCGGCCCTTGTTGCCGGTGCCCGCGTTGAAACCATTCGTCGCGTCGATGTTGTTCCTGTGGGCCCGGCCCTTCTAGGCCGAGTGGTTGATGGAGCGGGCAAACCGCTCGATCTTCAACCAGAGCCTATTTTACGTGAAATTTGGCCGTTAAAGGGCGAGCGCGTTAATCCTTTGCGTCGTCGACCCGTGCGTGAGCCGATTGATACAGGCGTGCGCGCCATTAATGCGTTGCTGACGGTTGGGCGCGGCCAACGTATTGGCATTATTGCCGGCAGTGGCGTCGGCAAATCCTCTTTATTGTCCGCTATGGCTCGGTTCACATCCGCCGATGTTGTTATTCTTGGACTGATTGGGGAGCGTGGGCGAGAAGTGGCCGGTATGGTGGAAGAGCTTTCCGCTTCACCGACTTTTGCCCATACGATTGTTGTGGCTGTTCCTGCCGATCAATCGCCCGTCTTGCGTATTCGCGGCGTACACCGTGCCACCGCCTATGCCGAATATTTCAGAGCGCAAGGCAAAAGCGTTTTATTGATGATCGACTCGCTGACACGCGTCGCCCATGCGCAACGCGAGCTGGGCTTGGCACTCGGCGAACAGCCCACGACAAAAGGCTATCCGCCTTCGGTTGTCTCGTTGATTGGACAATTGCTCGAACGGTCGGGACTTGATGGCGACACCAATGGTGCGGTGACGGCGATCTATACCGTTCTGGCCGATGGCGATGATACGACAAATGATCCAATCGTTGACTCGGCACGCGCCATTCTTGATGGGCATATTGTGTTGTCCCGTAAACAGGCGGAACAGGGTATTTATCCGGCCATTGATTTATCGGCGTCGATCAGCCGGACGATGTCGGATTGCGTGCCGCAATCGCATGTTCTTCGGGCTCGAAAATTCCGGCGCTATTTAAGCCTCTTCGAACAAAATCGCGATTTGATGATGCTCGGCGGTTATCAGCCGGGGCAAGATCCCGAGCTTGATCACGCTTTCGAAATTAACCCGGCGCTCGTTAATTTTATCAGTCAATCGACGAATGAACGCAGCGGATTGGTTGAAAGCGAAGCCCGCCTGCAGGCCATTATACCGTGAAGACCGCACGCATCACGCGATTGGCCGCGCTAAAACGGCAGGTCGAATTGCAAAAATGGATGAGCGAGGCTAGCCGTTTGAACAATGAGCTCAAACGCCTCAATGAGCGCATCGAACAGGTCGATGGCTTAAAGAAACTTTATAATGATCAACTTCGGGCGCCAGCCATCACCTCGAAAGAATTGGTCGGCATTCGAATTATCGACAACCACCTCAATGATCGCCGCGACATCGATCATAATCGACGCGAATTGCTCGAGGTTGAACGCCAGCGAATGGCCGTCATGTTGGCTCAAAAGAAAAGCCAAGTGGAATCGCTTCAAACAGAAGCCAAGCAGCTCAAAAAAGCCGAAGCGAATGAACGATTTGAACGTTTGCAGGCGCTTGTACCGTTAAAGCGGAATTCGTAACTGGCATAAATATTGCTAAGTTCTCCGTCTGGTATGTCTGCATTTTGACGTTCAAACGCGAAAAAGGAATCTTCTTTGGTTGAGACGACAGCTGTTCAAGCGGTAGCGGTTCAACGCAACCCTGGCGATTCGCTCGCCATGGATAGAGGTACTTCGCCTTCTTCGACGGGTCTTGTCTTCGATCTGATATCGCTCGCCGCCAAGCCGAATGCGCCGGCCGCGGATCTGCAGACGAGCGCGCCACCCGTTGCACCAGATCAAGCGGGCGCCACGGTCTTAGCCTTCAATAAGCCTGAGGGTACCGCGGCACTTCCAACTGCATTAACCGCAGACGCGAGCGCAGGCGATGGTCCGATTTCGGTCGATGCGCTTGTTGCCATGGACAAAACCGCCCGCCAAGGCCTGTCAGCCAAGCCATTTGTCGAAAAGCCTGCCGTGGAATGGATGATTTCCGTTCTTTCCGCCGCAGGATTGGTTAAAAGCAAGCCCGATGGCGTAACGGCTGATGCCGTGCCGCCGACGGCACTTCCTGGACAAGAACGCCCTGTCATCGAGGCAAACTCAAAAGCTGTGCCACCAACCGACGCCGCCCTTCTCGCCGACCCATCCCCTGTGGCTGTGGCGGATGATCAGCTAGCGTTGAAGGTGACCGCTGAGCCTGTTCCGACCCTGCCATTGGTACCGGACATGCCGACACCCGCTGAACCGAGCGCGCCTGTCAAAGCCGTTGTGCCGGCGCTTCTTGCTGCACCTTCTGATACCCCCAGCGCGGAAACCGCGGCGAATTCCGTTGGCATTCTGACGGATGCTTTGCAGACGGGTTCAGAGGTAACGGTCAAAAGCCAGACGGTTGACCCTAGCCCGACAAAGGTTCCTTCCGCGGCTTCGAGCCCCGTGACATCGCCTCAGCCACCCTCGCCGCTTGTGATCGAACCGGTCGCGCCCTTAGCGCAAAAGCTCGAACCATCGGAAGCAATCGCGGTATTGGCTGCACCGCGCATTGATGGCCTCGCGCAAGCTCCATCGCCGCTAACCGCGGCGCCTGTAGCAGCGCCAGAGGCACAGCCGGTTGCAGCGGCCTCCGAACATGCCGAACCGGCTCAAGCAGCCGCCGTTTCCTCAGAAAAAGCGCTCCCGGGCAATATCGCCGCACCGGTAGACGTTTCTGTCCTTGCGGCGCAGCCCGTGGTCGTCCAGACCACATCGGCACTATCGACGGCAGAAACCACACCACCATCGACGACCGAGGCCGTTCACGCGCCGAAAGTCAGCGCTTCAAAGAAGGTGGAGCACGGCACAAAGGCCCATCTGACCGATCCGGCAGACGGGGCAATGGCTCCGGTTGCGGCCGCCCCCAATCTCGTTGTGCCCATGCCAACCCCGGCGCAAGAAATTAAACCTCAACCTGACGCGGCCGAGACGCCGGCGCAGGACGAGAGGAAGCCATTGGGTCACAGGGCAAAAGCGACAGAAGGTTCCGTTGATCGTCCTTTGGCAAACGAGCCGGGCGTTCAATCAAGGGCAAAGCCAACGGTTACGCCGTCTCCGGTCACTTTTGATGGCAAGATCACGAATAAGGACCAAATAAGCGTTACAGCTTCAAATGATCCTTCTGTTTCTGCGCCCTTGGCTGAGAAGCCCGACCATGTGTCACCGGCGCCTGCCGTGAGCGTTGCGGAGCGGCCGACGACCGAGGGGACGCATTCTCCGATTATTGCCCCGATTACCGCCCCAACCAATGCCCCGACCATCGCCCATATCAGCCCACAAATGCCAAATATGGATGAAAATAGCGGCAGCGATAGCCGCCAGGCCTCCGCAATGCCTCGTTTTGAAGGCGAAACCGGTTCCGGGACAGGGTTTCAGAATTCTTCGTCGAATCAGCAGGGTTTTGGGCAAGGCTTTGGTCAATCGTCAGGATCAGCGGCCTCGGCTACGCCTTTGCCAGACCATGTGACGGTTGAAGCGGTGACGATTCGCTCGCAGCATTCGGAACATGACGACGGGCCGTCTAACGCGGTCCTGAATGCGAAGACCGCCGATCAATCGGGTCCGATTTCGGTGTTTACGGACGTGGAACCCGCAAAACTCGCGGCAACCGACTTAATGCCACGCCCTTCGACGACCTCGGGCAATGGCGGAACGTCGACCACGAGCGCCTCGCCGACCGCGCCCTCACCGATCCGGGTTGATAACCCAATCTTCATAGCTCAACGCGATAAGGCATTGCAGCAGCAAATCATTTCCGCGCTGCGGTCAGGACATGATGAGATCAGACTTTCACTTTATCCGCCGCAACTTGGCCAGGTAACGATTAACATGGCGCTCGATGGGCAAAAAGTTAAAGTAGGCGTCAAAACAGCCAATCGCGAAGCGACGAACCTACTGGTCGGTGAACGGCAAACGCTCGCCTCCGCCCTTGGTCACGAAGGTTTCACGCTTGAAGGGTTCGATGTCGCCGACGACGCACCCAAAGAGCGAACGCCCAATGATCACCCAATCCAAGACAATTTTCCTACCTCCCCAAAGGCTGCCGAAAGCAGCTTCTCCCTCGACATAACCATCTAAAGCAGGATTATCGCTATGGCCGCAGCTGCCCCCAAAGCCGCCCCGAAGGAAACTGAGGAAGGCGGAGAAAAGAAAAAAAGCCCCGTCATCAAGATTGTCATCTTTGCGATCGCGGGTATCGCCTTGATCGGTACCGGTTTCGGAAGTGCGCTGCTTTATATGAAATTGACGAGCCCTAAGGACGAGAATCCTTTGGCGATCGTTATCGAAAAGAAAAGCGATGTGCCGGATGCCCATGAAGGCCCCGCAGCCGAAGCCGAACCCGCTGGCATGCCCCACAAGGTGAAGGTCGGTGAAGCCGCAGCCGGTGGCGAGAAGAAGGGTGAAGGCGAAAAGAAAGGCGAAAAGAAGCCCGAAGGTGAGAAAAAGGCCGAGGGCGAGAAAAAAGGTGAAGGCGAAAAGAAGGGCGAAGCAAAGGCCATTCCTCAGGAAGAGAAATTCGTCACGTCTTACTATGAATTTCCGACCCCTTTCACCACAAACCTCCGGAATTCGCGTAAATTCATTCAGTGCGGCCTAGGTGTTGGCACACAATATGACGCAACCGTCATTGAAAACCTGAAAAAGCACGAACTCGCCATCCGCTCGGAAATTCTTCTGATTCTGAGCAATGAGACGGAAGCCGATCTCGCCGGAATCGAGAACCGGAAGAAGGTTCAGGACCAATTGAAAGACGGAATTAACAAAGTTTTGATTGAACGTGAGCATTTTGGTGGAATCGAAAACGTTTTCTTTACCACTATGGTTATGCAGTAGACCGTAGCAGTTGTGAGTAAGTAACCAAGCCCATGTCCAGTTCGCGTAAATTAAGTGATGAGGAAGTCTCCGCCCTTCTTGAGGGCGTGCAAGACGGCATAATTAATGTCGAAGGCGGCGTGATACCCGAAAAGGAATATAAAAAATATGTTCTGGGTGCCGACGATATTAGTTTGCTCGGTGACTTATATACGCTTCGGCTGATCAATGAGCGCTTTGGCCGACAAATCCGAAACGTCCTTCTGCCCATGCTCCGTTTTGCGCCCCGCGTGGCCACTATGGCCCCGCGGGTTATTCGTTTCGATGAGCATTTGGCAACTTTTGATCCTTTCCTAAGCATGACAACGCTGCGCGTTGACGCGTTAAAGGGATCGATTATGGTCACGATCCCCGCCCGTCTGATCAGTATTCTGGTCAATAGCTTTTTCGGTGGTCGTGGTGATAGCAATGTCACCCGCCAAACCGAATTCACACCGACCGAAGACCGGATCATCCAGATCGTGATTGAAGGTGCGACGGGTACGCTTAACGAGGCGTGGAAAGAAGTTTATCCGGCCCAATTTGAATTTATGACAAGCGAAATGAACCCATCCTTTCTGTCCTTCCTCGAAGGGACAGAGCAGGTTGTCGTTTGCTCCTTCGCGATCCAATTACCCTTTGCCAAACAAGCCGTCATTGAAATCGTCTACCCGCTGCAAATGTTGAAACAAATCGCACCGCTTCTGCGGAGTAAAGTGCAACGGGTTGGCGACAACCGAGACGAGAATTGGGCGCGCCGCCTAAGAGACGCTGTGATGGATGTCACCCTTGAAATCGCGCCACGCGTTGCCGAACCAACCGTCGATATGACGCAATTGCTGCGGCTAAAGCCCGGTACGATTGTTTCAATCGACGCCTTTGCCGACATCCCGATCTATATCGACGGACAAGCCATCTTCACTGCCAAAATGGGCGAAAAGGACGGCAAGATGGCCGTCTCTCTCCTGTAATTTTATCAAGGGCCGAGCAATCAAATGTCTACAGAAAGCGCAATCGAGCAAGGCGACATTCCACAGGCGTCCGCGCAAAATCTTCGCCTGCTTGAAAATATCGAAGTCAAACTTACCGTTGAGGTTGGCGGAACCCGCATTACGATCCGCGATCTCTTGAAGCTGAATGAAGGCTCTGTTGTGGAGCTTGATCGGCTTGCGGGCGAACATCTCGATATTTTGGTCAATGGCACGCTGTTGGCGAAGGGGGAAATTGTCCTCATCGGCGAGAGTTTGGGAATTCGGTTCACGGAAATTATTTCACCCGAGCAAAGACTGCGGAGCATTTAGTGTCCAATCTGGTCTCCCTGATCTTGGCCTTCACCGTGCTTGGCGGCCTCGCGGCCGCTGCGATTTTCCTGCGCTCCTATCGCGATCGGTTGACGCGTCATTTTGGTCAAGGACCAATGCAGGTAAAAGGCTCGCTCCATTTAGGAGACGGATCAAGGCTGGTGCTCGTGGATGTCGAAGGAACGATGATGGCCTGCGGCGTTGGCCGCAATGGTGTTGGTGCGATTACGATCATCAGCCCAAAAGGAAATGAGATGCTCGGGAAATGAAAAAAATTCATTCACTGTCTCTTGCCCTCTTTGGTTCAATCGCTTTCCTGTGTCTGTCGCTGCACCCGACATTGGCAGCGGATGGATCTTTGTTTGATCTTCCCATCTTAAAATTAGAGAATCTTCCGGCCGGCGGACAATCGCTTTCGCTTTCGCTGCAAACGCTTATTTTAATGTCGGCGCTGACTATTTTGCCATCAATGCTCTTAGTCACGACGAGCTTTACCCGGATTATTATCACGCTGTCGATCTTGCGTCAGGCGATGGGTACCCAGCAAACGCCGCCTAACCAGGTTCTCGTTGGACTGGCCCTTTTCATGACGCTGTTTGTGATGACGCCGACCATTCGTGAAGTGAATGATGCGGCGTTTACGCCCTATTCCTCCGGGCAGATTTCAATTGAACAGGCAGGCATTCGAACAGCCGGAATCATGAAACAATTCATGATGCGGCAAACCCGACAGGCCGACATTTTAATGGTGGCAGAGTTACGCGGCGACAAGGGCTATGAAAGCGCCGCTGATGTGCCTTTTCTAGTTGCGGTTCCCGCGTTTTTAATCAGTGAATTGCGCACCGCCTTCACCATCGGATTTTTATTGTACCTGCCCTTCCTTGTTATCGACATTGTAGTTGCCAGTATTTTAATGTCACTCGGTATGATGATGCTGTCACCGATGATGATTTCACTTCCGATGAAGTTATTGATGTTCGTGATCGTTGATGGCTGGTCTCTCACGCTCTCCTCGCTTGTCGAGAGCTTCACAAGGGGCTGATGATCAATGCCATATGAACAATTCATCGCAATTGGGCGCGAAACACTCTATAGCACGGTCTTGACGGTTCTTCCGGTTTTGATCGCCGCACTGATTGCCGGCCTGTTGATCGGCATTTTACAAGCGGCAACCTCAATCAACGAGGCGACGTTGGCCTTTGTACCGAAACTGCTGATCGTTGGCGTTGTTTTAGCGCTCTCAGCTCCCTTCATGATTTCAACGCTGACAAGCTATTTCCAAACGATCTTTATCGAAGTCAGCAAGGTCAATCGATGATTGTCTTGGATACCCCGCACCTTATCGATCAACTTGTTATCTTTATGCTGGTCTCGATCCGCATTAGCGCCCTGCTGATTTCAGCGCCAATGTTTTCGACCTCGAGCGTCACCGTACCCATCCGTGTTGTTATTGCCTTATCGATTGCTAGCTTGATGCTCGGCGCCGTTGAGATACCGAAAATCGATATTTTATCGCCTCAGGGTGTGTTGGCCATTGCCAATGAAGCTATTATTGGAACGGCGATAGGCCTCATGTTCCAATTGGCATTTGCGGCTATTTCCTTGATGGGCGAGCAAATTTCGACTGCCTCAGGACTTGGCTTTGCATCCATGCTCGATCCCTATACGGGATCGTCTTCACCGGTTGTGACCCAATTCATGACCGTGATGATGCTGCTCACTTTTATGACCCTTGAGGGGCCGCATATTTTACTGCAACAGCTGGCGGCAAGTTTTCAACCGATGCCGATTGGAAGCGGAATTTTTCGACCCGAAGCGCTCCTCAATCTTATTAAATCAGCGGGTGTCATTTTTTCAGCGGCCCTATTGATCAGCCTACCGATCATTCTTGCACTGTTTCTCTTGACGCTCACCATCGGTATGCTGACCCGCGTTGCGCCGCAGCTCAATTTATTCTCGGTCGGTTTTCCAATTACGCTGATCGGATCCATCGTGTTGATCCTGATTGCTATCCCAAGCCTATCAAACAGCATGTCTAGCCTCTTGGTCGAAATCGCCAAGCAGACGCGCGTCGTTCTCCTATCGGGATCAGGAGGGCTCTAATGGCAGAAGATGGCGGACAGGAAAGGACCGAAGACCCTACAGGCAAACGACTTGAGCAAGCGCTTGAAGAAGGTAATGTCCTTACCTCGAAAGACTTGATGCTCGCCGTTGTTATGCTCGGTGGCGCCTTGCAATTAAGCATTGGCGGGCAATATTATTTCAATACCTTATTGGGCTCCTTTCGATCCGGCATCGATATATCTGACATCTTGCAACGGGACGTTCCCCTCTTATCGGTCGTCGGTACGCGGCTCTACGATATGTTGATCCCGATCATGCTGTTCTCAGTGCCCCTCGTTATCCTCTTGTTTATTGCACAAATTGCCTTTGGCGGCTTCCATTTTATGCTGCACAATATCGCCTTCAAGGCGAGCCGAATGTCACCGATCAGCGGATTGTCTAAAATATTTGGCACAGGCGCTTTAATCGAACTTGGAAAATCGATTGCGAAGATCGGAATCGTAGGTGCCTTTGGGGTTTATTATCTCAAGAGTCGCATCGTTGAAATCATGGGGATCGGGGCTCTTCCCTTTGACGCCGCGATGAGCCAGGCGGGCTCGATTGTTGTATCAACCCTGCTTGTTCTGGTTTTCGGCGCGGTTTTAATTGCAGCGATTGACGTGCTTATTCAATGGAACAAGCATAAAGCCAGCCTGATGATGACGAAGCAAGAGGTTCGCGACGAAGCCAAAGAATCCGATGGTAATCCTGAAATCAAACAGAAGATCCGTCGAATGCAGCGTGAGGCGGCCGATCGCGGATCAATTGCCAATATTTCGCAAGCACAGGTTATTATTACGAACCCGACGCATTTTGCCATTGGATTGCGGTATGATTTCGAACAGGGCTCCGCACCTAAAATCGTGGTAAAAGGAACCGATCAAGTGGCGAAAACCATTCGCGAATTGGCGGCTGAAAAGAAGTTGCCTGTTCTCGAATATCCGCTTCTCGCCCGTGCGCTTTATTTTACATCCGAAATCGGCAGCGAGATTCATGCCGATCTGTATCGTGCCGTGGCAACCGTTTTAAGCTTTGTGTTCCATGCGGGTGCGGAAGGCGAAAAGCCAGAGATCGAAGTTCCAGAAGAATTACGGTTTGACGGCAATGGTCGTTCCTTAGAGAAAAACAATGTCTAATTTAGCACGTCACCAACAACCCATCTTCAAAACAACGACCGCATCCTGCCAAGGATGTCGGCACTTTACGATTACCCACAAAGCCGCGCGGCCTTATGGCTGCAAAGCATTCGGAATCATGTCCCGCCAACATCCCGCGCGAGATATCCTGAATTCATCCGGCGAGGCCTGCCGGATGCGTTCTATGTCGCCTAACGCCCCTTTCGCCCTTGAAGGAGACTTTTCATGAGCGCCCCTAAAAAGCCTGCCGCTGCCCCTGCCCCCGCCCCTATAGCTGTTGAGCCGGAGGAACATCACGAGACCGATGAACATCATGATGCGGATGCGTCAAAGGCAGAAGGCACAAAAGGCGAAGTGAATTTAAGCAGCTTGAAGCCTGCAAAAGTTCAGCCGTCAATTGACGAGTCCATTCAGCTCGCGCTCGCTTCTGCGGGGACAGCCGCCGATGCGTCGAAAGAAATTCAACGGCTTAAAAAGCAGGTCAATGAACTTGTTGCCGGCAATTCGCGTTCGAACAAAGTATTGCTTGGCACCGGTGTTATCTTTCTGTTTATGGCGTCCATTGCGCTTGGCGTTTCAGTCGCGTTTTATTTTAAGGCGATGAACCGGTTTGACTCGATTACCAATGTCAACCGTGACGCGCTGATGGCCTTTGCCGAAGAAGTCAACGCATTCACCGAAGCGGCAACGCGGGTCGAGCAAGCGGCCAATGCAACAGAAAAACGGCTTGCGGCCCTGTCCGAGCAACAAGAAGAAATCAAAGTAGCGTTGCAAGGTGATTTGACCAATCAAAAGGCCATTGAAGCCAGGCTCATTGAGAATGGCGAGATTATCAATCAAATGCCGCCAGCTACACGCAAGATTGTCGATGATTTGCTGGCTTCTAACAAATTGATTGTTGGCCAAGTAGCGGAGGCGATGCGCGAGCAAATTAAGGCCATGGAAGCCAATAATCCGAAAATGGATATCGCCAAGCAAATCGAAGACATCGCCAAAAATCAGCAAGCGGCTGTTGCGCGCGCGGCATCTATTGAAGCCCAGCAAAAATCCAAAGCGCGAAAGCCCGGTCCAGCAACCGACTCGATGATCAAATACCCGTGATGCGATAAGGGTATAGGGGATCTTCAATGACGGTTCAGACGGAAATATTCTCAGGCATGGCGGCCCGCGTGAAGGACGTTCAAAAGGCCACGCCTGCTGAACGAATGGGCTTGATCCCCGGCGACATTATTTTAAAGCTCGGCAAACATGAGCCCATCGAGGCGGTCGAAATGCCGAGCGTGTTGGACGATATATCGGGTTCGAGCGAGTGGATCGTTATCAAACGCGATACGGTTATTTTTCGCGTTTCGCCTGCCGGTGGTGCGATGGGCGCTATTTTGGAAGCCTTTCCAATTCCCGATGAGATCACGCTGGAAACTGAGGGGCCTTGGATGCAATACCATGCCTGCCTTCGGCCGAATGATGCGATGTTATTAATTCCCGATCGTATTTCGGCCATCTGGTGGCCCATACCGGTGATCGCCTATGGCTATTTTCGATTGTGGCAGATGATGGGAGCCACTTTATTTTTGTATGGCATCGGTTATGTGACGAGCCCTCTAGCCTTTGGCGTCGTCTATATAGCGAGCGTCATGATTTTGGTTACCGGCGGGCCTTATCTTTTAAGGGATACGGCGTTCAAAGATGGGTTCCATCCGCGTGGGCGTATCGCAATCGGCAAGCCTGGCGATGTGGCGACGCTCGAAATGGTGACAGGGGCGATGCTGCGCCTCAATACAAAGCACAAATAAGCGCTCCGTTATCGACGGCCATGCAGCGAAATAATCGACTCGACCGCATGCACGGGTAATCCCGTTTTAGCGACGATCAGGTCGCTTGAAACACCCTCGCGTGCCAAGCGGATCGCGGCATCAACCGACTCCGGATTTTCTCGTGTTGTCTGGCCAGCGCCCCGAAACACAATTTCCAAAGATTTGATCTCGGCCTGAACTTTCCGGATGGTTTCCGTGAACGAGCCTTCAAGTGCAATGCTGGAGCGCACAACGGACGAATCGATCATCGAGAGCCGATCGGACAAATCGCCTAATTTGGATAAAGTCTTGGCGTGTTCGAGAGCGTTTTTACGATAGACGTAATAAACTGCACCCGCTGCCGGAAGACCGGCAAAGACCAGAGAAATGCCACATACGATAAAGAAATCTGCTACACTCATTGACAATAACTAACACGACCCGGTTTGTTTTTCAGCTTGCGCCGAACACTGATCGTCTCTTTAGCAGTCATTCGTTCAGCAAGCAATTTTTCTAAGCGTATTGTCGTCTCTAATACTTTCTCCGCACGGAAGCGCTCGTCGTCGGAACCGGGAACGCAAGCGGTTATCCCAGCGAGCACCGCATGGAGATCAAAGGTCAGCGTTTCGATCATGGAACGATCTTTCTCCATAATGGAGGATTCCATCGCCGCCAAAATATCGGCGGTTCGACCGATCGTATCGAGGAGCACAGGTTCAGACATTAGAAATTACGTCTCCAAAGCGAAATTAATGAACCAAAACCAAGCCGGCATGAGCAACCTTACCGGTGATAACAATGCCAGTTTTGACGTTTCTGACGGCTAAAATGTCACCCTCATACCCATCCTCTTCGGCACGGCCGGGCGTTTCGATTGAAAACCCTTCCCCTTCCGCCGATAGGGTGACCGTCTCGCCCTTCATGATTGTAGGCGCGCGCGCAACATTGCGTGTCGTTAACGCAATGCCCGGTGAAACGGCAGTTGTGATGCGTAACCCAATGGCTTCCTCAATGCTTTTCAAAGAAGCGCCACCCGGTGGCACATCGGTCACGCGCTCTTCAACCATTGAAGCGTTTAAAATCGTGCCGCTCGGGATCGATACCCGAGGAACGACAACATGCCATTGCTGGATAGGGCCATTGGTCATTGCTTTGGTCGAAGGAGTGGGAGCGAGAGGGATATTGCCATCGGCATCGACCCGAATATTAAAGGTCCATACGTGCGGCGCGCTACAATGAACGACAAGGCTCGTGCTATAAGCGCTGCGTGGCGAAATATCGGGCGCACCGTCACAGGCAGGGACTTGCATCCGGTCATCGAGTGGACCGATCACAACCTTCGCATCAATCGGCTTACCCGACGATGCCATGTAATTGCGAACCGCTACGCGGATATCTTCCGCGCCCCAAAATCCCTCGGCCGCCAAGCTTGATTGAACGCCTAATAATCCAACGATTGCGGCAACCTTAAATGAGGTTTTAAACGTCATGTTCGCGGTCCTCATTGCAATAAAACCGCAACGGAATTGAGACGCACTGCAGGGCTGGCCTTCATCAAGCGAGCCACGGACTGCGACGCGCCCGCTGATTCAACGCGTATAATTTGCCATGAATTCCGGTCTTGCGTCGGCAGTTCGACGAGGAAAAAGTCACCCGGCTTAACGCCGTTGGAGCTACCAGCAGAAAGCGTTGCACGATTTCCACTAACGGCCGTTACAACAGCCCTTAAGGACTGACAGCCAATATGGTCTGCCAACCGCTCGGCAACCGATTGCCAAAGGCTAGTCAAATCACTGGCATGCTCTTGCGGCAGATTAATTTCAGTGCCCCAAATATGCTTATCAAGCGCCAATGTTACATGCTCGGCAATCGTCTCTTTGACAGCACCGGACACATTATCAATGAGCTGAAAGTCAGCGCTCACATCAACGACTGTTTCGCCAACCACGGCATTATCTACGCGCGTGCGTTCAAGATTGAGCGAGCCGGAAAGCGTGTAGGCGCCGGGGCTTTTGGTGTGGCCCGCGAGTGCTTCCAAATATTTGGTATCCTGACGGACGGCGGTCGAGGTTTCGGAAACGGGGCTAAAGCGACGATCATCAATGACATGGAGCGTTGATTGATTGTTGAGCTCGGAAATAAGTCCTTCAATGCTTTGTCTCGCCTGACGTTCAATGGCACCGGGCAAACCGGGAGCAACGCGGATCCCTATGGCGCCAATGGCAATATCAGCCTTTTTTACCGAACCGCATTCGCTGTCATCCGTCTCGGCAAGCGCATCGATCGTGACCACATAGTGCTCACCCTCGCGATGCTCTTCAACGACGTCATACCCTTTCAACAAACCTGAAACGGCAATGCCACTTTCCTCATGAAGGGTACCCGCATTCGACATAAAGGACGTACCCCGCACGACCATGCGAACTTGTCCGGCTGCATCATAAAGCGCTTCGGCCAGTGCTGATTTCCGAGCACCCGCGATATCTTTGCCAGCAATCGCTGCTCTACCGACCGCATGAATAAGGCGCGTGCCGGCATCTGCGGAACCGGTCGCAACAAGGATCAAAACGAGCGAGGAAAGAAAGAGGCGCAGACGCATGGCTTGGCTTACTTCGGGGTTGGCGCGCGATTAGCCGTCATTGTCGCGGCATCGGCGGCATCAATTTCCAAGATTGTTTCGTAAATATCGGTTTTGATCGGACCGATGCTGACCGTCCGGGCGCTGCGAACGAGACCCGCAACCGTGCCGCGCAGCGTATCGGCCTGCATGACCGTTTCAGACAGGGAGGAATAGGAATTGATATCAATGCCGTAAATTTTTTCGGCCAATTCCCGCATGGCTGCAAGCCGTGAAGCCCTAATCGCCATTAATTGCTTTTGAACCCGTGTTTTACCGGGCTGTATCGAGATAGCAGCATAGCCGACGCCGCGAATAGAAGCCGACGACATGGCTGCCAAATTGGGGCTTTCCATTGCCGGGGCGCAACCAGACAGCATTGATCCGACGAGGGAAAAGGAAGCAAACAAGGCAAAATCACGTATTTTCAAAGTATCGGCCCTTTCCAAGACACATCCGCATCGTTGCCATTGATGCTCGCTAATTACCGGCTCGACCCTGATTAGCAATTTTGGTGCCAGCCCGATTTCCAAGGGTTTCCACGTATTTTGGCACATCCCTTGCTTCTGACATTGCGCGACCAACCCAGACCTTCAAAATTCGAAGGAAATTGGGCGTTCTGACGAGAAATCGACGGAATTCTGACATAAGGGATATAGTGAAGTGACTGAAGTGCTGTCGATAAACCAACAGAATAGCTTAGGCCGCCTCACCAAGGCGCTGATATTGCCGTTGGCTTTGGTTGCCTTCATTGTCATGATGGTCATTCCGATCCCGCCCTTCATGCTCGATCTGTTTTTTACCGCGAACATCGTCATTTCGCTTTCGATCCTGATGGTCAGCGTGAATATGTATCGGCCGCTGGACTTCTCGTCGTTCCCGACCATTCTTCTGTTCGCCACTATTCTGCGCCTGACACTTAACGTCGCTTCGGCACGTGTGGTGTTGGTTCATGGCCATGAAGGAACGCAGTCCGCCGGCCAAATCATTGAAGCCTTTGGTGAATTTGTCATTGGCGGCAATTTCGTCGTCGGCATTCTGGTGTTCATTATCTTGATGGTCATCAACCTCGTCGTGATCGTGAAGGGTACCGGCCGCGTGTCGGAAGTGAGCGCACGCTTTACCCTTGACGCAATGCCCGGCAAGCAAATGGCCATCGATGCCGACCTTAATGCCGGCCTGCTGACACCCGACCAAGCCCGCAAAAGACGCGCGGAAGTCGGCAGAGAGTCGGACTTTTACGGCTCAATGGATGGTGCGACAAAGTTCGTGAAAGGTGACGCTATTGCCGGCGTGATCATTCTCGGCGTCAATATTCTTGGCGGTTTGGTGATTGGCATGGTGCAGCATGGTCTGCCTGCCAGCCAAGCGGCCTCAACCTATATTACACTGACGATCGGCGACGGTCTCGTCGCGCAGATCCCATCGCTTCTGTTGTCGATTGCAACCGCTATCATCGTGACCCGTGAAGCGGGCGGCGCCGACCTGACCGAAACATTGATGAAGCAAATCGGTTTGAAACGCGCTTGGTGGCCTGTTACCGGCATATTGACCTTGATTGGTATTATGCCCGGCATGCCTAATCTTCTTTTCTTAGGAGCCGCGGGCATCGCAGGTGCCATTGCTTATTATGGTAATATTGGCAACAGCAAGGCATCTGAAGAAGCTGCAGCCGCACCCGCCGCAGCCGCACTTCCTGGTGCCGATGAACCCGAAGACGATGCCAATAGCGAACAGGTCTCGATCAAGGACGTCACCAATACAACGCCGCTCTTGGTACAAGTGGGCTATGGCCTCATTCCATTGATTGAAGACCAAGCCCGTGGCGCGCTTATTTCCCGCATTACAGGCCTTAGAAAACAAGTGTCACGCGATCTTGGCTTTGTTATTCCGCAGGTTCGAATCCGTGATGATCTGACGCTCATGCCGTCCGCCTACCGGATTACGATTGCAGGCGTCATCGTCGCTGAAGACCAAGTGATCAACGGTAAATTACTGGCGATCCAAGGCAGCAACACAAATCTTGTGCTCCCGGGACAGGCCGTTAAAGATCCGACCTTTGGCCTTGATGCGGTCTGGATTGATCCTGCTGATAAGCCTCGCGCCATTGCGGCTCAATATACGGTCGTTGACGCCGGAACGGTTATTGCGACCCATCTGCATCAGCTTCTTATTCAGCGGGCGGCTGATTTGCTTGGCCAAGATGATGTGCAAGAAATCATCGACCATTTTGCAAAATCTTCGCCGCATCTCGTGCAAGGTGTTGTGCCGAAAATGGTCTCGCTTTCGCAGCTAACACAGGTGTTAAAGGCACTTATTGCCGAGCAGATTCCGATATCCGATATGAAGCGTATTCTTGAGGCTGTTTCGGGCTCAAAGGGCCGCGAAATCGATGACCTCGTAGAAGCGGCACGTATCGCGCTCGGACCAATTTTGATCCAACGCATCTCATCGCCGAAGGAAGAATTACCGATTGTAACGATCGACGCTGGCCTTGAGCAGTTGATGATCCAAAACGCCCGCCAGAATGGTCAAACGGGCAATGCGATTGAACCGGGCCTTGCGCAAAAGCTGATGCAAGCCTTTGAAGAACAGAGCAATCTACTCGCCAAAAACGGTAAAACACTGGTTGTGATTACAACGCCGATGTTGCGGCGTGAATTAGCAAGTCTCGTGCGTCAAGTCGCACCCGACGGCCTTGTCCTATCGTTTAAAGAATTACCTGAAAATAAACGCGTAACTGTTGTTGCCGTAATCGGCGGCGCATAAGGAGAATAAAGCCATGATGCAACGTACAAAAATCGTCGCTGAGGATAGCCGTGAGGCCATGGCCAAGGTGATGAAGCAATGCGGTGAAGACGCCGTTATTCTTTCCACCCGTAAGGTTCCCGGCGGCATTGAAATCATTGCCGGTCACGAGCCTAAAAAATCCATGTTTGCGTCGCTGGGTCTCGAGCGTAGCTTTGGCCTCGATGACGAGGATGATGGCGAGGATACGGAAATCGTTGAGCGCAGCGCACCAACGCCGTCACCGTCGCATGCCGGTAAAACCTTTCAGCAAGTGCTCGCAGAAAGCGGCCGCGCGGCTGATCTTCTCCGTCCATCGGCCTTTCAATTCAAGCCGGCTCCGAAAGAAGAAGTGCCAGAGCCAAAGGCTGTCGAAAAGCCAAAATCGGAAACGGTTGACTCGTCCCGCCTTGAAGCCATTGAACGCTCGGTCCGTGAGATGCGCGCCATGCTCGGTTCGGAAATGATGCTGAGTGGCTTGAAAACCGCCGGCGCCTCGCCTGCCCTGATCTCGGTCTTCCTGGCCCAATCGGGCGCGCTTGCTTCGGTTGATCCGGATCGTCGCTTTGCGAAATTCTTGGCTGATCGTATGGTCCATAAGGCGCCGCCACAATTAACCGGTGGCCCGCGTGTTGTTCTCACCTTGGGCCCGAGCGGCTCCGGCAAAACCACCCTACTCGCCCAAATGGCCGCTCGTGCGCGTATGGAATCACCCGAAGAGAAGCTGACTTTTGTGAATGCCGACTCATCCCGCTTTGGCGCGGCTGAGCAATTACGTGCCTATGGGCGGATTTTGGACGTGCCGGTGATTGATGTCGAGCATCCATCCGAATTGGCAAAGCTGACAAAAAACTCCGGTCAGCGTTTGTCGCTCTTTATCGACATGCCAAGCCAGCCGCATGAAAATAGCGCGCTCTTGGATATCCTTGAACGCCACCGTGAAGATTTGCCGAACATGACCAGTGTTGGCGCGATTGCATCCAACCTTTCTACCGATGCCATCGACAGAATCTTGACACGCTATCCTAACCTTGATGCCCTTGCTTTAACGAAACTCGACGAAGCACCGCTGAATCTATCGACATTTAGCCTCCTTAGCCTACGTGGCCCGGGAATTGCTTATCTTGCTTCGACTTCGCATCTTGTGAAGGGCTTAATGGCAGTCGACTCGGATATGCTGGAAAGCGTCATTCACGCAAGCTTGGTCGGCAGTGAAGCCGAGCAACTTAACTAACGGAATTTGGCATGAAACGTCCGCAGGCTACAGCCATTACGAGCGGCAAAGGCGGGGTCGGAAAGACAAATCTTTCCGTCAACCTGGCCCTCGCCCTTCATCGCGCCGGACAAAAGGTGGGTATTTTTGATGCCGATCTGGCGCTCGCCAATGCCCATCTCGTTCTCGGCTGCCGTCCTAACCGGACGATCGCCGACACGCTGTCGGGATCATGCACCATGGCGGAAACCATCGTCGAGTCCCAACACGGGGTGAAGATGATCGCAGGCGGAAGCGGCCTTGCAGAAGTCATGGGGTTGTCGGACGAAACACGACAGAAAATCATTCGCGGATTTAGCGAATTATCCGGCGAGCTGGATCATCTGATTGTCGATACGGCAGCCGGCGTTGAATCGAACGTGATCGATTTTGTTGCCGCGTGCGATCGAGTGATCGTTGTGGTGATTGGCGAGCCGACGGCCTTTGTTGACGCCTATGCATCGATCAAAGTTTTGCATCAGGAAACGGGGCGCGAGCGGTTTGATATCATTGTCAATCGCGCACCAAGCTTGGCGCATGGCGACCAGATTTTTTCACGCTTCAGAGCCATTACGGATAAGTTTCTGAAAGTGTCCTTAAATCATTTGGGCACTGTACCCGACGACGACAAATTGGTTCGTGCGGTTGGTCGATGCGAACCTGTAATCGCAAGCTTCCCGGACTCGCCTTCGGCGAAAGCCATTTTGCGAATTGCGGAGCAGATACGCTTAACTGAGCCGCCCATGGTCGATGAAGGCGCGATTGGATTTTTCCGCCCCATGCCCGATTACGTCCGAACCGCAGCGACGGGAGCCTAAGGCTATGGGACTCCGGGCATACCCCATGACCGCCACAAGCAGTGAGGCCATCAATAATCTGGTGCGAACGCATATGCCGTTGGCACGCAAGATTGCTTGGCAAATTCATGGCCGCGTGCGGGACTTGCTCGATATCGACGATATGATTCAAATCGGAATGACGGCGCTTATTGAAGCTGCCCAGCGTTTCCAAGATACGGGTGAAGCCACTTTTGGCTCTTATGCTTCCATTCGCGTGCGCGGCGCCCTCGTCGATCATGTGCGCAACAACCTGACCTTGACGCGAACGGCGGTGACGCGCCGCGATCAAATTGCCGCGGCCCGTCGGGCAGTGGCGTCGGAGGGTGGCAACAGCGATGATCTTACCTTGGTCGCCCTTAAATTGGGAATCAGCATCGCCGAACTGCAAGGCTGGAACGATCAGATCAGTCGCGTGGCGGATAAATCGCTCGACGAAATTTATGATGACCATTCTGTGTGGTTTGCCGATGAAAGCCCGACACCGGAAAATGCACTGTTAACAATGGAAACGCGCGAAAGGCTCGTCGCCAATCTCAAGAAATTGCCGGAGCGCGATGCGCTGGTGCTTCAACTTTATTACGTTGAAGAGATGAATTTGGAAGAAATTGCCGAGACCTTATCGGTATCGGTTGGACGCATTTCGCAAATTAAAAAAGCAGCCGTTGGCCACCTTAGGAAGTGGATGACGGAGGACTAAGGATTTCGATACGGTCATAGACGAGATATTCGTCCATCCGGCCTATTTTGATGGAATGCTTGATTTCAGCCAAAACCTGCTCGATCAGGTCTCTCGTGGCAACACCCAGCACAAGCTCCTGATCGCCTTTTTTGGTAAGAGGCAATAAACGCCCCTCCCATTCGATCGAGATGACGACATTGCCGTCTTGAATTTGGACGATGTGATGGGAGTCCCGCCAACGGCCTGGAATAAACACTTCCGTGAGTTTGCCGGTATCGGCATCAATCCGCTTTTCAACGTAAGAATAATCGGCGGGGTTACAAAAATAGCGCCAAAATTCATCAATGCGCGTGATGAGCTGGTTTCGGACATCGGCCAAAGGGCGAGGTACCGCTGCAACGGCGCGGGATTTGGCCTTAAAGCCTGCAAGTAATTTTGGACTGAGCATGGAACGCGTACGCGATGAACCTGATGAAATACTGATCCAACCCTAATGATAGTTTCGTCGCACCGCAATAATGGGATGTAAATTCCGATCAACTAAAATGGCATAAGACTTGCTAATCAATCGTCAGATTACCCTTGCCATCCCGATATCGGGCACATGATGGCTGACGATTGGAGCCTAAACGACCATGCTAAGAATACCACTCACCGGTTTGACAGCGGCCTCCAAAGAGCTCAGCGCCATTTCGAACAATCTCGCCAACGCCAATACGGTTGCGTTTAAGAAATCAAACGCCGAATTCGGTGATTTCATGGCGGCCGACTCGGCTACAATCCTGAATTCGCAAATCGGTAAAGGTGCCACCACCATCGGCATGAAGCGCGATATCGAGCAGGGCTCCCTTCTGCAAACTTCCAATAGCCTGGACGTCGCCCTTCAAGGCGAAGGCTATATGGTTTTTGGCTCCTCGACATCGGCGCAGGCATCGGGCGGGGAAACCTATTCACGGGCCGGTAAGCTAACCTTGAATTCGGACGGATATCTGGTCGACGAGAGCGGTTCGCCTTTGATGGGCAATCAGTCCCTCTCGGGATCCTTGCAAAGCCCCAATATGCAGCCGATCAATATCTTCAAATCGGTCGGCAATGATCCGATGAATGTCGGCTCGATCTCGATTAATTCGCAAGGTCTGATCAGCGTCGTTCCCGCCGCTGGCGGCGATCCGGTGAAGGTTGCCTATATCGCGACCGCCCGGTTTGAAAATGAAAATGCAATGCAAGCCCTTGGCGGAAATAAGTTTTCCGCCTCGCAAGGCTCAGGCGTGGCGCAATATGGCCGCGGCGGAAGCGATGGCTTTGGAACCTTCGCCCAAGGCAGCTTGGAGAATTCCAACGTCGATATCACCTCTGAACTCATGCAAATGATCGCCGCTCAGCAGGCCTATAACGGCAATTCGCGAGCGCTTCAAACAGGCAGCGATATGCTCCGGTCCCTCACCGAGCAGGTCAGCTAATCCTAAATCACAGCAAATTGGAGCAATGAACGGATCGGTTTCAGGTAAATCCAGCACCATAAAAGGTGCATAAAAAGGGCCTTACCTTGAGGCTTTTCATCAAAATGGCTTGATTAATCTGGAAACACCGTTTCCGGGAGAGATGGGTGTTAACTATTTTTCGTAGCGCTGAACTCGAAAATCTAGTATTGGTTGTAACCAGCGGGTATGCGGGGCCGATGGGGCTCGAGCGATCGCGGGGAGCACCATGGCCGTCTCATCAGCAGCCTTTGTTCAGCAGCCTTCGTCAAAATATCTCCCGACGCTTACGGGCGCGCCTCGCATTGCCGCCATTGATGAGACGTCGGACGTCGTCCGTCCCGTTATTCCAACCGATCCGTCAGCCGACACAACCCTTCTTTCGCCTGAGCTGGCGTCGACTGTCGTTCAATTTTCGCCGGAATACCGCCGTCGGCAGGCCAATAACAGCTCTAATGGCAGTTATCGGTCGGCAACCGGCCCTAGCGACCCTGCGCGGCAAGTCTATCTTCCGCGCGGCGCACCCTCCGATGCTGTTCCGGCTATGTCACGGCTTGAGGCTCGGATCGCCTTTGAGCCCGTTTTCATGCAGCATTACGCCTCGACCCTCTATGCGCTGGTCTCGCGTATGCCAACAAACGCAGCTGAACGGCGGCAGGCTTTCGACCTACTCGCCTGACACAAGGCGAACCCTGCCATGACCCAAGTCGAATTTCTGGACGCCATTCGCGAGCTCCTTAAAGAATATGGTGGTTACACGCTCGAAGGTCCGGATTGGGCCGGCGATGTGATTTTGCGCCGTCAGTTGGATGGTGAAGAAAAGCGCCGCAAAGGCGCCGGTAATTTTGCCGCAGCTCTCCGGCAGATCATGGGCCAGGACGGCAAGAACAATCCCCCCCCAGGTTTCCTATAAGCACGCGGCCTAGCCGCTTAACGCGTTGTTCTTGCACTACAAATAACTTGGCACGATAGTTGCTGATATGTCTCTGAACCCGGTGATCCGGCTAAGTGAGACAGTTATGAACGCGATCGACAAATTTTTGAAACAGGATGGAACCGCGCTGTCATTACGACAGAAGCGTCTTGATATCCTCGGGTCGAATATTGCCAATGCCGCGACGCCGCATTTTAAGGCGCGCGACATTGATTTCGCATCGGCGTTCAAAAATGCGCTCGGTGGCGGTGATCTTGTAACAACGGCAGCCAATCATATTGAAGTCGGCGGCTCGGCTGAGTCCGCAGACGTTAAATACCGCGTGCCGGTCTCCCCTTCCCTCGATGGCAACACCGTCGAGCTCCATGTTGAACAGCTTCAATTCGCTGAAAACGCGACGCATTACGAAGCAACCCTTCAATTCTTGAGTGGTCGTATCCAGACCCTCAAAAGCGCTCTGAAAGGTGAGTAATGAAATCGCTGACCATTTTTGATGTCGCTGGCCGCGCTATGGCCGCTCAGCAGGTTCGCCTCAACACGGTTGCCAGTAATCTGGCCAACGTGATGTCGATCTCGGGCAGCCCGGACAATGTCTACAAGCCCATCAAGCCAATCTTCGAAACCCAATACGCCAATGTGCCAGGTAATAACGGCATTGCGACGGTGGATACGGTTGGCATCGAAGCCTCTAAAGCAGATCCGGAAAAGCGCTACGAACCCAATCATCCGATGGCGGATAAAGATGGCTACATCTACGCGCCGCCCATCGATCAGAACGCAGAAATGGTCGATATGCTCGAGACATCGCGCCAGTATCAAAACAATATCGAGGTTCTTTCAACCGCAAAGACCCTCCTGCTTAAAACCATCAACGTCGGCAAGTAAACTTTAGGAACAACAAATCATGGCGAGCGTTTCACCGACATCAACTTCAGGTGTATCTCCTACAGCACAGCAATCGCTTGACGCCTTGCTTGCAAAGATTGGAGCCAAGCCCGCGACGTCTTCAACGACGCCTGTGGCGCCGAAATCGAATCTCGATCAAAGCGATTTCTTAAAGTTGATGACGACCCAGATGTCCAATCAGGATCCGTTCCAACCACAATCCAATACCGAGATGATTGCACAGATGGCGCAGTTCTCGACGGTCACGGGTATCCAACAGCTCAATACTACGATGAGCAGCGTGCAAACCGAGATTGCGCAAAACAGAATTGCAACATCGGCAAGCTTCATCGGCAAATCGGTTCTTGTCCCGGGCAGCACCGCGCTCACCGATTCAACCGGCGGCATTAGCGGTGCGGTTGATCTGCCAAGCTCAGCAGCAGGCTTAACGCTTCAGATTACACGTTCGACGGGTGAACTGGTTAAATCCATCGACCTTGGCGCGAACCCTGCAGGCCTTGTTGGCTTCAGCTGGGATGGCAAGGACGCTTCGGGCAATCTTGTTGGTGATAATTCTTACAATGTGAAAGCATTGATGACGAATGGTGGTGCGCAGACAGCAACCTCCACCGACGTCTACGGACCAATTACGGAAGCCCCAGTTCCAACGGGCACCGATCCTCAGACCTTCAAAGTTGGCGGTGCCGGCACGGTCAATCTTACCGACATCAAGAGCTTCAAATTCTAATCGAACCATTAGAACACATTCTTCGGAAAGGCGCGTAACCCCATGTCATTCTATACCTCGCTCACCGGCCTTAACGGCGCACAGGCAGACATTTCGACCATCTCCAACAACGTCGCCAACGTCGGCACCACGGGCTTTAAACGGTCCCGCGCAGAATTCGGCGATATCTTCGCAACGTCGCCTTTGCAGAACGCCTCGAGTGCGGTGGGTTCTGGTACGATTTTGAAGTCGATCAAACAGCAGTTCACACAGGGTAATATTCAGTCCTCATTGAACGCTCTCGATTTGGCAATTTCGGGTCAGGGCTTCTTTGCGATGAAGCCAAGCCTTACCTCGAGCCAGACGGTTTATACCCGTAACGGTTCGTTCAGCGTTAACAATGACCGTTACGTGGTTGATGATAAGGGCCAGTACCTGCAAGTCTTCCCGGTCAACGATGACGGATCGGTGACATCGACGGGTGCAGCAAGCGCTACCAATCTTCAATTGCCGGTTAAGTCTGGCCTTCCCAACGCGACGACGCTTATTCAGTTGGGTCTTAACCTCCCAGCTGACGCCGCGATCATTCCGCAGGATCCAAAATATACCGCCAGCAACCCGTATGTGTTCAACCACAATGATCCGACGACCTTTAACAAGTCGACGTCGATCACGATTTATGACTCCCTCGGCAACCCAACGATTTCGACGATTTATTACGTCAAGACCAGCAACTCGACCGACACGGATCCAACCAACAAGTGGATGACGCATGTGTTCGTCGGCGATAAGGAATTGAACCCGTCATTGATCACGGCGAAGGATGCACAGAGCGCAACGCTTTATGTCAATAAATTCGGCCAGACCACGACGGATCCAACCCAGTTCGACCCGAGCTTTGTGGCCAATCAGCCATCACCGCTTTATTATCAAGACGATCAGGTGAAGAAAGTTTCCTCGACACCGGCAAAGGTTGTCGGCGAAATTCAAAACACCAAGGGCTTCGACTTCGGTGACACAGATGCCAACAAGGTGACGATTGTTACCGATCCTGCTTCTTATTCATCAACCCATGAAGCCAATGCTGCCGTCAACACCTCGACCTATTGGGGTAAGGACATGTTCACGGTGAGTGTGGATGGTTCGACACCACAATCGATCAGCATCGGTGCAGGCTCCTATACGGGTGATGAACTAGCCGCCGAAATGACGCGCGCTGTGAACGCTAAATTCAGCGATGCAAAATCATTCCGCATCAGCGATACCTATCGTGACGCCAGCGGCGCGGTTAATCCCGGCAATGACGTTTTCAATATTAATCTGTCGAGCACGACGGCTGAAGGCACCTCGATTGCTCTGAGCCCACCGCTCGAAATTGACCTTCTCGGAACGGCAGGCGCCACGGGTACGCCAGCGGCCGAGACGACGACAGGCGTAAAATCACAACAGTTGAACTATCAGGATCTGACGCGCGAAGATCTCATCAGCCTTGCGCAAGCAAAAGTGAACGAGCAGCTTAACGCGCGCCACAATGATTTCGGTAAGCCCGCCAACTGGGTCGACACGAACAACCCACCAATCGTGGTCGGCTTTGACGTTGCGGCGCGTTCCTTAACCTTCAAGGTTGATCCGGCACAGCTTGGTTCCGACGCTCAGCTGCCTGAAAACCGCTATCAGAATATTCAGGTCTATAATCCAACCAATTCGTTGAATGATCTTGGTTTGCCAACCCAGACCACCAGCAAACCCGCACCGATTGGGACCAATTCGCAATGGACGGGACAAGCCGTTCTGCCATCGGGA